>DASVEX010000021.1:0-53541 GCA_036380335.1 Propionibacteriaceae bacterium | reverse complement strand
GGCTCCGAGATACCCAGCAGATGACGAGGCTTGTCCACGGGCAACTCCTCAGCGACCCACCGGACGATGGTGCCGAGGTTGTCCTTCTCCAACGCTCCTCCGATGCCATAGCCGTCGAACCCTGATCGGTCACTGCCCAGCGACACAAGATCACGCGCCGCCTGCCGGCGTAGATCCTGGTATTGGGCACCCTGCACCACCGCAAACAGGGCTTGGTATGGCCGGGGCGCCCGCTCGCTGGTCAGGCGTAGATGTTCGGCCAAGGAGCGAGCGGCCCATCGCTGAGTCCGGGCAACCGACTGCTCCTGGTAGTTGCGGGTATTCATCAGCGTGGTGCATTCGTCAAACGCGAAGATGATGTCCGCGCCCAGCCCATGCTGGATCTGCATGGAGAACTCAGGTGTGAAGCGGTGCTCAGACCCGTCTATATGCGACCTAAAGGTCACACCGTCCTCGTCGACGTGAGCCAATCGGGTTTTGCCCTCAGCGATCACATCATCGTCCTCGAGGCCGTTGGTGTTCATGGCGAGGATCTTCTTGAAGCCGGCGCCGAGCGACATCACCTGGAAACCGCCGCTGTCGGTGAACGTCGGGCCGGCCCAGTTCATGAAGCGACCAAGACCGCCGGCAGCCTCGATCACGTCTGCGCCGGGCTGCAGGTAGAGGTGGTACGCGTTCGCAAGGACCGCCTTAGCACCGAGGGCTGCCAGGCTTTCCGGAAGCACCGCCTTGACGGTCGCTTTAGTTCCTACGGCGATGAATGCTGGTGTCTTGATCACTCCGTGCGGGGTGGTGATCACCCCGCAACGGCCGAGCCGGTCGGGCAGCGATACGTCCGGCATGAAGCCGAACCGCCCCTCGACATGCTCGGCGCTCATGATCACCGGCTCAGGGCGCATGATCACGGGCTCAGCGTGCATCTCATTCACGCCTTAGCTTGAGTGCGGCGAGAGCCACGACACCCGCTGTCGACGTGCGCAACACTCCGTCGCTGATCGACACCGGCCGGCAGCCAGCAGCGCTTAGCTCGCTGAGCTCCTCGGCAGAGATGCCACCCTCAGGACCAATAATGATCAACACTGTGCCAGCGGCTGGAAGATCCACTTCGGCAAGGGGCTGCTCGGCTTCCTCATGGAGCAGTAGAGCGCAATCAACACTGGCCACCCGCCGGGCGAGCTGTCGAGTAGTGACCGGCTCGGACACCTGCGGTACCTGCAGCCGTCTGGATTGTTTGGCTGCCTCCCTTGCCGTGGAACGCCACCTGCTGAGCGCCCGGGCCGCACGATCGGGAGTCCAGCGCACGATCGAGCGGGCCGCCTGCCAGGGAACGATTTCGCTGATGCCCATCTCGGTCATCATTTCGACCGCCAGCTCCGATCGATCGCCTTTGACCAGTGCCTGAGCCGCGACAAAGCACCGCGGTTCGGCCGCCGTCGTGAGGTGGCTGAGAACCTCAACGACCAGGCCGGAACCGCGAACCTCGACGACCACACCGCGTACGCCGCGTCCCCGACCATTGCCGATCATGATCATCTCGCCCGGCTGGATCCGTCGCACGACCGCGGCATGCCGGCCCTCATCGCCGGCAAGCGTGAGATGTGCGCCCACAGTCGGGAACGGATCGGCGCTGTCGTCCAGCAGAAAAAGCGGGTCCGTCATGAACGACAGCTCCGCATGATCCAGAGCTCGGAGCGCCTCACTGGCCGGCGAATGCGTCCCGGAGCCGCCCGAAGACGCCGCGGCTATGTTTCTGCACAGTCACTTCAGGACGCGTCTCATCGCGCAACTCGGCGAGCTGGCGGAGCAGGTCCCGCTGATCGTCGTCGATACGAGTCGGAGTCTGGACGAGCAATGTCACCCCGAGCTGACCACGCCCGCTGCCCCGCAACCTCGGAACACCCTTGCCGTCCATGGCGATACGCGTCCCGGACTGCGTTCCCGCCGGAACGGCGATCCGTACGGACTTGGTCTCCGGAGCGGCATCGGAAAGGTCGGCCTCCAGGGTTGTCACCATGACCTCGGTACCCAGAGCGGCCGCCGTCATCGGGATCTTGACCACGACCTCAAGATCATCACCTTCGCGACGGAATATTTCGTGCGGTGCCACCTGGAGTTCGACATACAGATCACCAGCCGGACCCCCGCCCGGGCCGACTTCACCTTGGGAGGACAGGTGGATGCGGTTGCCCGTACTCACGCCGGGCGGAATCTTTACATTGATCGTTCGAGTCGAGCGGACCCGACCGTCTCCCGAGCACTCCAAGCAGGGGTCCGGAATGATCGTGCCGTAACCGTGGCAGGTTGGGCACGGTTGAGTGGTCCGAATATCGCCGATGAAGGAACGTTGCACATGGGTGACGTCGCCTTGCCCATGGCACGTCGGGCACCTGGTCGGCTTGGACCCGTTGGTCGCGCCCGAACCGTTGCAGCGCGGGCACAGCACGGCGGTATCCACCCGCAGCGGCATCGTGGTGCCGAATGCCGCCTCGGCAAGCTCGAGATCGAGGCGAACCAAGGCATCCTGGCCGCGCCGTACCCGTGATCGAGGTCCGCGCGAGGTGTGCTGGCCAAACATCGCGTCGACCAAGTTGGTGAAGTCGAAGCCGCCCGCGCCGAAGCCACCGTTGAAGCCACCGAGGCCGCCGCCAAGCGGGTCGCCGCCGCGGTCGTAAAGATCGCGCTTCTTGGGATCCTGGAGTACTTCGTACGCCTCGGCGACACTCTTGAATCGCTCGGCTGCATCCGGCTCCTGGGCCACGTCGGGATGCAACTTCATGGCGAGCTGGCGATAGGCCTTCTTGATCTGCTCGGGTGTCGCATCTCGGGGTACGCCGAGGATTTGGTAGTAGTCAGAGCTCATGCGGGTTGTGCTCATCCTTCGGAGAGGAATCGGCCGACGTAGCGAGCAACGGCGCGGACCGACGCCATTGTCGAGGGATAGTCCATTCGGGTCGGCCCGACCACGCCAAGAGTCGCGAACGTGTCGACCTGGCTACCGTAGCCGCTGGCGACAACGGATGTGGACTGCAGTTCCTTGTACGGATTCTCGTGGCCGATCCGCACGGTCACCTCATCGGCAGCGTTTGCCTCGCCGAGGAGCTTCAGTATAACCACCTGTTCCTCCAGAGCCTCGAGCACCGGCTTGACCGTGGTCTCGAACTCGGCGCCGTAGCGCGTCAAGTTGGGCATGCCGCCGACCACCATCCTTCCCGTCGCCTCGCTACTCACCATTTCCAACAGGGTTGCGATCGCTGCCTGTCCGATGACCTCCAGGGACGGGGGCAGCGTTCCAGCCAGCTTGCTCAACCGAACTGCTGCCTGCGAAGAGGTATTCCCGACAGCTGCCGTGTTCAGATGCGCGCGCAATTCGGCAAGCGTTTCTTCATCATGCTCTGGAATCTCGAGTGCACGCTGCTCGATCCTCCCGGTGGAGGTGATGAGGATCAGCAGCAGGCGAGACGGCGACATCGACACGATCTCCACGTGGCGTACGACGGAGTGGCTGAGCGTCGGATACTGCACGATGGCAACCTGCTGGGTGACCTGGGCCAGCAGCCGCACGGTACGTATCAGCACATCGTCGAGATCGAGTGCCCCGGAGAGAAAGGTCTGGATGGCGCGCTGCTCCGCTGGAGAGAGCGGTTTCAGCGACCCGAGCCGGTCGACGAACAGTCGATAACCCTTGTCCGTTGGAATGCGGCCCGCGCTGGTGTGCGGCTGCATAATGTAGCCCTCTTCCTCGAGGGCAGCCATATCGTTGCGGACCGTTGCCGGCGAGACCCCAAGGTCATGATGTTCGACCAACGATCTGGATCCCACCGGCTCCTGGCTGGATACGTAGTCGGTGACGATGGCGCGAAGTACTTCCAGTTTGCGGTCGTCCATGCGTCTCCTTCCTGATGTGCAATACCCGATGTGCTCGCCTACGAAAAAAGGGCGTTTGGCACTCGCGCAAACAGAGTGCCAGTCTAGCGTGATGAACTCGCCGCGATCGGCTGCAGAATCGGGCCCGACGGCCGCGCTCGGGCCCTGGCGGGAGTTGCGATCCGGTGTGTACGTGGCTGTCGCCGAGCCCGAATCGGTCAACCTTGGACTGATCGTGGGAGCGCACCGGACGCTGCTGATCGATACCGGATCGAGTCCCGAGCAGGGTCGCGAAATCCGCGATTCGGTTACCGAGGTCACCGACCGGCCCCTAGCGGCCGTCGTCGTCACCCACTGGCACTACGACCATGCGTTCGGACTGGCGGCCTTCGGCGACGTTCCGCGGATCGCTCACGAGTCGGTCCATACCAGGCTTTCGTCGGCCGAGGCGGCGTCGGACGCACGGCGGCTCGGAGTGCACTCGAGCGACCTGGGGCGGCCGACCCAGGAGATCGCGGTTGCCACAGCAATCGACCTCGGTGACCGCCGCGTGGAGATCGCCCATCTCGGCAGAGGCCATACGGATGGGGACCTGGTGGTCGTGATACCCGATGCCGATGTGCTGTTTGCCGGGGACCTGATCGAATCAGCGGGGCCGCCGTCGTTCGGGCCCGACTCGGTTCCCGATGAGTGGCCGGCGACTGTCGATGCGGTGATCGGCCTGATGACGGCCACGACTCTCGCGGTTCCCGGCCATGGGGAGCCCGTCAATCGTGAGTTCGTCTTCGAGCAGCGGGGCCGGATCGCCGCACAGGCAGCCGAGAGAGTGACGCCGCCACAACCGCCACAACCGCCACAACCGTCGCGGCCGGAGCTGCCGCGGGCCTGATAATGCCGACTTGCCTAGCGGACCAGACCGGACTGGTAAGCGATCACCACCAGCTGGGCCCGATCCCGAGCTCGAAGTTTGATCATCGCTCGGCTGACATGGGTGCGCGCAGTCGCTCGACTGACGACTAACCGTTCGGCGATCTCGTCGTTGCTCAGACCTTCGCCGATCAGCGCGAGTACCTCGCGCTCCCGGTCGGTGAGTTCGGAAAGCTGTGGATGCTTCTTGCGTATGGGTGATCGTGATGCGAAAGACTCGATGACCCGTCGCGTCACCGACGGGGACAACAATGACTCCCCCGCCGCGACCAGCCGAATAGCCCGCAGCATGTCAGCCGGCTCGGTGTCCTTGATCAGGAAGCCAGCCGCCCCGGCCTGCAGTGCCTCGAAGACGTACTCATCGAGCTCGAAGGTGGTCAGCATGATCACTCGAACCCCGGCGAGCGACGGATCGCCGACGATCATCCGCAACGCGGCGATCCCGTCGAGCTGTGGCATCCGGATGTCCATCAAGATCACGTCGGGTCGGGTACGCCGGGCCAGCTCAACGGCCTGCCGCCCATTCTCAGCCTCGCCGGCAAGCTCAAGATCATCTTCGGACTCGATGAGGACTCGGAGGCCCATCCGGACCAGCGGCTGATCATCGGCAAGCGCGACAGAGATCGTCACCGGACTCCGCCGTCCGCCGCCAACGGTAGGTCGGCGCGTACCACCAACCCGCTCGGCTCCCCCACCACGATGTGCAACGTGCCGCCCACCGCCTTCGCCCGCTCCCGCATGCCACGGATTCCGTTTCCCTCAGCCGGCACGCTCATGGCCGGCCCATCATCGCTCACCTCAACGGTCAGCATTCCAGTGTCGGCGGCCACCACCCTTACGGTGGCATGGGCCGCCGGCGCGTGCCGCACAACGTTGGTTAGCGACTCCTGAATGATCCGGAACGCGGCCTGATCGACTGCCGCCGGCAGCAACTCAAGATCATCGGAGTTCTTCCGCACCAGGGTTACGTCTCGGCCGGCCGAGCGCAGCCGCTCCACAAGGTCGTCGAGCCGGCCAAGTCCGGGCACCGGGCTGAGCGGCTCATCGGCGTCGGATCGAAACACCTCGAGCGTGGTTCGCAGCTCCGCCAGCGCCTCACGGCTCGTTTTCTTGATGGCCTCGAGTGACTCGGCCACGCGATCCGGCCGAGGCTGGGCAGCTCGCTCCTTGTCCAGCACGTGCAGCGCTACCCCGGCCTGCATGGTGATCACGGCCAGACTGTGACCGACGACATCGTGCACGTCACGCGCGATCCGGAGACGTTCCTCGTACGCGTAGCGACGGCGCTCCTGCTCGCGTACCTCTCGCTCGCCCTCCCGACGGGCGCGAAGCAGCAAGGCGATCGTGGCGGGCACGATGGCGATCGCCACGACGGTGACCAGAGCTGCGTACAACGCTGGGTTGAGCACGCCGAGGTAGGGCTCGCGCCAGTGTCCAGCCATGATCATCGGTACGAGCAAGATCAGCAACGGCGCCCAGCTGCGCAATGCCGGTACGGCCGGGTCGGAAGCGGCTCCAGGATTTTGGTCGGCGAGCAGGTGCGTGCCGCTTGCCATCGCGTACACGCCAAGGGCAGGGCCAAGAAAGATCGGCCCGAACATCGCACCTGTAGCCAGGTACGTGCCGACGCCCGCCACCGTTGCGACGAAAGCAGCACGCGGCCACACCCGTCTCGTTGCGATGCCCAGCGCGAGAACGATGACGGCAGGCAGCACCCAGGGCGACGAATCAACGGTGGCGATCACTCGGCCAGGTGGTCCGTGCTCCCAGCCTGGCCGATTGAATTCCGCGCGGCCCCAGACGTAGAAGGAGGCGATCCAACTGGTCACGGCGAGTATCAGACCGATGGCGGAGTCGACGATGAGGGCACGTCGAGCCTCCACCCGCATGGTTCCTCCTCGATCTCCTCGAAGCTGCAGCCGATCAGCTCGATCCGCTTGCGGTGTCTCCCGACACTAGACCGGCAGGGAGGGCGACGCATCGCTCGAGCACGGTATTCCGACTACGTCAGGGAACGTAGTCAAAGAGCCGCTTTGGGACCGATGACGATCCGGACTTCTCGCCGCAGAATGGATCCATGACCACCCCATTACTCATCCCACTCGAGGGCGGCTTCGGTCATCATCATCACGGCCCTCCGTGGGGAGCCGGTGACCCCTCTTCGACCATCGCAAGCGGCGCAGTGCCGCCTTTCGCACCCTTCCTAGGAGGTCTGATGTTCTTCCTGTTCATGCTGCTCGTGCTGGGCACCGTGCTGTTCTTCCTGGTTCGGCACGGCCAGTTCGCGCCTCAGTCATTGGCCGGCAGCCGCTCGCCGGAGAGCGAGGCCAAAAAGATTCTTGCCGAGCGTTTCGCGCGCGGTGACATCACCACCGACGAGTTCATGGAGCGGGCCAGCGTATTGAACTGGACGCCGGGAAGTGACTCGTGGGAGATCGGGAAGAGAAAGAAGAAGGGTCTCTGACCTCTGCCACCACCGACTTGTCAGCGTCTCAAAGTGCTATAGCACTCTGTAACGCTGACAAGTCGGTGGTGAAGTCTGCCCGCTAGGCTAACTAGAACGATTCAGGAACGGCTCAGCAGAGCGGAAATAGACCCAGGGCGAGGCGCCAATGGCACGCATGACGGTCAAGAGCCTCGCCTCGGTACTCGGCGTCTCACCGGCGACGATCTCCAACGCATACAACCGCCCTGACCAACTTTCGACCGAGCTGCGAGAGCGGATCCTGGCGACGGCGGCCGAGCTCGGCTATCCGGGGCCCGACGCCGCCGGCCGGACGCTGCGGATCGGTAGAGCGGAGGCCGTCGGCGTGTTGCTTTCCGAGCGGCTTTCGTACGCGTTCTCCGATCCATTTGCAGTCGAGTTCCTGACCGGTCTCAGCGAGGTTGTTGAGGAACACGGCATCAGCATTGTGCTGATGCCCTTGTCCCGCCAGCTAGCTGACTCGCCTGCAGACACCGGCGCGGAGGACCGCGACGTGACCGCCGTCCGGAACGCCAACATCGACGCGCTGGCCATCCTTTCCGTGCCAACCGATCATCCAGCGGCCATGGTGGCGCGAGCGCGGGGAATCCGGTTGGTCACCACCGACATCAACAGTGATCCCGACTCGAGCTGGGTGGCCATCGATGACTTCGGCGCCGGCGTCATCGTGGGCGAGCATCTGGCCACGCTGGGTCACCGCGATGTCGCCGTCCTCGTCGAGACGAACCAACCGGCAGGCAGTCCGGGACGGCGGTTGGACGAGGCCGACCTCGGGTTCCTCGACTATGCCGCGCGGGTCGCAGGACTGCGCCAAGCGATCAAGGGCGACGTCATGATCGTCTCTGGCGGGCACAACTCGATCGAGTCGGGTGTGACGGCGACGTCCTGGCTGCTCTCTCGTGATCAGATTCCGACGGCGATCGTCGGCTTGAGCGACGTTCTGGCGCTCGGCGCACTGGAGGCGTTGGCGGCCGGTGGCCTGAGCGTGCCGGCCATGGTGTCGGTTTGTGGCTTCGACGACATCGCCGCAGCGCAGGCCGCCGAGCTCACCACAATTCATCAGCCGATCCGCGACAAGGGGCGACACGTAGGACGGTTGCTCATCGATCCGGAAAGCGAGCCGCGCCAGATGTTGCTCCCCATTTCATTGCTGCGGCGCGCTACCACCGGCCCTGCGCGCGGGCCCTATCACCCCTCCTCGTCGTCAAGCCACGGAGCTTCGTAGGTCAGCGCCGCCTCACGCGTCAGCTCTGAGACCTGAACCAGCAATTCCTCAACCGATGTCGAGCGCAGCAGCGCAACCTGATCAAGAGCGTTGATCGGCGAGATGGCGGCCAATTGCCAGGCCGCCGCAACCGGATTATCGGAAAGCTCAACATCTGCTGGCCAGATGTTCTCGGCGAACTCGCTGGCAACGGCCAGGGTGCGGCGTACCAGCTGCTCGGTGCTCTCCCGGAGCTCCATCAGACCGGCGTCCCACTCGAGGTCGGCGATCTCGTCTATCTCAGCGCGCGGATGAGGTGCATCTTCGAGCCACTCAGAGACCTCGAAGCGCCGACCGCCTTGAGCGATCAAGCCAACGAAACCTCCCTCGGCCCCAAGCTGTCTGATCTCGGCGACCGTGCCAACACCGAAGCGGTGCTCGCCACCGCCGACTTCCCGGCCGCGTTCGATCAACACCACCCCAAATCGCGAGTCTTCCTTCTTCAGTAGCTCGGCGAGCATGATCAAGTAGCGTTCCTCGAAGACCCGCAGCCGTAGCGGCATGTACGGGAACAGCACCGAACCCAGCGGGAACATCGGCATGACCGCCATGCCCCCAGACAATCACGGCACGCCAATCAATGACGACCCCGCGGAACGCCACGTTCAGTCCAGGAGGTCTCGGATCACACCGTCGGCGAGCAGCCTGCCGCTGGCCGTCAAGATCAACGTGCCGTTCGTCAGCACCGCTAGGTGCCGGACGAGAAGATCACCGACACGATCCCGCTCGGTCCGGGTGAGGAGCGACGTGCTGAGGCCATCGGCGAGTCGAAGCTCGAGCATGATGCGCTCCACCCGGCGTTGCTCCGCCGAGAGCACCTCACGCGCCTGTGCCGGCGACACGTCCGCCGCGAGTCTGGATGCGTACGTCTGGGGATGCTTGACATTCCACCAGCGCACTCCCCCGATATGACTATGAGCGCCCGGTCCGATGCCCCACCAGTGATGACTTCGCCAGTAACCCAGATTGTGCCGGCAGCGAGTTGCCACATCGGAGGACCAGTTGCTCACCTCGTACGCCGTGTGGCCTGCCGCGGTGAGTCGCTGCTCGGCGATCACGTACTTGTCTGAAAGATCGTCATCATCAGTCGGCGGAAGCACGCCACGTCGGACCTGAGCCGCCAGCCGGGTGCCGTCCTCCACGATCAGTGCGTACGCGCTGATGTGCTCAGGCGCAGCTGCGAGGGCCGCGTCCAGGCTGGCTAACCAATCAGCTGCTGTCTCCCCCGGCGTTCCGTAGATCAGGTCCAGACTCGTGTTGGCGAATCCCGCCGCCTTCGCCTCGGCTACGGCTTGCTGCGGTCTGCCTGGTGAATGCGTCCGGTCCAGAGTCGCGAGTACGTGTGGCACGACAGACTGCATGCCAAAGGAGATGCGATTGAAGCCCAGGTCGCGGAGCCGGCACAGACCTCCAGCATCGATGGACTCGGGGTTGGATTCGGTGCTCACCTCCGCGCCCGCGGCCAGCCCCAAACGGTCTTTTACGGCCGTAATCAGCTGACCGAGATCATCCGGAGGTAGCAGCGTGGGCGTTCCGCCGCCGACATAGATGGTCGAGACCTCAGGCGCCTCGGGGCCCAGCACTCGAGCTGCCAGATCGAGTTCTTTGATCGCGGCGGCAACATAGCCGGTACGACTGGCTCCGGGCTCGGTGCCGAGTTCGGCGGCGGTATAGGTGTTGAAGTCGCAGTAGCCGCAGCGAGTGGTGCAGAACGGCACGTGGATATAGATGCCGAGCGGGCGGAGCGACACTTCGGTCCGCGCCCGCTCGGGCAACGAGCCGTCGCTCGGCGCCGGTTCTCCCTCAGGCATCGCCGATGGCATGTGCCGAGGCTAGTGCTATGTCCTCATCGAACGCAGCGCGACAAACGCCCTCCCACCGCTCGTCCATTCCTCCATGAGCAGCAGATCGAGGGACTTCGCAACTTCGATGAGCGCGGAGGTCCCGATCCGCGACCACGACAGAGGGGGCGAGGTCGTGTGCTTGGTCCGAAGCACGATGCTGTGTACCTCATGTCGGTCGGGGAGGCCGTCGACTTCGCATATGATCAATCCGCCCGGGATGACGAGTCGCATGCAGCGTGCCAACAACGCAGCAACGTCCCCGCCCATCCCCACGTTGGTGTCCATCAGCAACGCTGTGCCCCAGCGACCCTCAGCGGGCAAGGGTTGATCGATCCGGCGTTGCAAAGCGGGGCCGCCGCGAGCCATGCTCATGTCCACCGCTACCGACGACATGTCGACGCCGAGAGCCGCGCGTCCTGACTCGCTGAGAGCCTGCACCATTCGCCCGGGGCCGCAGCCGAGGTCGATGACCGGCGGCTCGCAACGCGCCACGACGAGCATGTCGATCTCATCTGCCGCACCAGCCCAGCGCGAAACCTCCAGCGGTAGCGGATGATCATCGATATCTGCGTGCACCGCATCGCTGATCGTGATCATCCCCGCGTACGCAGCATCGAACAGCCGGTCGCTGGTTTGGGTGGGGCGACTGCTGGTCAGCTGCAGATATCGGCGGGAGAAGACCAACCCGGGAAACTGGGTGGCCACCAGCTCAGCGTCTACGGGCCGATCGACATCACGCAGCGGCGGCAGCAGCTTGACGCTCAAGCCTGCGTCGAAAAGTCGGGCGAGTTGGGCGGAGCCCGTCCGGCTCGTCGACATCGGAATGCCATCGAAGAGCGCGGAGGGATGCCCAAACCGGAGTCCTATTGCCCAGAATCCGCCGTCGTCACTGAGCCCAAGAACGGCGTCGGCCCCTTCCCAGTCACTGTCCAGCAGCTGAGCGGTGACCTGAGGCGTGTCCATGCCGATCAGCAAGGCCGGTTCGTCGGTCGGCTGTGAGATTGCGGCTGCAAACGCGGCGGTCAGCCGGACATTGAGCGATCCCGGCGGCTGATCAACAACTTCGAAGCCGTCCTGCCAATCCAACCGACTGCCTTCCCAGGCGAGAATGCGGCGGGTTGCCGACGAACTGCGGACTGCGGCGATGGTGTCTTCGATGGCGGCAGCAGCCAGCAGCGCTGCCCCGCTCAGGTCGAATGCCGGTTGCAGCCGGGTCTTGACCCGACCAGGCACTGGCTCCTTGGCCAGCACGATGACGGTCCCCGCATGATCGCTCATGGCTGCCGCATAGCGAGGTTGATCATGCACTCGACGCTATGGTCATGCGTCGCAGCTGGGCAGTGGCGATCGCTTTCGGCTCGCTTACGGCATCTGGCACGGCGACTTCTGATGTGGCAACCGCAATCCCGGCTGCCTAGGCTGATGATCATGGCAGCGCGGGTTCTGGTCGTTGAGGACGATGTGACCATGGCAGAGGTGCTCAAGGCCTATCTGACCCGGGCGGGATACCAGGTCGACTGGAGTGGCGACGGTAGCGAGGCCGTGCAGCTCTGGCAGCGAAGCAGTCCGGATGTCGTCATCCTGGACATCATGTTGCCCGGCCTCTCGGGCTTGGAGGTGCTGCGCCGCCGGCGACGGAGCGGTGATCAGGCGTTCGTCATCGTGCTGTCCGCGCGGGGCGAGGAAGAGGATCGCCTGGTTGGCCTGGAGACGGGTGCCGACGACTACGTGGTCAAGCCCTTCTCGCCGCGGGAAGTCGTGTTGCGAGTCGAGGCGCTGTTGCGGCGTACCGAGCGACTCGCTGGAACGCCGCTGCTGAATTCGACAGTGACCCTGGGGCCGGTGACGATCAACTCGGCTGCCCGCGAGGCCAGCCGGTCCGGACGACCGTTGGCCTTGACCATGCGGGAATTCGATCTGCTGGCGTTCCTCGCCAGCCACGCCGGCCAGACATTCAGCAAAGATCAGCTGCTGCGACGGGTCTGGGGATGGGACTTCGGTGACACATCGACCGTTACTGTGCACGTTCGACGGCTCCGGGAGAAATTGGAGCGGGATCCCTCTGATCCGACGCTGGTGTTGACGGTCGGACGCTTCGGCTACCGAATGGTGCGCGAGGACGAGCTCGTTGCCGAGGACGAATTGATCGATGAGGACAAGCTGATTGATGAGGACAAGCTGATTGATGAGGACAAGCGGCCATGACAGACCTCATGATCATCATTGGCCTGACGCTGGCCAGCTGCCTAGCCGTCGGATTGATCGGCCTGGCACTGCTGCATCTGGTGCGTTATCGATCACTACGCCAGCAGCTGACGATCGCCACCCTGCTACCAGTGGTAGCAGTGGCAGCCACAGTGTTGATCAATGTGCAGCTGATGTTCCTGTCCCGTCACGACTCCGTGGTGATCTTGATTGCACTGCTGGTCTCGCTGCTGCTGGCAGCGCTTGGCGCGTGGCTGGTGGTGCGCCGGATCTCGCGCGCATCCCTCCGGGTGGGCGCCGGCCTACATCAGCTGGTGTCGGATTCGGCAAGTGGATCGCCCATCGAGACTTCGGCCGCACAGGCTGACGTCGCGGCGCCGCGGGAGTTGGCTCAGGTGCTGGATGATCTGGCCGAAACCCGTAGGACGCTAGCAGAATCCCGGGCTCGGGCACGGGCCGCCGAACAGTCGCGGCAAGAGCTCGTCAGCTTCATGTCGCACGACCTGCGCACGCCGCTGGCTGGTTTGCGGGCCCTGTCAGAGGGGCTGGAAGACGGCGTCATCACCGACGTTCCGCGGGCGCTGTCCCACCTGCGGGCCACGGTGGCTCGGATGAGCATTCTGGTGGATGATCTGTTCGCGCTGTCCCGCGTCCAGGGGCCCCGCCGAGCCAAACCTCAAACGATGGTGTCGCTGACCGAACTGATCAGCGACGTCGCCTCCGAGTCGACCGTCTCGGCTAGTAGCCGAGGCGTACAGCTGGAGGTCGACCTTCCCGACGACGACCGGCTGGCAGTTCTCGGCTCGTCCGACGATCTAGCCCGCGCATTGAGCAACTTGACCAGCAACGCGATTCGCCACACCGATGCCGGACTGGTGGTACGGCTCGAGGCCCGACGCGCCGACGACGGTCACATCCGGGTTGCAGTCATCGACAGTTGCGGCGGCATTCCGGAAACCAGCCTTGCCCGAGTCTTCGACGCTGGCTGGCGGGGCACCCCATCGCGTGGCGGCGATGATGGCGGGGCCGGCCTTGGATTGGCCATTGCCCGCGGAGTCGTCGAGTCACACGACGGCGCTATCTCGGTGTGCAACGTGCAGGGAGGTTGCCGGTTCGAGGTATCGCTGCCGGTTCCTCATCCGACCAACCACGTCGCATGACGATCTTGGTCACCGGCGGCGCCGGTTTCATCGGTCGGACGGTTCATGATCAACTCGAGGCAGCGGGCTGCGCGGTCCGGGTGTTTGATCGAGCCGTTGACACACGTGACGATATTCTTGATCATGATCGACTCCTCATGGCAGCAGATGGCTGCGATGCCGTCATCCACCTGGCAGCCAAGGTTGGACTTGGCGTCGACATCTTCGACATCGATGAGTACGCGCGACACAACGACGTCGGGACCGCGATGACGCTTCGAGTAGCAGCGGAGCACAAGATCACGCGTTTCGTGTATGCGTCATCGATGGTCGTCTACGGCGAGGGGCGGTACCGCTGCGCCCGGCACGGATCGATGAGCCCCCCACCGCGGGACCGAAATGATCTTGACCGGCGGCGCTTCGACCCGCGATGCCGCTACTGCGGTGAGGATCTGGCTCCGGAACTGGTGCCCGAGTCCGCGCCACTGGATCCGCGCAACACCTATGCGGCAACCAAAGTCCACGGGGAGCAGCTGGCAACGATCTGGAGCCGCGAAACCGGCGGGACGGTGGCCGCGTTGCGATTTCACAATGTCTACGGTCCTGGCATGCCACGCGATACCCCGTACGCGGGAGTGGCGTCGATCTTCACCGACAGTCTGCTGCGGGGGGAACCGCCACGAGTCTTCGAGGATGGCGGCCAACGGCGCAACTTCATCCATGTCTCTGACGTGGCAGCGGCGGTCGTCACCGCACTTCACGCACCGCTGCCGGCGCGCCTGACGCCGCTGAATATCGGGACACCGTGGGTAACGACAGTCGGTGAGATGGCCACCGAGCTCAGTCGAACCCTCGATGGACCGGCTCCGATAGTGACCGGTGCCTATCGGCTGGGGGATGTCCGGCACATTACCGCCGACTGCTCAGTAGCCGAATATGTGCTGGGCTGGCGAGCCCGGATCGATCTCCGCACCGGTCTCGCCGACTTGTCAGCATCCATGGCTGCCAGAGCGGCCGTGGATGCTGACAAGTCGGCGTAGCCGGAGCTAGGGGACGAGGACGAGCTTGCCTCGGGTGTGGCCATCCTGACTGATCTGGTGCGCCTCGGCGGCCCGGTCGAAGGGGAATGTCTGAATCTTGATCACCAGCTTGCTTTGCTGCAGCAGCTCAGCCGCCTCGGCGAGGGCTTTCTTGGGTTGGCTGTCCGCGCCACCGCCAGTCACCCGCGCCCCCGATTCGGTCGCACCGAAGTTGGCGATCGAGATGACCTGAGAGGGCTCCGTGGTGAGACTGATCAGATCGTCGATCGGCGTTTTGCCAACGGCGTCGAGCACCGCGTCGACCTTGCCGATCTGAAGCGCTTTGACCCGTTCGACCATGCCTTCGCCATAGATCACCGGGATGGCGCCGATCTCGCGGAGGTAGCCCTGGTTAGCCTCGCTCGCTGATGCGATGACCATGGCACCCCTCGCCTTCGCAAGCTGGGTCGCGGTCGAGCCCACCCCGCCGGCGCCACCGTCGATGAAGAGCTTGGTGCCTTCGGTAACCCCCAGGAGTCGCAACACCCGCTCGGATGTCTCGACAACGACACCCGCTGCGGCTGCCACTGCCCAGTCCACCGAGGCCGGTTTCCGCACCCACGAGGTGAGCACCGCATACTCCGCCTGGGTGTTCTGGCCTTGGCCGAACACGTCGTCGCCAACGGCTACATCGGTGACGCCCTCTCCGACCTCGTCAACGACACCAGCCGCATCGAAGCCCAAATAGCCCACACCCTCAAGCGGCTTGCCCCGAGCCATCATCCCGGAGCGAAGTTTCCAGTCCATGGGATTGACGCCTGCCGCCCGTACCACAATGCGAATCTGGCCCGGCCCCGCGTGCGGCTCGGGCGCCTCACCAAGACTGATCACCTCAGGCCCGCCGTACTCGGTGTACTGCACTGCTAACACAACCGCTCCCCCTCCTCTTGGTCTTTCGGCTCTGCTCGCGCCAGCAATTCGACGCTCGCAGGTGATTGTCCTCGCCGACTATTTCCGGTCGGATCTTGACCCCTCGGTGACACCAGACAGAGCAGCGATGAATGCTTCCGGCGGGACCTCGACTCTGCCCACCATCTTCATCCGCTTCTTGCCCTCTTTCTGCCTCTCGAGCAGCTTGCGCTTTCGGGTGATGTCGCCGCCGTAGCACTTGGCCAGTACGTCCTTGCGGACGGCGCGAATCGTCTCGCGCGCGATCACCCGCGCCCCAATGGCCGCCTGCACCGGAACTTCGAATTGCTGCCGAGGGATCAGCTCCTTCAATTTCGCTGTCATCATGACGCCATAGGAGTAGGCCTTGTCCTTGTGCACGATGGCGGAGAATGCGTCGACCGGCTCACCATGCAGCAAGATGTCGACTTTCACCAGATCGGCCGGCTGTTCGCCCGACGGCTCGTAGTCGAGGCTGGCATAACCCCGGGTCCGCGACTTGAGCGCATCAAAGAAATCAAAGACGATCTCCGCCAGCGGCAGCGTGTAGCGGATTTCGACCCGGTCCTCGGACAGATAGTCCATGCCATGCTGAATACCGCGACGGCTCTGACACAGCTCCAAGATCGTACCTATATACGTCGCTGGAGCCAGAATTGTCGCCCTGACAACCGGCTCGTACACCGCTGCGATCTTGCCATCTATCGGATACTCAGACGGATTCGTCACTTCACCTTCGGTGCCGTCTTCCATGATCACGCGATACACCACATTCGGTGCAGTGGAAATCAGGTCAAGATCGAATTCGCGTTCCAGCCGCTCCCGCACGATCTCCATATGGAGTAGGCCAAGGAAGCCGATGCGAAATCCAAAGCCGAGCGCGCTGGACGTTTCAGGTTCAAAGATCAACGCCGCGTCGTTGAGCTGGAGCTTGTCCAAGGCCTCCCGCAGTTCGGGATAGTCGGCTCCATCAATGGGATAGAGGCCTGCGAACACCATCGGCTTCGGCGGCCGATAGCCACCCAGAGCCTGGGCGGCAGGTCGATACAGCGATGTGACGGTGTCGCCGACTCGAGACTGGCGGACGTCCTTGACGCCCGTGATCAGATAGCCCACCTCACCGACGCCCAACGACGCGGCCTTGGTCGGTTCGGGTGAGATCACACCGACTTCCAACGTCTCGTGAGCAGCCTTGGTTGACATCATCAACACTCGCTCGCGATGGGATAACCCCCCGTCAATGACGCGTACGTAGGTGATAACCCCACGGTAGGTGTCATAAACCGAGTCGAAGATCAACGCCCGGGCGGGAGCCGCGGGATCACCTACCGGCGGAGGTATCTGGACGACGATCTCATCCAGTAGCTCAGCCACACCTTCACCAGTCTTCGCCGATACCTGGAGTACCTCACCCGGATCGCAGCCAACGACTTTGGCGATCTCGGCGGTGTACTTCTCCGGCTGCGCGCTCGGCAAGTCGATCTTGTTCAAGACCGGAATGACGTGGAGATCGGCTTCCAGCGCCAGATACAGGTTGGCCAGCGTTTGCGCTTCGATGCCCTGCGCTGCGTCGACGAGGAGCACGGCACCCTCACAGGCAGCGAGGGATCGGGAAACCTCGTAGGTGAAGTCGACGTGGCCCGGCGTATCGATCATGTTGAGGACATAGGTGATGCTGGTTCCCGAGCGCGCTCCCGTGAGATCTGGCGGGCGCCGCGGGTCAAGGGGGTGGTCCCCCACGCTCTGCGCGCGCACCGGGTGGTCAAGGGGCTCGTCCCCCTTGCCCTGCACGAGCCACGGCATCCGGACCGCCTGGGACTTGATCGTGATGCCGCGTTCTCGCTCGATGTCCATCCGATCCAGATACTGGGCCCGCATGGACCGCTCGTCCACCACGCCGGTCAGCTGCAGCATCCGATCAGCCAGGGTCGACTTGCCATGATCAATGTGGGCGATGATGCAAAAGTTGCGGATGATCGAGGGGTCAGTGCGCCCCGGCGGCGGCGCGAACACTGGACTCACAACACCCATCCTCACGTGGCAAAGCGAATTTGGCCCGCTCGCGACACCGCTGGTAGCGTGGTCGGTTGCGTCTGCACAGCGGCGCCCCCACACATCACAGAGGAGTTCCAGAGGCCTGCCGTGGCGAATATCAAGTCCCAGCTCAAGCGAATCAAGACCAACGAGAAGGCTCGTCAGCGTAACAAGGCGACGAAGTCAGCGCTGAAGACGTCAATTCGTCGGTTCCGCGACGCTGCCGATTCTGGCGATACCGCCAAGGCCAGCGAGCTGGCGTACGCCGCCTCGCGTGCCCTCGACAAGGCTGCCTCGAAGGGGATCATTCATAAGAATCAGGCTGCCAACCGCAAGTCGGCCATCGCAGCCAAGGCAGCGCGCCTGGAGAGCTCCGGCAAGAAGGGCTGATCAAAGCCCTAAAAGGCCCCGCCCTCAAAGCGCGCCGAGGACCACTCAGCGCCGCAGCCGCGAAACACTCAGCACGGCCCGCTCGAGTGCGAACGCAGGGTCGTCGGCGGCACCCTTGACGTCAGCGTCTGCCACCGCGACCGCCTTGAGTGCTGTCGCGAGCCTGCCTTGATCCCAGCCGCGAGCTTGCGAGCGCATTGACTTCAGCTTCCACGGCGGTACTCCAACCTCACGTGCCAGATCCGCTTCTCGCTGGCCGCCGCCCGCGGTAATCAGTTTCCCCAGCCCCCGGATGCCTGATGCCATGGCGCTGGTGATCAGTACCGGTGCTACGCCGGTCGCAAGGGCCCAGCGCAACTGCTCCATCGCGACGCCCGTACGCCCCGCGAGCGCGGCATCTGCCACCGCAAAGCTGGTCACCTCAGCGCGGCCACCGAAGTAGCGACGGACTTGATCGATGGTGAGCGGGCCACCCTGCCCGTCGGAGATCAGCTGGGTGACGGCCGCGGCCAATGCTCTTAGGTCATGACCGACCGCATCGACGAGTACGGCCGCCGCGCCCGCTTCGATGGAGCTTCCGGCTTGCTTCACCTCTGCCGAGACGAACTGTGGCAATTCCCACGTCTTGACGGCGGCGCATTCGATGACCTCGGCGCCAGCGGATTTGACCTTGTCGACTAAGCCTTTGCCTTTCGCACCGCCGCCATGCACGAGGATGATGGCGAGATCGGACAGCTTCTCGGTGGCAAGGTCAACCAGATCTTGACCCAAATCGGGACCCACATTCTCCAGCTCGTAGATGACAGCAGCCCGACGACTGGAAAACAACGACGGTCCGGTGATTTCAATAAGCGTGCCCCGATCGAGCCGCGATGCTTC
Organism: Propionibacteriaceae bacterium; assembly: GCA_036380335.1. Taxonomy (GTDB): domain Bacteria; phylum Actinomycetota; class Actinomycetes; order Propionibacteriales; family Propionibacteriaceae; genus Microlunatus. Next base: position 34,543 of record DASVEX010000021.1, on the reverse strand, counting down.
GATTTCGGAGATTTCGACCTCGGGAGCCTCAGATCGCATCCGTAGACACAGGTCTGCAACGGCACGATCTATCAAAAGACCCTCGGGCCCGCTGACCAGAATCAGCCGACCGAAAGGGGACTTCGCTGCCGCCACGCTCACAGCATGCCAGCCTCGACCGACACCGGTTCATACCGAACGCAACTCAAGCAACCAGGTCCAGAATCCGGTGTGCGCATGTTCCGTGCCGCAACACAAATCAGATTCACGTCTCGTTCGGATTGGTGTTGATATACATGAGCGAGACACTGGATACAAGGTGAAAGGGGTGTCGGTGGTCGGCAAATTGTGGACCTCCCTGTTCGGTCGGGTCGTTACTGATCGGCAGGCGTCGACTACGCCCAGCGAGCCGGAGACGGCTTTCGCTGAAGAGCCGGCGCTCGGCATGAAGCTCACCGGCGAGCCTCATCCCTTGGACCGCATGGTGACCGTACAGCCGAACACCATCGCTGTTTTGTTCGAGCAGGACAGCGCGCCGCGACTCAAGTTTCCCGGCGAGTACTTGACGCCCGGCCTGCTTCCCTCGCTTCGCCCTGTTCGGGTGCTAGCCGTCAATACCTCGCCCGTTGAACTTGACGTCACGGTCGATCACCTCTTCACCATGGATGGCCATAACATCGAGCGTTGTACCGTCCGAGTGACCGTCCAGTTGAGCGATCGGGACAGGTACGCCGCCATGGCCGGCCTGGCAGCCGAGCATGGGACCGACCTTGAGGCTTACTTGTTACAGCGGGTCGAGACCGACGTAGCGATGGGAATGCACGCGGCAGTGAAGATGAATCGGCTCGCTGACTTGCGCCGCCCCACGGTGCAACAAGAGCTTGCTGAGCAGTGGCTGCCCCGATCCTTCGCCAACGGCACCCTGGTACGGCGTGATTTCGACGTTCGTGAGATTGCGTGGCCCAAGGACGGTCCTATTTCCGTCCCCATTCCACAAACCAAGTCTCCGCGGATCGTGCCTGCATCGCCGTCGGTAGTGCGGCCGCTGCCCACCCCGCCTCCGTCCATGACTTCGAGACCAACCGCCATGGAATTGACCATGGATGCCCGGTTACGGCGAATGTGGCGGCAGTTCGCCGAACCCGAGCTGCGCGGCATTGCCGGTGCGAAGGTAGGTAATTCGGCCACTGTCGTAGCGGTGGTGAACCGCGAGCCCGGGGCCTACGAGGGCAGCCGGTTGCGAGAGACCTTTGGCGAACACTTCGAGGACCGGGGCCTGCGTGTCGTTGCTGCGGTGGCGGACTCCTACGAGGACCTGGTTCGTGCCTGGTTCAAGCAGGTCGACGGCAGCCCCGGCCGCCTTGTCTGGGTCAGGTCGCTCGAGGACGACTCGGTGCTGCGGGTTGGCGTTGATCAGGCGCTGCGATCGGCCGAGGAGCGGACTCGAGGCCTGTCCGTTGGCTCACAGTCCGATCGAGAGGCGTTACGCCGGCTGGTCCCACATGAGCGCGTCGAATTCGTGGCGGCGGACACGACAGGCTGATCACATGAGTATGAGCGGCGCCCCGTCGTGAGCAAGATCGCCTACACCAATCCGCAGGCGGCGCGGCCGGACGTGGGGTCGCTCGGACCGAAGTCTCCCGAGCGGGCGGAAGTCTCTCGAAAGATCCGGCAGGCTGCGACCATCCCGTTGGTGATTTCCCTCGGCGCCCAATGGGTCTTCTTCATCGTGTACTGGGTTCCCGAAGTGAGCCACTTTCCGGCACACGAGTTGTGGCTCACTCAGCTCGCTCCGCTGGCCTCCGTTGCTTTGACGAGCGATGGGCAGCCTCAGGTCCAGGCTCAGAACGGTCAGTGGGGCCTACCGGCCCTGGTGCTGCTCGTGTGTGCGTTTGCGCTTTTCTGGTTGTCTCGTACCCGCCACTGGCTCGGTCGGACCGCGATGCTCGCCCCCGCCGCACTTGGTCTGGTAGCTGCGCTGACCATCATCATCGGGCTCGCCGTCAACGGGACTCTATCCTCCTCGATGGTCGGCGTTTTGCTGTTGATCACATGGGTCTTCAGTGCAGGCTATGCGGCGCTACACGGATTCCTCGACAACTTGGGCCCGGTGCCCCCGAAGACCTGGCACAGCGGTCTGCCTCTCCTCGCCGCGTACGCAGTAGTCGCGGCGGCCCCGGCGGCCGTCGGACGCTGGCTTTTCGCTCCCGAGTTGCGTGATGCAGGTGCGAGGCTGCAAAGCAACACCGTCGCATTGAACCGGGCCGCACTGTGGACATCCAGCACGGTCTTGCTTTACCTCACAGGCCTCTTGATCGGTGTAGCTGTTTGGGTGGCGTACCAGGCGTGGCCGCCACGCCGCGAGATGGCGTTTATCGGACGAGGTCTGATCGTGGTCGGCATCTTGATCATTACTGCCGCGATCGGCTGGCCAGCGTCCACACAGGCAAACAAACGGGTGACGGAATTGACCTACGCCAGTCCAGCTGAGGAGGTGCACTTCACCTGTGGCTCGTGGATTCTCGACCAGCCGACCACCGTCTCCCAGCAGGCAGAACCGGCGAAAACGCTGGTGATCACGGGCTTCTCGTGCCGGACAGTGACAGCCTTCTCCGGTTACCAGCAGCTCTCAACCCACACGTTGCCTGTCTCGCTCTCGCCCGTCATCGCCCACACACCCGATGGAGCCAGGATCTCCGGGCGCATCGTCGCCGCGCAGTACGGCGATGTCCTGGTCGTCGCTGGAACCAACCGGTTCGACGCCAACGCTAACCACCTGCTGGGTATCGGCCTCACTGACAGCGCCGAGCTCTGGCGCTTTCCCTGCACGCATGGTCCGCCGTTGGGCGTACGGTTCGCGAACGTGCCGGGCGGTGACAATCCGGCCGAGGGCCACATCACGCAAGGCGAGGTGGCCCCCGAGGTCGTAGCCGCTTGCCAGGGACAGCTCGTACGGATCAATCCCGCCACCGGGCCAGGTTGATCCGGGAGGCAAGCTGGCTAGATGAGCAGCGCGACGAAGACGCTCCAGGCAGCCAAGTTCCTCGGCGGAATGTATCGAGAGCGAGCGCGGATCCTCTACTGGGCACACGTACGCGGTGATCTGTTCAGTCGGCTCAACTTACCCAACGGCCACACCGACCCGTACGAGATCTATGAGGAAATGCGTGCTCGCGGTCCCATGCTGCCGACCCGGCTTGGCAACTACACCACCACGAGCCATCGACTGTGCAACGAGGTTCTGCGGAGCCGGCAGTTCGGCCCCAGTCCTGAGGACGGCAGCGAAGACCTAGCCAATCAAGCTGGCCTCGATCTTTCCTTGCTCGAGCTCAATCCGCCCGATCACACGCGAATCCGCCGACTCGCTGCACCAGCGTTTACGCCGAGGCGCATGGCTGGCTATGCCGCTTTGGTCGATCAGGCGATCCAGCGGCTGCTGGACCAGTGCGAGCGCGATCGCGAGTTCGACGTCATGACATCGTTTGCCTCACCACTGCCGATTGCCGTGATGACACACCTGCTGGGGCTACCCAACGATCCGGAGAGGTTCCGGCGGTTGGGCTCGACGATCGCCCGGGCGCTGGACGGCATCTGGTCGCTCGGACAAGCTCGGACGCTCGCCGCCGCGGACGCTGAGCTACGGGCCACGTTCACCGAATTACTCGAACACCGCGCGTCCGAACCCGGCGATGATCTGGTGTCGGCGCTCGTCGCAGAGCAGGGCCGGGCGATCACGGTGTCGGAGCTGTCGGCTCTGGTGCGGCTGCTGCTGATCGCCGGGTTCGAGACCACCGTCAATGCGATCGGCAGTGGCATGCGCTGGCTGTTGGCCGACCGCGAGCAGTGGGAGTCGCTGGTAGCCGATCCCAGTCGCGCACCGGCGGTCGCTGAGGAGGTGCTCCGCTTCGATCCTCCAGTGCAGCTGACTGCGCGAGTGGCGCATCAGCCGGTGCAGGTCGGTGAGGTGATGGTTGCCAGAAACCAGTTGGTGATCACCTTGTTGGCCGGGGCGAATCGTGACCCCGATGTCTATCCCGAACCCAACCGTTTCGACATCATGCGGGAGTCCCCTGCCGAGCATCTGGCCTTCTCGGGCGGCATTCATTATTGCCTCGGCTCGCCGCTTGCCCGGCTGGAGCTGAGCCAGGCATTCCGCGCTCTCGCCGAGCGGTTCCCGAAAATCCGCCAGACCGCGCCGATCACCATGCGACCCGGCACGACGCTGCGCGGACCACTCCGATTTCCCGTTGCGATCTCCTAGTCATCGCTGTTTCATCGCTGTTTCATCGCGGCGAGACCACTGCGAGACATCCGAACCGCGACTGACCCATCCTGATCGGTACTGAGCACGGTCATGCCCAGCGACCGGACCAGCTGCAGCGTTCGCGGCGCCGGGTGGCCGTAGTCGTTGTCGACGCCCGCACTTGCGATCGCAAGACGGGCGTGCGTCGTCGCGATGAAAGCGGGATCCTGCTGCGCCGAACCGTGGTGCGGGATCTTGAGGACATCGGCGTGCAGATCGGCCCCGGTCTCGACGATCGCCTGCTGGCCAGGTGGTTCGACGTCACCGGTCAGCAACACCCGCAGCCGGGCGACGGTGACCATGATCACCAGGCTGCTGTCATTCTGCATGGAGGACTCATCCTGACCGATAGCCAGATGGTCCGCAGGGCCCAACACCTGCAGCTCCGCGGCTCCGACACTGGCGCTGGTACCGCGTGGCGGCGCGTAGACCGGAACGCCCTGCTGGGCGGCCTGCTGAGTGATCAGGGTGGACAGCGGTCCCGATGGGGCCAATGGGCTGACCCACAGCTGACCGATCCTACGATGCTGCATCACGCCCATCAGGCCGTCGACATGATCGGCATGGAAGTGCGTGATGATCAACAGTGGTACCCGGGTGACGTCAAGCCGGTCCAGACAGCCGCGCATCGCGTCCGGAGCTGGGCCGGTGTCCACCACGACTGCGCTGTCGCGGGCCGTGCGCACCACGATCCCGTCGCCTTGACCGACGTCGCAGACGACTAAGACCCAGTCGCGAGGAGGCCAGCCCGGCTGACGCGGAGTTCCACACAGACAGATGATCATGATGCCGGCAAGGAGCAGAACGAGCCAAGGTCGCACCAACAGATAGGCCATGCAGAGACCAAAGACCACCGAGCTGATGGCCAGCCACGTCAGGGTCAGTGGCGTCACCGGCAGGTGCCACTCGGAGCCAGGCAATTGGGCACCGAGCCTAGCGATCCAAATGATCATCTGAGCGCACCAGGCGGCGCCGAAGCCGCACGCGGCAGCCAGTGTCTGGTTGAGCAGCGAGACGCCGGCCGCGGCAAAGCCCAGCACCGTGGCAGGACCTACGAAGGGGCCGGCCAGCGCATTGGCGGCGAGACCGGACATGCTCACTCGCCCCGAGATCGCGGCCACCACCGGCGTAGTGGCCAGTTGGGCGGCGAGCGGGACCGCAATCGACTCCGCGATGATGTGCGGCAGCCAGCGATTGATGATCACTGTCCAGCGCCGTGACCACCAGACGATCCCCGCGCAGGCCAGGACGGACAGTGCAAAGCCGATTGACCTACTGAGAAACGGATCCACCAGCAACAAGATCATGGTGGCAACGGCAAGGTTCCGGACGCCGGCGGTCCGGCTGCCGGAGCCAAGTGCGGCCAAGGCCACTAGCCCCATCGCCGCGGCCCGCAGCACACTCGGCTCCGTGCGACAGAGTGCGATGAACATGATCACTCCGGCCAGCCCGACGAGACGCAGCCACCACCCGCGTACGCCGGCCCAGCGCGCCATAGTCAGCAGGAAGGCCAAGAGCAGCGTGAGGTTGGCGCCCGAGACGGCAGTGAGATGGGTCAACCCGGTCGAGACGAAGTCTGCGGTCAGCTCCGGGCGAAGCGCGGACGTGTCACCAAGAACGAGGGCAGGCACCAGTGCTCGCGGCTCTGGGCGACGATCCGCAACAGCTTGTCGCAATCCCTCGCGAACCCGTTCCACCAGCCGGAGGCCAGGCGAAGGCCCCCCGACGACGACCGGTGAGCCACGCACCCGCAACACTGCTGCCACGTCCGAACCTCGATCCGGTGTCTCCAGGCGACCCTCCAGATGGACTTGACTACCGACCGAGATGTGAAACCACTCCTCAATGTGCGGGCCACTGACGACGAGGAGGAGCGGAGCTCGGACCAGCCAGACGCCGCCCCGGCCCTCAACCCGCACAGTTGCTGCCTTTATGACGGCAGCGCCAGACCTCGGTCCGGTCCCGGCGACCCGATGGGGGTCAGCACGAATCTCCAGCTCGGCCGACACGATCGCGCGGTGCGTCGCCAGCGTCGCGACAGGTCCATGCCGTAGGCGGTGCACGTTGACAAGGCCGGCGCAGAGCAGCACGGCGATGACCAGGCCAACTGTCAACAACAGCGCTGAGCGTCGCAGCACCGCCGCGGCTAGCACAATCGCCCCGCCCGCCGCGGCCGCGGCAATCCCCGCCGAGGATCCCCAGGTTCCCAGCCATGCGGCTGCCCAGGCCCCGGTCGCCAGGGGCACTGCTCGCACATCCGCCGACGGGGTGGATGCAGTACGGCTTTCAGACGGTACGGCAGCAGCCCGCCGATTTATCCGGTGACGAGCCATCAGTCGCTCGAACCTGCTGCGCGCGGCTGCCATAAAGCGGCGTAGGCGGGGGTTCACACTCGCACGTGTGGAGCGATTTGGGCGTACGTCTTGGGTCCGATGCCATCAACCTCCTGCAATTCCTCGATCCGGCTGAACCGCCCGTGTTGCTGCCGCCAGCTGAGAATCGCCTGGGCAGTGACCGGCCCGACTCCAGGCAGCTCTTCTAGCTGCGATTGATTGGCACGGTTCAGATCGACCGCTCCGGTCGCGGACGAGCCACCACCCGTAGCCGACCCAGGCTGGTCTCGCACTTCCCCCGCCGGGTCACCAGCGGTACCGATCACCACCTGCTGACCGTCGGCAAGCACCTGGGCGAGGTTCAGCTCACCCGGATCGGCTCGATGAGTGAGGCCGCCGGCAGCATCGATCGCATCCTGGACTCGTGAGCTGTCCTTCAACTTGACCAGGCCCGGATGACGGACTGCTCCGAGGATGTGAACAACGATCTTTACATCGCTCTTACTGGTCGAGGGTGTTGGCGACACCGCCGTGGCCGTTGGCATGCTCAGCGTGACGACCCCGCCGGGGCTGGCCACTGCAACAGGCCGAGCACGCAGCAACATCCATCCGGCCGTGATCAAACCGAGCACCAACAGCATGCTGATGACGCCGACGTGCAGGCGACCAAACCGCTGTTTGGGCAGCTCCTGCGCGTCGCCTGACAGGAGTAGCTCATCGGCGTTCTGGGTATCGTCATGGGCCGCCCTAGCCACGGTCAACCTCGTGTCAGGCTTCCCTGACACCTCAGCCAGCCCCGGTCCGGGATCACGCGCCCTACGTGGCGGCCGCTCGGCAAGCACCAGCGCCAGACGATCGCTGATCAGCCGGGCCAGCTCAACATCCGCCTTCGGTCGATGTCCCATATCGGGAATCTAAGGACGGCGACGAGGCTCCGTACGCGCGCTCCGCGATCTGTGGACAACGCTCCAAGCAGCCTCTGCCTTGGGGACAGCCTGCGTTACAGCGTGGTCCCCAGGAGGGCTGTGAGCCGTCACCAAAGGGGCCGCTCACACGCGCGGTGACACGACGATTCCTACGGTGCCGGGACCAACGTGCACCCCGAGCACGGCGCTGACCTCTGAGATCACGACACTTCCGGTCGGTACCCGATCTTGGAGCCGCTCGACGAGCCGACGTGCGGCGTCGGGGTTGTCGAGATGATGGACCGCAACATCGACAGCACCATTCGTCGCCGCCGCCCGGGCCAACGCATCCAGACTCAGCTCCTCCAGTCTGGCCAGCGCCTTCGACTCCGTCCTGACCCGCTCGTACGGTCGGATCTCCCCGTCAGTAACGGTGAGCAAGGGCTTCACTGCGAGCGCCGAACCCAGCATTGCCGCGGCAGTTCCGATCCGGCCACCACGTCGCAGGTACTCCAAGCTGTCGACGTAGAAGTAGGTGGTCGCGGCGGCCGCACGGCGGCGTACCTGTGCGACGACCTCCGCCGGAGCAGCGCCGGAACGAGCCACCTCAGCTCCGGTCAGGACCGCAAAGCCGACTGCCATCGCCAGGGTCATGCTGTCGACAACGATGATCGGAATGTGTACCGACGCCGCGGCGACCTGTGCCGCACCGTAGGTGCCCGAGATCTTGCTACTGAGGTGGACCGACACGATGGCGTCGTATCCGGCCGCCTCCAGCGCCGCATAGGTGTGTCCGATCACGTCGGGCGTAGGTCGCGACGTGCTTACCCGCCGACCGGCACGTAGTGCGCTGGCTACCTCTAGTGGCCGCACGTCCGATTCTGGACGGCTGAGATCGTCGATGACGACCTGCAATGGAATGATCGAGACGTCTGCGCGGACAGCATCGGCTGGGTCGAGGGATGACGTAGAGTCGGTCACCATTGCGACGCCAGGCATTTGCTCAGCGTAGGACGAGGGACACAGCCGATTGCAGACCTCGGGGAATCGCCCCCGCCCGTTGCCGGAGGACAACGCAGACCCAATGTCTGAGGAGGATCTTCGCGTATGGCGCGCTGGGCCGGTGACGCTGATTCTGGTATCGATCTTCGCCGTGGTAGCCGGGATCGTTATCCCCGTCCTGGCGTATCTGGTCTACCGGAACGGCAGCTCGCCTTGGCTGCCTGCGCTGCTCATCGTGCTCACTGTGCTGGCCTTGCTGTACGCCTGGCGCTTCGGTTTGCATCCGCGGCTGCGGGTCAGTGATCAAACCGTCGAGATCATCAACCCATTCCGCCGCTACGTATTCGAGTGGGACGACGTCACCCTGGTCGCACCGGGCGAGAACGGCCTGCTCATCGGTACCGTGGATGACTCCGCCGAGGCATGGTGCGTACAGAAGTCCAACCTCGCGAGCCGGCGGGGGCGCCTCACGCGGGCAGACCGGATCGCCGACGAGCTGCTCGACATCTTGGATCTGCACGATCCCCCGGTCGAGAACGAGGAAACCGGAGTACGCATCCGCCGCGCTCGCCCCGACGAGGGCAGATTGCTGGCCCGGCTGGAACGCGCAGCGAGCGAAGACGCGTTGGCCAACATCTTCCCGCCCCAGCAATATCCCTATCCGGTCAACGCGATTGCCCAGCGCTGGCGACTGCTGCTGAGCAGCAGGGTGACTCATGCCTACCTTCTCGAGGTGCGGGAGAGCCCCGTGGGCTATGTGGCTTTCGACTCAGAGACTGTGCACCACCTCGGCGTAATTCCTGATCACACCCGTCGCGGCTACGGTTCGACCTTGCTGGAGTTTGCGTGCATGGAGATCTACGCCGGCGGCGCCAGGGACGCATTTTGCTGGGTGCTCACCAACAATCACGCGGCACGTGCGTTCTACCGTGCGCTGGGCTGGAATGAAACCGGCGAGCGGAGGAAATCTGAGTTTCCGCCGCATCCTCAGTTACTTCGGATGGCACTGAGGAACCCACACGCACCACGGCGAAGCCTGTAGCTAGCACTGCTTTTCGTGTCGATCAGGTCCTGGCTTGCGTCGGCCAGGCATTCTGGCGCGGTGACCATAAGCGCCTCGCGCCGCCCCGGTGCCCCACCAATGGCCGCGGCCTGGGACACTCGACCATCGCGGCCACGCTTTCAGGGTCTGCTCTGCACCATCGCGGCACTCGCGGTGCTGCCCGCGATCGCCGCCACCTTCATGCGCGTGTTCCCTCCGGCCGACGACCAAACCGCGCGACTGGCGGCCTTCATCGCCTACGGGCTACTCGGCTACCTGATCGCGCTCGGCTGCCTGTTGATCGTCCTGGTGCGGGCCCGACATCGGCTCGTGATCGCAGTGATCACCATTGCCGTCGCCCTGCTCACGCTGTGCCACCTGGCGTGGCTGGGCCCGCTGTTTGTCAATGATCATCGAGCCGCCGGCACTCCGAGGTTCCGATTGATGAGTCTGAACATGTACAACGGCGGCGCGGAATCCCGGAAAGTCGCTCAACGTGCCGAGCGAGCCGACATCGTGATCTTGGTCGAGGCAACCCCGAGCGCTTTGGAAGATTTGAAGCCATTCGGCTGGGACGAGCGTTTTCCTTATTCCCTCGGAGATCCGAAGGACGGCTTCACCAACACCGCAGTCTATTCGCGCTTCCCGCTCAGGCAGAGCAAGCTGATCGGCAATACGTCTTTCCAACAGTGGGAGACGACGGTGCGCGTCCCCGAGGTAGGAAGCATTCGGCTGATGGCTGTACATCCGTGCAACCCCTATTGCGGTGGTGGTCGCTGGACTGCTGAGCATCAGCTGCTCAACGAGGTGGTGAGTGACAATCTCGACCAGCCATTGGTCGTCGCCGGCGATTTCAATGCAGTCGATGATCATGGACCGATGCAGGCCTTGCGACGCCTTGGCCTGAAGAGCGCCACCGATGTCGCAGGCGAGGGCTGGCTTCCCACCTATCCCGCCGACGAACCGTTCCCCCCGTTACTGCCGATCGATCACGTCATGATCAACAAAGAGCTCACCGCAACCTCGGTGTCCAGCTTCGCGATCACCGGCACCGACCATCGTGGCCTGTTCGCCACGCTGGCGGGAGCAAAATCATGAGCTCCTCTCCCCAGGAAAGGGGTCAACAACAGCAGCCGCCGCGCCCGGTTTGGTGTCGTCTTTGACCGGTTTCGCGAGCGAGAAGCCGAGGCAGAGTTGCCGCGGACAATCCCAGCTAGTGCGCGACGATGCTGACCAGCTTGGGGGCTCGGATGATCACCTTGGTGATCTCTCGGCCGCCTAGTGCGCGTACGACTGATTCATCGGCCAACGCACGGGTGCGCAACTCGTCCTCGCTGATTCCTGGCGGTACCTCCAGCCTGCCGCGTACCTTGCCTTGCACCTGCACAACACAGGTCACCGATTCAGTCACCAGGAGGGCGGGGTCAACCGTCGGCCACGTCGCACTCGCGACAGACGGGGCATGGCCCAGCCGCTCCCACATCTCCTCGGCGACGTAGGGCGCTACCAAGCTCAGGGCGATAGTGATCACCTCGGCGGCCTCGCGAACAGCGGGGTCGGCTGGACCGGCGGATCCGTCCATCACCTTGCGGGTGGCATTGACCAGCTCCATGACTCGCGCAACGGCCACATTGAACCGTTGCCGAGCAATGGCGGAGTCGATGTCGGCCAGCAGCCGGTGAGTCTCTCGGCGTAGCTCCACATCACCATCGCTGGGTGCAACGCCCCGCTCGCTGGTCACCTGGTCAGCCAGCCGGTACGCGCGCTGCAGGAACTTCAACGAACCAGCAGGCGACACATCTGCCCAGTCGATGTCCTCCTCGGGTGGTCCGGCAAAGACGACGGTCAGCCGTACCGCATCAACCCCGAACGCATCGATCTGTACGCCCAGGTCGACCCCGTTGCCCAGCGACTTGCTCATCGCCCTGCCCTGGTTGATCACCTGGCCTTGATTCAGCAACCGGCGCATCGGCTCCTCGAAGTCGACCATGCCCATGTCACACAGCACTTTGGTGAAGAACCTCATGTACAGCAGATGCAGAATGGCATGCTCGACACCGCCGACATATTGGGTCACCGGCATCCAGCGGCGTACATCCTCCGGATTGAACGGCGCCTTCTCATCCCCGGGCGAGCAGTAACGGAAGAAGTACCACGAGGAATCGACGAAGGTGTCCATCGTGTCGGTGTCACGCTTCGCCGGTGCCCCACACTCCGGACAGTCGACATTGACCCAGTCGGTCGCCGCCGCCAGCGGTGAGGTCCCTTTGGGGGCGAGATCGGTGCCCGCCAAATATGGCAGCTCAACAGGCAGTTGATCATCGGGCACCGGCACCTCCCCACATCGCTCGCAGTGGATGATCGGTATCGGGCAGCCCCAATAGCGTTGCCGGCTCAGCAGCCAGTCCCGTAGCCGATAGGTGATGGCTCCCTCGCCTACACCCTCGGCCTCCAGCTGCTCGATGATCTTGCGGACTCCGGCGACCTTGTCGGTCAGGCCGTTCAGGATGTCGGAGTTGATGTAGGTGCCGTCGCCGGGCGTCGCGATGCCTGTCGCTACCGGATCGGGGCCGCCGGTGGCGACAACCTCGCGTACCGGCAGCCCAAAGGTACGGGCAAAGTCCAGGTCGCGTTGATCATGTGCCGGAACAGCCATGATCGCCCCCGTGCCGTATTCGGCCAGCACGTAGTCGGCCGCGTAGACCGGAATCTTCTCGCCGTTCACCGGGTTCGTGGCATGCACGCCCAAAAAGATGCCGGTCTTGGGACGTTCCGTGGACTGCCGCTCGATCTCGGTCTCGTGCTTGGTCTGCTCGAAATAGTCCTCAAATGCCGCACGCTGCTCGTCACTGACCACCTCAGCCGCCAGCGGCGCATCGGGTGCGATGACGAAGAACGTTGCACCGTACAGGGTGTCGGGCCGGGTAGTGAAGACTCTGACGGGCTCTTCGCGATTCTCGATCATGAAATCGACGTAGGCACCCTCGGAGCGGCCGATCCAGTTGCGCTGCATGGTCAGCACCCGCTCCGGCCAGCCATTTACAAGATCATCCATGTCGTCCAGCAGCCGCTGGGCGTATTCGGTGATCTTGAAGTACCACTGGGTCAGCAGCCGCTTGGTGACCACTGAGCCGCAGCGTTCGCACAAACCCGCGATCACTTGCTCATTGGCCAGCACTGTCTGGTCCTTGGGGCACCAGTTGACATAGCTGGCCTTGCGGTACGCCAAACCGCGTTCCCGGAAGCGCAGGAACAGCCATTGTGTCCAGCGGTAGTACTCCGGGTCGGAGGTATGCAGCCGACGAGACCAGTCGAAGCTCAGTCCGTAGCGCCGAAATGACGTTGCCTGGGTCTCGATGTTCGCGTAAGTCCATTCGGCCGGGTGGGCGTTCCGCTCGATCGCCGCATTCTCCGCAGGCAGTCCGAAGGAATCCCAACCGATCGGGTGCAGTACGTCGTAGCCCCGTAGTTTCAGATAGCGGGCGACCACATCACCCATCACGAAGGCCTCCGCGTGGCCCATGTGCAGGTCGCCCGATGGGTAAGGAAACATGTCCAGCACATAGCGGCGCTCCCGCGAACCGTCATCAGCCGGGACGAAGGTCTGGTCGGCCTCCCAGAACGCCTGCCAGCGCTCCTGGGCAGCGCGGGCGTCGTAGCCGGTCCGCTCCCGGGGGGCGGCCGCCCGTACCGAGGCCTCCTCGACCCGCTCGATCTGCTCGGTCATGATCTTGTCTCGTCTCCTTGGTTGGGCATCGCTGCGCCTGGACATGAAAAAACCCCTCGCCGCCTGGGCATGAGGGGCTGCCGCGCAGGCGTACCTACGCGGCTAGGTAAGGAGCGCAACCCATTGCATGGGTTCAGGGTAGCGCACCGGTTCATGGGTGCTGCCCTGATTTTGCATCTCCAGTGACACCGAAATGGCTCAAATTCGTGCCATTTCCCGTGTTGGGCGATGCGTTTTCAGGGTTCGCGGTCGGGTCAGCGATTAACGTCAGAGCGTGCACCGGCTCACCCATGACGAACTCCGGCAGCGCACGCTGCGCAGGCAGTTCCCGGTCATCTCAGAGCGGGGGCCCGAGGCGGTATTGGAGCTTTTCCGACGGCTGGGCCCAATTCAGTCCCAGGTGCCGCGAGCACCCTTCCTGACCATTTCCTCCCGTTTGCCAGGTGTGGGTTACGACACGGTGCGGGCGCTGTTCGAATCACACCGGCTGGTCAAAACCAGCAATATCCGCGGCACTGTTCACACCAGCGTGGTCGAGCAATTTGGATGGCTGGACGCTGTGGCGCGCACTACCCGGGCGAGCCAGCTGCGCAACGTGCTGAAGCTGGAGCAGATCACGCCAGAGCAGCTGGCTGCCGAGATCGAAGCATTCGCCTCGCACGATTGGCGGCCCCGCGTCGAGATCGTGTCGCATGCCCGTGCCTGGCTTTCTGCACGCGACGAGAACTGGGTTGCCGGCGGTCCGGACTTGCTTTCCGACAGCCTCATCTGGGGTCACAGCGGTCTGCTTCGGCGCCCACGCGACACCCGATGGGAGAAACGAACCGACATCTACCATCGACGGGCTCGTAGCCTGCTGCCTGACTTGCCTCACAGCGACTTTGCTGAGTCTTTGGCGGCCCTGGTGCGGGTCCACCTGGGCTCCTATGGTCCGGCCCAACGGCTCGATCTCGCTTTCTTCTTCGGCACGGGCTTGGGCGCAGTCGATGAAGCCCTCCAGCACCTCGGCCAGAAGATCATCCATCTGCGCGGCCCCAACGATGAGGATTATCTCGACCTCGCGGAGGCTCCTTTTGATGGCGTCTTGGATCCCGGATTGAGGCTGCTGCCAGAGTTCGACGGCTTGTTGGTGGGTTATCACGGCCGCAACCGCACGCGATTCTTGACCGAGCAACAACTGCCGAAGGTCTGGGCCAAGGTCAACGGCCTGTTCTCCCCAGTCGTGTTGCACGAGGGACGACTCGTCGCCAGCTGGAAAACGATCACCAAAGGCCAACGCACTGACATCGAGGTCACCATGCTCGATCCGCATCCCGTGTTAGCCGAAGATCTGTTTGCTGACTCGATCACGGCGACGGAGCAGGTTCTCGGCATCAAGATCACCGACTTGCGAGTTCGGGCCCCGCTACGCTGAGCCCGATTTGTTGGATGCCGATCGAGAGGAGCGCTCACTTATGACCTGGTTGGTGACCGGCGGGGCCGGCTACATCGGCTCCCACGTAGTACGCGCTTTCACCTCCGAGGGCATCCCCGCCGTGGTGATCGATGACCTGTCCAGCGGGCATCGCAACTTTGTCCGCGATGATGTCCCCAGCTATCTAGGCAGCGTGCTGCAGCGCGACCTTCTCGACCAGATTTTCTCCGACCACACCATCGCCGGCGTCGTGCATCTCGCCGGCTTCAAGTACGCCGGGGTCTCAGTCAGCCGGCCGCTGCACACCTACAGCCAAAACGTCACCGGCATGATCAGCTTGCTGGAGTCGATGGCCAGCTACGGTGTGAACAGGTTCGTGTTCTCCTCCAGCGCTGCCGTCTACGGCACGCCAGTCAGCGACTTGGTCAGCGAGGACGATCCGACCAGGCCGGAGTCTCCGTACGGCGAATCGAAACTGGTCGGCGAGTGGCTCCTCCGCGATGAAGCCACGGCCACGGCGTCCGGTGCAACGCCACTGCGCCATACCTCGCTGCGATACTTCAACGTCGTTGGTTCGGGGTACGACGACCTGCGCGACACCAGCCCGCACAATCTCTTCCCGCTGATCTTCGAGCGTCTTGTCGCGGGAGAAGTGCCCTACATCAATGGGGACGACTACCCCACACCCGACGGCACCACGGTCCGTGACTACGTCCATGTCTCCGACTTGGCGCTCTCCCATGTCGCCGCTGCCAAGGCCCTCGAGGAAGGCCGGCCGCTGCAGCCGGTCTACAACCTTGGGAGCGGCACCGGTCTTTCGGTCCGCGAGATCATGGACGCCGTCGAGCGGGTCACCGGTATCGGCTTTCGTCCGGAAGTTCGGCCTCGACGCCCCGGCGATCCAGCTCGGATTGTGGCGACCGGCGAGCTTGCCTCACGCGACCTGAACTGGAAGATGCGTCACACCGTCGATGACATGGTCGCCTCCGCCTGGGCTGCTCGACAAGCCGCCGAGCAGCAAAGATGATCAGAAATGGTCGCTGGCAACAGAGATCTCATCAGATCTGTTGCAGTTCTTGACCACTTTCGTTGGGAGCGGGCCCTGAGAAAGCGCGATGTGCGAGCAGCCCGAAACACTGCCGTCACATTGGATTCTCAACTGTGACCCGGGCGTAACCGAACGCACGTTTGGTGCAACACAGGCCTAGCAGAGTTTTGCGTAACCTCCGGCGTCCAGGATCCAGCCGCCGAGGCTTCTCATCCGTTTCCAGTCCCCGTCACCGAAAGAAGCAACGATGACACCACTCGAGATTGACACTGGGACCACTGCGTGGCTCATGGCGTCAGCAGCGCTGGTGCTGCTCATGACGCCAGGACTCGCCTTGTTCTACGGCGGGATGGTCCGTGCGAAGAGCGTTCTCAACATGATGATGATGAGCTTCGGGGCGCTGGCCTCGATCGCCGTCGTCTGGGTTCTCTGGGGCTACTCGACCGCCTTCGGAGACGACATCGGCTACGGCCTGATCGGCGATCCCGTTCAATACCTCGGTCTCAAGGGCCTTATGGGGGCCACTAGCGAGGTCTCTTTCGACGACCAGACCGGCGTCTACCCGGTCATGGCGTTCGTCGCGTTCCAGGCCGTGTTCGCGATCATCACCGTCGCCCTAATCTCCGGCGCGATTGCCGATCGCGCGAGGTTCAGTACCTGGATGATCTTCACCGTTGTCTGGGCCACCCTCGTCTACTTCCCCGTCGCCCACTGGGTATTCGACTTCTCTTCCGGCGAGCACACTGGTGGCTGGATTGCCAACAACTTGAAGGCCATTGACTTCGCAGGTGGCACAGCCGTCCACATCAACGCCGGTGCGGCCGGTCTGGCTCTTGCCCTCATCCTTGGCAAGCGCCTGGGCTGGAAGCGCGATCCGATGCGGCCGCACAACCTGACGCTGGTCATGATCGGCGCCGGTCTCCTGTGGTTCGGCTGGTTCGGCTTCAATGCCGGTTCGGCAATCGCCGCAGGCACCACCGCGGCAACCGTCTGGGTCAACACGATGGTCGCCACCGGCGCCGCATCCCTGAGCTGGCTGGTCACCGAGCGCATCCGCGACGGCCATGCAACCTCACTTGGCGCTGCATCTGGCGTTGTCGCCGGCCTGGTCGCCATCACTCCGTCCTGCTCCTCCGTCTCCCCTATCGGCGCGATCATCGTCGGCGCGCTGGCGGGCGTGATCTGCGCACTCGCCATCGGGCTGAAATACAAGTTCGGCTTTGACGACTCGCTCGACGTTGTCGGCGTCCACCTGTTTGGTGGTCTATGGGGCACCCTTGCCGTCGGCTTCCTGGCGACCGAAGCTGCTCCGGCGGGAGTCAACGGTCTGTTCTACGGCGGCGGCTTTGATCAGCTGTGGCGGCAAGCAGTTGGTGCGTTCGCCGTCTTGTTCTTCAGCCTGATCATGACCTTGCTCATCGGGCTGCTGCTGCACAAGACCATCGGGTTCCGCGTCAGCGAAGAGGAAGAGCGCACTGGTGTTGACGAGGCCGAGCACGCTGAGACCGGTTACGATCTCGGCACGCTGGGTGCCGGGATGCGCGGGTTGTCCTACGGCGGCTCGGCGCCAAGCCAAGTTGAGTCAGACAGCAAGAATGATCAGGAGGTGACGGCATGAAGCTTGTAACAGCGATCATCAAGCCGCATATGTTGGACGAGGTGAAGACCGCACTCGAATCGTTTGGCGTCGAGGGCATGACCGTCAGCGAGGCGAGCGGCTTCGGACGTCAGCGCGGCCACACCGAGGTTTACCGGGGAGCGGAGTACACCGTCGACCTGGTGCCCAAGGTGAGACTTGAGGTGCTCGTGGATGACGATGATGCCAAAGACATCATCGATGTCCTGGTCAAGAGCGCTCGGACCGGTCGCATCGGTGACGGCAAGGTCTGGTCGGTTCCCGTGGAAGAAGTCGTCCGCGTGCGAACCGGAGAGCGCGGGCTGGACGCGCTCTGAAGCGTGATCTAACCAGCGAGCGTCTCAACGTCGCGATCCGGTCCGGGTGGTCATTCGCCGCGGGGCCGGATCGTCGGCGTTTGATCACCGAATGTGTCGAGTCCGCGCTGGTTGAGCTCTATGCGGACGTGGGCGGCCCTGCAAGCGGGGCCGCCCTTGCCGCGGTTGGGAGTCTGGCTCGGCGCGAGCTCGGTCCGCGGTCGGACATCGATCTCGTGCTGCTGCACAACGGCAAGGCATCGACCAAGATCAACACGCTCGCGAATGACCTCTGGTATCCACTCTGGGACGCACGGATCCGGGTTGATCATGCAGTGCGTACGCCGGCGGAGTGTGCTGAGGTCGCCGGCAGCGAGCTGAGTGCCGGTGTCGGCCTTCTCGATCTGCGGGTCATCGCCGGTGACGCTGAGCTGGTCAAGGGGGCTCGTACGGCGCTGCTGGATGCCTGGCGCGGCAATGCCCGGAAGCGACTCCCCGAGTTGCTGGCGTCGCTGGACGAGCGGGTGGCGACCTTCGGTGACGCCGCCTATCTTCTCGAGCCGGACCTCAAAGAGGCGCGCGGCGGCTTCCGTGATGTGTCGATGCTGCGGGCGCTGTCCGCCAGCTGGCTGACTGACCGGCCGCACGTCGGCGTACGCGAGCCCTATGAGCGGCTGCTCGATGTTCGAGACGCTCTGCATCTGGCAGCCGGCCGCACCCTCGACCGATTGATCTCCAGCGAGACGGCGGCCGTGGCCACGCGGTTGGGCTACGACCAAGCCGATGATCTTCATCGTGACGTCAGTCTGGCCGCGCGCCGGATCGGGCATGCGGTCGACGTGACCGTACGAGCCGCGCGCCAGGCGCTGCCTCAGCATCGGGTACTGAACTTCATCAAGCGGGAGCGCAAGCCCGACTACATCCAAGCTGATCACGGGTTGATCATCCACGCCGGTGAAGTCGGGCTGGGCCGCACAACAGATGCCGGCGATCCACTTGTCGGCTTGCGAGCGGGAGCCCTCGCTGCGCAGCGCGGACTGGTCCTCTCCCCTGTCACCGCTGACAACCTCGGCAAGCTCGGGCGTCCGCTGCCGACGCCATGGCCTGACTCCGCGCGCGATGCCTTGCTGGAGCTGCTGTCGTCGGGCTCCAACGTCATCCCGGTGTGGGAGGCGCTCGACCTTGCAGGCTGCATCAGCAGATGGATCCCCTCCTGGGAGCCGATCCGCGCCCGGCCACAGCACAATCCCATCCACCGTCATACTGTCGACCGGCATCTGGTCCAGACCGTCGCCGAGGTGCAACAGCACCTCACTCGAGTCGAGCGGCCAGACATCTTGTTGCTTACCGGCCTCTTCCATGACATCGGCAAGCTGCCCGGTGCTGGCGTGCACCACGCAGATCGCGGAGCGCCAATCGCTTGCGAGGCGGTCGCTGCGATCGGGCTCAACCAGACAGACTCGCAACTGGTCGAGCTCCTGGTGCGGCATCACCTCACCCTCGCTGCCCTTGCTACCAAACGTGATCATGCCGATCCCGCCACTCTGGACGCCCTCGTCGAGGCCGTGCAGGGCCGAGCCGACATCCTCAACCTGCTGCGCTACCTCACCGAAGCGGACGCTCGCGCAGCCGGTCCCGCCGCCTGGTCACCGTGGCGAGCCCAACTCATCAACAGCCTGGCGGATCAGGCTGAGGGGTTGCTGGTTGATGAGGCGACTCGAGTAGATGTGACACAGCTCGTTGATCTTGGTCTAGCTCGATCCGTGCAGCTCGATGGGCGGCCGCGAATCCGTGTTGAGCCGCAGCCGGGCGGTGTCCAGCTGGTGATCGCGGCGCGAGATCGACTGGGCCTGTTCAGCGATACCGCCGGTCTGCTTGCCTCGCATTCGGTGCAGGTGCGCTCCGCGGTCCTCCACACGGTGGAAGGAGTGGCCGTCAACACCTGGCGAGTGGACAAGCAGGCGGTAAGCGACCTGCCGGACACGGCGTACCTCGTCAAGCAGTTGAGCCGGCTCGAGGCCGGTGAAACTGGCATCTTGAACTCGGTGCAGCGCCGGGAGGCCCGGGCGCACAGCAGTGGTGCCGTGCCTAATCCGTATCTGGAGCTGGTCCGGGGTGCCAGCGAGACCGCGGCCGTTGTTGAGGTCCGGACAGCAGACCGTGCGGGACTGCTCTACACCCTTGGTCGTTCACTGAGTGACATTCGGCTGTCAATCCGGTCAGCTCACATCAGCACGCTTGCGGGACAGGCAATCGATACGTTCTACATCACCGAGGTGGACGGCTCGGCACCGAGTCCATCGCGCGCTCACGAGGCGGTGGACGCACTCACTGCTGCGGCGGGCATTCCCGCCGCATCGAGAGCCCTTTGATCCAGGCTGCCCGCGCTCGGTTTGATTGCTCGCTCCGCTCGCGTGCGGATCGCGACTGTCAGCCGCCTACTTCGTCGTAGCTCACAGCCCGACATCAGCCTCCTTGAGGTCAGGTCCGCTCGGCGATGAGGTCGTCGACCTCGGCCGAACTCGGCGGCTGCGCTCCACGTCGGGAGCAGACGATCGACGCAGCGGCGGCGCCGCGTTCCAAGGACGCTTCCAGGCTGAGCTCGAGCTTTACCCGGGCATCGAGGAAGCCGGCCATGAAGGTGTCGCCGGCGCCCACTGTATCGACCACCTTGGTGGGAAAGCCCGGTACGCGCGTGATGTTTCCGCCTGGTTCGACCGCGACGCCGCCGCCTGGTCCGAGAGTGATCACCGCGAGCCCCAGCCCGTACTGCTCAACCCAGAGGCCGGCCAAGTCGACAGGATCGCTACCGCCCCCGGGCGCGCCACTGCCAGCTGCATTGGCCAGGAACTTGATGTCCTCATCGCTTGCCTTGACGATGCCGCCCCGCCGTCCGACCACCCGCAGCCAGGGCTGCACCTTGCTCCAATACGCATCGGGATCGGTGATCACGGTCGGCCGGACATTGATGTCGTAGGAAACCCCCGCCCGGACCTCGCGCATCCAGTCGAGTAACACTTCCGCGCCCGGACTCACGATGCACGACAAAGAAGCAATGTGCAGCCAGTCATCCTTGGACAGTTCTGGCAGATCGTCGATTTGCCAGCCGAAGTTGGCCGTGTCGTGGAAGTGGAAGGTATAGCTGGCGACGCCCTCCTCATCCAAACTGACGACCGCAATCGAGGTAGCTTGCGACGACTCGGTAGCAAGATCAAGTTTGACGTTCGCCTCGAGAATGTGCTGCCGCAGCTGACGACCGAAGGCATCTTTGGAGATCCGGCCCAGAAAATGCGTATCGCCCCCCAGCTTGCCCAGGGCGACCGCTGAGTTCATCGGCCCACCCGCCGACAATGCCAGCCACGTCGAACTGAAGGAATCACTACCAGCCGCCTCGGCCTGGACCAGGTCAATGAGTGTCTCGCCGCACACCACGAAGCGCGTCATGGAGACAACCTAGTGGCTGTTGCTCCGAGGTGGCGGCTGATGCGAAGCGCCGACTGCTATCCGGACAGCGACGCGAACTCGGCCCGCAATTCGTCTTGAATGTCGCGCCCTATCTCCTCCCAGCGCCTTGGCGGAATGGCCTGTTCACTAATCTCGGCGAGCACTCGACCCATCGAATAGTCCGGGTCGACGCGAGTCAATCGTTCGCAGCAACAGTTCAGCAATGCGCCAGCCCCAACGACCCACGCAGCCATGCCCAGCAAGCACAGCGGCGCCGCGGCCAGCGTTGGCGGCACATGCGCTACGACGGCACCCCACAATCGAACATGATCATCAGCGGTCGTCGGAGTTAGTAGCGCCCAAGCAAGATCACGAAGGTGGACATCCCTGACGAGAAGGCCCAGGAGCAGGCAACTCTCCTCATCAAGAATGTTCGGGTCGGCCAGGACCTTGTCGATCATGCTGGCCAGTAGCCGTGCAGCGTGTCCGTGGTCGGCGAGTTCTGCACGCTCCGCCAGCATGGTCTCGACCATCGCATCGAGGCGCGGCAGCTCGTCTCGTGCGGGGCCATCCACCGATTCCTCGAGCTCGCGTCGATTGGTACGGGTGCCTAGCCCGGCAAGAACCGCCGTCGCGGAGAGCGGGTGAGAGGTGAGGTCGAGCGGCGTACCGGCAAGTGGGCAGCAGTCGTCTGCACAGGTCAGCGACCACCAACGCCCGTGGCCGACATACAACACATCGGTCAGCTCCTGCTCGACGAGCCGATCCATGAGTTGGGTCAATAGCCGATTCGTGGGCAAAGAGGCTGCACCATAGCCGACAAGCGCCAGGGCTTCCGCCCCTTCCCGCTTAGCCAGGGCATCAATGAATTCGGCCAGCTCATCGGCGTCCGCGTCGGAGGAGAGATCCAATCGGGCAGCGAGGATGACTCGACCCGATCGAACGAACACCGCCACCAGGGATTCTTCCGGATGAAATCCGATGAGGTAGGGAATGAGTGCCAGCAGGTCGTCTGGCCGACGGACCCGGAGCCGAGTCGGTGTCTCCAGTGACGTGCGGCGCCGGCGCTGTGCCGCTTTCCGGTCTAGTGGTTTCTTGCGTTTCGGCTTCCTGCGTGCCGGCTTGTTGTGCGCCGATTTCCGTGAGGATGACATACGGGAAGGTTGCGGACGCGAGCCCAAAACGTGCGCCCTGCTGCAGATCTGTGGACAAAGAGCCCAGCACCGAGAAGGCCTGTGGACAACGTGCAGCGAGAAGGCGAGATCCCAGGGGTCGGCAGGGAGCGAATCCTGCGCTACCGTGGTCGGAAATGGACGAGCCCAGCGGTTCAGAAAGCACCGGCATGGGACCGACGCCCAGCGGGCCGTCCTTCGTCCCCTGGGCGCCAGCCCCAGGTAACACGCCGCCCGCGAGGCCCTACCCGACACCGTCACGGCCCAGCGGACTTGGTTCCGGGCGCCCATCGCGTCTCCCGACTCTCATCACCGCGGCAGTGATCTTTGTTGTCGTGGCTGTTGTTGCCACAGCCAGTTACGTCGCTCATTTCGCAGACACCCACGTCAGCGCCCCGGCCGTCAGCAAGCAACCCCTACCCCAAGTCAGCGCTCAGGGAGACCGGATCGAGTTCACTACCGCCGACGGAAGTGGTCAGCTGATCTTGCTCAGGCACTCGTGGGTCAGCTACGGGCAGGCGCCGCCAACCTCGGGAAGTTATCTGCGGGTCGAGGTTGAGCTGATCTGCGTTAGTGGCTCGATCGACTACGACCCGTACAACTTCCAAGTGTTCGACCAAAACGGCCGATTGTTCGAGACGGCGATCGAAGGCGCCGGATACTCCATGCTGCAGAGTGGCACACTGCGCCCCGGAGACCGAATAAGTGGCACGATTGCCTTTGATATGCCGCGCAGCGAGGCAACGCTGCTGATGAGCGACAGCTCCAACCAGACGGTCACGGCACTTAAAGTCCCTGACTAACCCCTCTCGCGTGGCCCAGGCTGCCCCGGCCAACAGGCGCCAGCCTCAGCGAGCGGAGCGAGCAATAGGTAGAGCGCGCCAATAGGCTCAGCGCATGGCTCAGCTGGAGGAACTGCGCTTCAGAGGTTGGAATGTTCTCCGGCTTTCCACTGAGGCGCTCACCGCCGAGATCATCCCCGGTCTGGGTGGCACGATCACGTCCTTGAGGCGCCGAGTTGATGCTGCCGAGGTGCTCTGGTCGGCGCCCTGGGGACTGCGGCACCGTGGGGCGCGCTCGCTGCCGGGCACGTCCCAAGCCGAGATGATCGACAGCCTCGCCGGTGGCTGGCAGACGCTATTCCCCAACGGCGGTGACTCGGTCTCGCTACACGGCGTGGAGTGGGGGTACGACGGGGAGGCTCGGGTTACCTGGCTGGATTGGGAGTTCACTGGGTCATCGGTACGGATGGCGGGCCGTCTGATCCGCGCGCCGTTCGAGATCACCAAGATCATTTCGATGCGGGACAGCGAGATCACGGTCGGTGAGACGGTACGCAACGCGGGCAGAGAGCGGATCGAAACCATGTGGGGCAGCCAGCTGATGCTCGGGGGCGCATTGCTCGGCCCGGAGACCGTCGTCGACGCCGCTGCCGCAGTGGTACGCCCCGACCCTGACATCAGCCCTGGTGCGAACTACGACGACCTGATGCCGTGGCCACGATCACACGGCCCCGAAGCCATGATCAACCTGCGGCTGCTGCCAGGTCCCGACGCGGAAGAAGCCAGGCTCGCCTACCTCAGTGATTTCTCTCAGCCTCTGATCGCAGTCAGCCGACCATCGCATCGAATAGCGATCGACGTCGAATGGGACGCAGGTGTCTTTCCCTACGTCTGGTATGCACTGGAAGCTGGTCGGCGGGACGGCTTTCCGTGGTACGGGGCCGGATACTTTCTGAGCCTGACGCCGTGCACCAGCTGGCCAGCCCATGGTGTTCACGAGGCACGGCGGGTGTCCAACAGTACGGTCATGATCGATCCCGGTGAGGTCCTGACGAGCTATGTGGCGCTCCGTGTACAGCCGCTCCCTAAGTGATTGGTGTCTCAGCGACGTTCCTTGCGGATCACCAGCTTCAACCCGGACCACACGTTGTCGATCGCGCAGACCTTGACATCCACCAGTGGGCTGGTGGGCAGCACGATCTCCCGAATGACATCTTCGGTCATGTCGGTCTCGATCTTGCTCGCGCGCTTGGGCCAGGCCACCCAGATCATGCCGCTGGGCGCGATCGCGGAGGTCAGGGACGGAATGCGGACGGCGAGGTCGACTTGGCGAGTGACGAAGATCAGCACGAGATCGCGATGGCCGCCCAATCGCCGAGTGATCGTCACGCCGTCGGGCAGCTCACCGAGAATGGCATCGAGGTCGGGCGGCGCATTGAGCGCCGCCATCGACATGCCGGGCCTAATGCCCAGCTTCTGAGGCAACGGTGTGCCCGAATAACCGACCGTCATTGCTGACCTCCCTTTCGGTAGCCGCCACTCGCCCTTGTCAACAATCTAGGTACCTATGCCGCTGGCGGTCTGCATGAGCAGCAACCAACGCAGACCGTCAGAAGCCCAGGTGAACGTACCTGGCAGATGGCTTGCGCGTCGTGCTTGACTCGGCGACGTGACGGAACTTGAGACGACGCACGCCGGCGAGCCGCATTCCGGAGGTCTGGCGAATCGGCTCAACTGGCTGCGCGCCGGTGTGCTGGGCGCCAATGACGGCATCATTTCTGTTGCGGCTATTGCGGTTGGGGTGGCGGCCGCGACCCCGCAGCTCGGGCCGATCCTGACTGCCTCTGTCGCCGGCCTGGTTGGTGGTGCGATCTCCATGGCCCTCGGGGAGTACGTGTCGGTGAGCAGCCAACGCGACAGCGAGCGGGCATTGATCGCCAAGGAAAAGAATGAGCTGGCAACGATGCCAGTCCAAGAGCTGGCCGAGCTCACCCAGTTGTATCAGGACAAGGGGTTGAGTCCGCAGACCGCGCGTCAGGTGGCTGAGGAGCTGACAGCCAAGGACGCTCTAGCGGCGCACCTGGAAGTGGAACTCAACATTGATCAAGATGACATCGTCAGCCCGTGGCGGGCGGCGTACACCTCAGCGGTCGCCTTCCTCATCGGAGGCCTGCTGCCCGTATTAGCCATGATCATCTTTCCAGCAGCGACGCGGATCTCTGCAACCTTTGTCGCAGTTCTCATCGCTCTGGCCATCACCGGAGCGACCGGCGGCTACCTCGGCGGCAGTCCCTTACTAAGGCCAACCGTTCGGGTGTTGGTCGGCGGCGCGCTCGCGCTCGCGGCGACCTTCCTCATTGGTCGTCTACTCGGTACCACAGTGCTGGCCTGAAGCTGCTAGGCCACAGCAATCAACCATCCGACGCGCGCGGCGTACGCCCGCGCCCGGTCCAGCCAGAGTTCCAGTTCTTCCTGAGCCTCTTGCTTGGTCCGTTCTTCCGGTAACTCCGCGACCCACACAGCAGTGGCGAGCGCTCGTACGGCCTGAATTGCTGGATACAGCCGACCAGGTCCGCCGGCTCGCCGGTATCCCAAGATCAGGTAGTCCACCAGCGGCTGCGCGACTGCATGCCACCGAGGGGATAGCCAGGTGATCGTGTCAACGGCCGAGGCCAGGTCCCACGCCGGATCCCCGAGGCCACCGCTCTCAAGATCCAAGAAGCTGACTCGCAAGGCAGGCTGTTCCTCGACCATGACGGTGCTGGCGCTCAGGTTGCCATGAATCCAATGCTGCTCGGTCCAACGCTGATCAACTTCGATTGCCGCGGCACGGAGGTCGGGGGAGGACTCGTAAGCCTCCAAGACTGCCGCGTACCCCGACCCCCCTGCCGCGTCCCTCATCGAGGGCATCAGGCGCCACGGGCTCAGCACTCGCGGCCGCGGCGCAAGGAATGCCGGCAAGCGGCGCGTCGATGTGGTGTGCAAGGTAGCGATAGCCGCACCCCAGGCCTGGCAGATCTGAGCCAGCTGTGCAATGGTGCCACGCTGCTGCGCAAGATCAGCACCACCGAATTGGCCTACCTGGGCCACGATCTCGGAAGTTGTAAACATCGCAATCGTCCAAGCTCCGTCATGCTTGGCGAGGAACCGTCAAGCTACTCACGAATACTGAGGACCCCACTGCCTTGGGTGATACAGCTGGTAGCGGCTCCTCAACAGTGAATTCGAGACAGGCTGGGCCATGGTTTGGCAGGTTCGCCTGACGTGGCGAGTTCTTCGTCAGATTGCGGGGTGTCCCATCCGTCGGCGGATCCAGCCGGTGACACTCCCGTTTGGGCAAGCCAGGCACGCTGGATGCGCGGAATGGTCACCCGGCTAGCAACCCCGGTGAGGGACAGGAGAAGGTGAACAATGGTCGAACGCCCGGTCGAACGCCCATTGCCAGGCCCCGGCTGGGCCTTGCTGATCATGCTGCTGCTGCTCGCTGGAATGTGGGTGCTGGAGTTCTTCGATCAGCTGAGCGGCAATGAGCTAGACCAGTTGGGCATTCACGCCCAGGAAATCGATGGGGTGCCCGAGATCTTCACCGCACCGTTCTTGCACGCGGGCTGGGATCACTTGATCAGCAACTCGCTGCCCTTTCTGGTGCTGGGATTCCTCGTGTTGCTGAGTGGGCTGGCCAGGTGGCTCGTCTCGTCATTGATCATCATCGTGGCATCGGGCCTGACGGCCTGGTCCCTGACGCCGCCGCACACGATCATTCTGGGTGCGAGCGGCCTGATCTTTGGCTGGCTGACCTACTTGCTGGCTCGCGGCATCTGGTCCCGCCGTCCCGCGCAGGTTGTGGTGGCCCTACTGGTGCTGCTGGTGTACGGCGGGTTGATCTGGGGCGTTTTCCCCAGCAGCCCCGGGGTCAGCTGGCAAGCGCACCTCGGCGGCGCAGTCGGCGGCGTACTGGCAGCCTGGCTGTTGCATCGGCGGGCGACCCGCCGGCAGCTGGTGACCTCAGGGACGGTCCGCCGTTACTAACGGTGGAGCCTGTAGAACCGCCAGAAGCCGAACTCCTCGATGGGCAACACCTCGACCGAGCTGAAACCGGCGCGGCTGGCGTAGTCGGTGAGGATGGACTGGCGCATCACCGTGCCAGTGCCCTCCGAAGGCGCCGACGACAGACCGTCGGGAAGGCAGATCAGTGTGCTGTAGCCGTACATCAGCTGCTCCACCTGGTCACCAGGAGCATTGAAGTCATCGGCGACTGCCTCGTCCATGATCACCACCAGTCCGTCTGAACGGACCGCCTCGCGAATCGCCGCAAGTACGTCAACCGGGCGCGGCATGTCGTGAAGACACTCGAAGGCGAAGGCAGCATCAAAGGGACCAAGCTCGGACAATGTCTGGCCTGCCGCGACGACGAAGCGCACCCGATCGGCAACGCCGGCCGCATAAGCGTTCGCGTTTGCTGCCTGGATCGAGGGTTCATCGACATCGACGCCGAGCACCGTTGCTGATGGGTACGCCCGGGCGAGCGCGATGCTCGACCATCCCGCGCCGCAACCGATATCGGCAATCCGAGCGCGTGGCTCCTGGAGCACAGCGTCGATCTGGCTCACGGAGGCGAGAGCGGGCGCCAGTGCTGACTCGAACCAGGGCCGGTTGAGAGCGGCTTGGGATTTGCGGGCATTGTCGCCAAGCTCGGCCCAGCTGACTCCGCCGCCGTTGCGGTATGCCTCCAACAACTTCTCCAGTTGTGCGCCGGCCGCGGCCATCATCTGCGGCAGGGCACCCAGATAATTCAGACTGTGGCGGTCGGTCAGTACGTCGGCGACACCTGGAGCCATGGCATACCGTCTCTGTAGCCGATCACCGCCGCCGTCGTCGACGACTGTGAGGTTGCCGTAGACCGCCTGAGCCTCCAGCCATTCAACTGCGTAGCGTGTGTTGGTTCTGGTTCGCTCGGCGAGTTCGGCCGGAGCGGCCGGCGCCTCCGCAAGCGCGTCCAACCAGCCGAGACGTTCACCGAGGTACAGGTTGAAGACCTCCATGGTGCCGAGCGCAGCCGTGAAGACCTTGTCGGCAAATTCCTCCGCCGTCGGCGGCGTGTTCATTGCTCGCTCCGCTCACTGTGCACTATGACGAGGTGGTCGCTCCGACGACTGCAGGAGCTTGCCGGTGCAGCACCGATGATGCATTCACCTAGTAACGCAAGCGACGAAGGAGTCGGACGTACGAACAGCTCGTCAGAGTGCAATCGGATTCTGAGGGATGTGGCCATTACGATTCCTCCTGCTGGACAACTACGCGCTGAACG
Organism: Propionibacteriaceae bacterium; assembly: GCA_036380335.1. Classification (GTDB taxonomy): domain Bacteria; phylum Actinomycetota; class Actinomycetes; order Propionibacteriales; family Propionibacteriaceae; genus Microlunatus. Next base: position 6,152 of record DASVEX010000021.1, on the reverse strand, counting down.
CTCCGGAAGGACTGCCCGTGTCAGATCCGATCAAGGTAGCGGTTCTCGGATTCTGGCACGTCCATGCAGCGGAGTACGCCGCACGGGCTCAGCAGCATCCGGACACCGAGCTGGTCGCTGCCTGGGACGACGACCCTGCCCGGGGACGAGCGGGCGCGGATGCGGTTGGGGCGAGCTTCGTTGAAGATTTCGACGATCTACTCGCCCGCGACGACATCGACGCGGTCACCGTAACGACGGCGACTACCGCGCACCACGCGCTGATGCTCCGCGCCGCTCGGGCTGGAAAGCACATCTTCACCGAGAAGCTTCTCGCTCCGACAGTCGCCGAGGCTGAGGAGATCATCGCCGCTGCTGATCAGGCCGCTATTGCGTTGGTGGTGTCCTTGCCGCGGCTGTACCACGGATACACCCGGGCGATTGCTGACCAACTCGGCGAGGAACGGCTCGGCAAGCTGACCTACGGCCGAATTCGGCTGTCTCACGACGGGGCAATCGCCGGCTGGCTGCCGGACCGCTTCTATGACCCGCAGGCTGCCGTCGGCGGCGCGCTCAGCGATCTCGGCTGTCATCCCGTCTACCTCACGCAGCTATTCCTGGGTGCCCTTCCGGCTACGGTGAGCGCCACGTACGCATTGTTCACCAGACATCAGACCGAAGACCAGGCCGTTGTGACGCTTGGATACCCGGATGGGGCGATCGGGGTAGTCGAAACCGGCTTCCTGAGCAGCGACCCGTTCAGCATTGAGATCCACGGCACCAGCGGCAGCCTCGCATATCAGAGCACCGAGAACTCGCTCCGGATCCGTGGCGCTGGGTTGGATGGCTGGCAGACCCTCTCAGTACCTGCTGACGAGGAAGACGCTTTCGGCCGGTGGGTGAGACATATCCGCAACCGCACCCGGGCCGATGACAATCTGACCCGCGCAGTCGAGCTCACCCGCCTCGTAGCGGCCGCGAACAGCGCGGCAGCAACCGGCGCGACGGTGCCTTACCCGGGCGGTGCAGTGTGAGCCCGATCAAGGTTGGTGTGATCGGCGGCGGCGGCATCGTGGATGCGCACATCCGGGGCTATCGGGCGTACGCCGATGCCATCAAGGTGGTAGCCGTTGCCGATGTGATGACCGAGATCGTTCAGCGGCGGGCGGCCGAGCTCGATGCCGTCGCGTACACCGATTTTCGGCAGATGATCTCCGAGGCAGACCTCGACGCCGTCGATATCTGCTTGCCGCACTACCTCCATGCCGACGCAATCGTCGCTGCGGCTGAGGCTGGAAAACACATTCTCTGCGAGAAGCCGCTCTGCCTCACGGTGCAGGAGGCCGAACTGGTGCAACGGACGGTCAGTGCGGCTGGTGTGACGTTGATGTGCGCTCACAACCAGCTCTATCTGCCCGCGGTGGCCAAGGCCAAGCAGCTGCTGGAGCAAGGCGTACTCGGCGCGGTCTACGAGGTTCGCACCACCGACAGCTTCTACAACGACTTCGATCCGCAGAACATGGGTTGGCGTGCGACCGCTGCCACCAGCGGCGGCGGTGAGCTGATGGACACGGGCTACCACCCGACCTACCTGATGCTGCACTTCGCGGGAGGCTCGCCAACCGAGGCCACCGCACTACTGTCAAAGCACCGGTTGCGCTTTATGGAAGGCGAGGACTCGGCGCAGGTGTTGGTGCGCTTCGACAACGGTGTCGTTGGCCAGCTGGTGACGAGTTGGGCGTACGACCCGCCGCCGAGCACCGAGCGGTTCTCCATTGTCGGAGAGCGTGGCTCGATGCACAGCGATGGCGGATCGTTGACGCTGACCCTGCGCGGATCGGGCAGCGAGACCTTCGCCTTCGATCCCGTGGACTCCTATGCCGTGGAGATCGGCGACTTTGCGAACTGCCTGCGCTCGGGCACCCGTCCGCTGCACACCGAGAAGGAGGGCATCGACGTACTCTGCCTCATCCTGGCCGCGTATGAGGGGGCGCGTGCACGGACCATCGCGCCAGTATTTCGGGTGTCTGACACGCCGGCCAGCTAAGCGACTGCGACGAGCCTGCCGATCCCCGCCATAAACCACGACAGGTCTGGACACAGCACGCGGTGTGGTGCCGCGCTTGGCTCTTCACGGATTCTCAGCTCTGCGAGGCTGCCCGATGAGGTTGCCTAGAAAACACTCGTGCCTCCCACCAGAGGCGAGAGGCACGAGCACATTCCCCGAGCGTGAGCGGCCGTGGGCCCAACAGTGAGTGCTCAACTCGCTGACTGCGAAGCGCGTTTTGCGCGCCTCACCGGCAACATGAAGACCACTCACCCGACCACACCCCGACGTTCCCTCCCCCAAGAGGAACGTTCAAGATGAACGCTGTCGAAGGGCGATGCCCGTCATTTGTTGGCTAACCAACTCCTGACACAGCAAGAAATTAGCGAAAGAGACCAAATCGTGTCGACCCCCATACGCCGGTTTGTCACCTTCTGGACATGTCAAAAAGTGGACATTGGGCGGATGTGTGAGTAGTCGAAGCAAGCCCCCGAGTAACTTCGCACTGCATAGCGCGCATAACGCTACAGCACATTGCTAGCTGCCGAGGAGCCCGCGGATTTCCTCTGCAGTCAGTGCTCCCCCAGCCAGTGCCTCGCCGCCGACGACCGCAGAGAAGAGCTCCTCTTTCTGAGCTTTCAGGTCCATCACCTTCTGTTCGATGGTGTCCTTGGCCACCAGCCGATAGACCATCACGGTCTTGGTTTGGCCGATCCGATGCGTACGATCCACCGCCTGGGCCTCGATAGCCGGATTCCACCACGGATCGAGCACGAAGCAGTAGTCGGCCTCCGCGAGGTTGAGCCCGAAGCCGCCCGCCTTCAAGCTGATGAGGAAGACAGACGCGGTCTTGTCCCGAAACCGCTGGATCACCCGTTCGCGATTCCTGGTACGCCCGTCTAGGTACGCATAGGGGATCTCGGCCTCGGCCAGACGAGTCCGGATTCTGCTCAGGAACGTGGTGAACTGACTGAACACCAGCGCTTGGTGGCCTTCGCCGACGAGCTCGCTGAGATCCTCGAGCAGGACCTCGGTCTTGGCCGCGGGCACGGCGCCCTGAGTCTCGTCGACCAGGGCCGCGTCGAGGCTCAGCCTGCGCAAGAGGGTGAGCGAGCGAAGCACTGTGAATCGGTTGCGATCGAGATCTTCGATGAGTCCCAGCACCTTCTGGCGCTCTCGCTGCAGATGCGTCTGATAGATCCGGCGATGCTTCGGGTGAAGCTCGACCTCGACAACCTGTTCCTGCTTGGGCGGCAGCTCCGTTGCGACGCTTTCCTTGGTACGGCGCAGCATCAGAGGACGGATGCGCCGACGCAGCTGACGTAGGCGAATTGCATCCTTGCTGCGCTCGATGGGTCGGCGGTAGTACTCCGAGAACCGATCCGGATCAGGAAAAAGCCCGGGCGCGGCGATCGAGAGCAATGCCCAGAGATCCATCAGGCTGTTTTCCAGCGGGGTACCGGTGATCGCCAGCTTGAACGGCGCCGCCAAGCGGCGGGCGCACTGGTAGGTCTTGGCGCGATGGTTCTTGACGAACTGGGCCTCGTCGAGGATGACTCCCGACCATTCCAGCCCGGCGAGCTTCTCGTTGTCGATCCGGAGCAGGGCGTAGGAGGTGACCACCACATCGGCGCCGGCCAGTGCTGGACCTGACGAGGCACTCCGTTTGGACTCAGATTCGGTCAGGCAGACGACGCGGAGATCGGGTGCGAACTTGGCTGCCTCGGTGGACCAGTTCGACACCACGCTGGTCGGCGCGACGACCAGAAACGGAGGCTGCTCGGGGCAGGCCAACCGGGCCCGACAGATCAGAGCCAGGGCTTGGAGCGTCTTGCCCAGGCCCATGTCGTCCGCCAAGATGCCGCCCAGGTGATGAGTCCAGAGGAACCACAGCCAGCGGTATCCCTCCAGCTGGTAGGGCCGAAGTGTGGCGCGCAACGACTCCGGAACATCGACGTCCTCGATCGTGGAGACATCCGTGAGTCCGCGTACGGTCTGCTCCCAGCGGGCCGACTGATCGATGGCGACGCCGAGATTGGTCAGGTCCTCCCACAAGCTGGCCTGGAATCGGTTGATGCTCAGCTCAGGGCGATGATGATCATGCAGCACCTTTGACTCTTCGATCAACTCCCGCAACTGGACGAATTCTGGTCGGTCCAAGGAGAAGTAGACTCCCGTTTCCAAGATCAGGAAGTCTTGCCCCTCGGTCAGCGCGACGAACAGATCCTCGAACGGAATCACCTCGCCATCGATCGATACCTTGACGCGGAGGTCGAACCAGTCAGCGGAGTTCGGACGCTCAACGGCAGCCACTTCGACACTGGGCGGAGACGTGGTCTTGCGGTACTCGCGCACCTCGCCGTCGAGGATGATGCGCACCCCTGCACGTTCCAGCTGCGGCAAGACCTGCTCAACGAATGTCAGGGCAGCGAGACCGTCCAGCAACACGTGAGGGGCCGGCCGCGGCGGCCGCTCCTTGCCGGAGCTGGCGAGCTGCGGAATCTCGCCGTACGGCAGCGGCAGCGCCACCAGCTTGCGCTGCTCCTCCCCGAGGTCACGGATACTCTGCCGCTCCGGGGGATCGTCGATCCCAAATATTTCGCTGCCGCTTGTGCGGTCGTAATGCACCGTCCAATCCAGGCGTACCCGGTGCTCGGGCCGGAAGTGCACCGCAACGCCCAAGATCGGCTCGATGTAGTCGGGCAGCCGCACCGATCGATCGGCCGAGGTGATGTTGATCTTCTGGCGCAACCGTGGCACGAAGTCGGTCAAGAACCGCGCCTCATCCTCGGCCGGAATCAGCAGCGAGTGAGGATCAACAACAAATTGCCGTAACTCCCGGCTGAGCAGTTCATCCAGTCGCGCGACGACAAGCTGCTGAACACCGGCAACCTCCTCACCGACGTGGAAGATGCCGTGGGCCGGCTCGCCAAGCACGCCGAGCGATGACAGTTCCAGCTCGCGATCATCGAGCAGCACTCGCGCACCAACCAAAAGCCCGACACTGGGGTTGCGCTGAGCATCGAGCACGACCGACGCTCGGTGTTCGGTCCGGATGGGCCCGAGCAGCGGCTTCACCGCAAGAATTGTCAGCCCGGTGGTGGCAGCCTGGTCGAGCAATCCCCAAAAGGCACTGCTGACCGTGCCAAGCGAAAGCCAGGCGCTGCGCGGCAGGGCATAACGTGCGCTCGCGCCGGCTGCCGCTCGAAACTGCAGCAGCAGCTCCCGCTGCTCGGGAACGTAGGAGCGCGCAACGAAATCAAGATCGTCCCAGGAAATCCCCGAGCGCACCCAGGAGCCCCTGCGATTCCGACGGGCAGGGCGGATGCGTAGGTCCTGTCGTCCGAGGTACCCCCGGAATGCGGGAATGCGCTCTACACCGAACTCCAGTGCCAGTGGAGCCACATCGGCGGGAGGGACGGTCGGCTCGGCTGCCAGCAGCTTGTCGAGAATCCGCTCCCATTCGGGTCGTTCCACAGCTGTGCCGGCGACCAGATGGCGAGCGACGATGAGGACAGCGGCTGCGTGCTTGCAATCCAACGCAACCGGGCAGGTGCACTGGCTGCGATAGACGCTGATTGCGCCCGACCGGGAGCTCGCCAAGAACACGGTGACTGCGTAGTCATCCCGGACGGTCCCCCGAACTCGGCCCGTGACAGTAAGGGCCTCGGCATCGACATCGACGTCATAGACGTGACCGGACTTGACGTAGACCATTGCTCTGGCGAACGCTTCGTGGCCCACCATCTGGATGATCGCCTCATGACTGAGAAGCGAATTCCACAACGCAACCACGCCTTGCACCTTAGTCGTCGGCACCCGCAGGATTTGATTGCGAACCAGCGTGACTGACAAGCCCCGCGTACCACCCCGCAGATCGGGTATACGCAGAGTGCGACAGGATGTCGAGAGCGTCATTTCAGGCGCGAGGTTCTTGAGGAAGTCCCAGGCCCGGAAGAGGGCAAACAAACGACGTACGGGAGGGTCAATGAGCGAGTCAACACAAGATCCCAACGAGGGTGTAGACCTCGAAGGTCCGGCTGACGGCGGAGCGGATGGGATCGCAGGTGTCCGCGACGGCGGCGCCGACGGCAGTGCTGACAGCGGAGGTCTTGGGGTCCGCGGT
>DASVEX010000020.1:0-9492 GCA_036380335.1 Propionibacteriaceae bacterium | reverse complement strand
CGGCGCGTGGATCGTCGAGCGCCACCTGGCCCGCTTCCTGGAGGGTGCTCAGGTCACCGACATCGAGAAGATCTGGGACCAGATGTATCGGTCGACGCTGTTCTATGGCCGGAAAGGTCTGGTGCTCAACGTCATCAGCGCCGTCGACCTCGCCCTCTACGACCTGCTGGGCCGGCTGCGGCAGGAGCCGGTCTACCACCTGCTGGGCGGCGCGGTCCGCGACGAGCTCACCTTCTACGCGACCGGCGCGCGGCCCGATCTGGCCCAGCAGATGGGCTTCATCGGCGGCAAGATGGCGCTGCACCATGCGCCGCACGAGGGACTATCCGGACTGCGGGCCAATCTGGATGAGCTCGCCGCGATGCGGGAGAAGGTCGGCGACGACTTCTGGCTGATGTGGGACTGCTGGATGTCGCTCGACCTCGACTACGCAACGCGGTTAGCCACCGCCGCCCATGAGTACAGGCTGAAGTGGCTGGAAGAAGCATTGATCCCGGATGACTACTGGGGCTATCGCGATCTCCGGCGTGCGGTGCCGCGGGGGATGCTGGTGTCGACCGGCGAGCATGAGTCGACCCGGCACGGATTTCGGATGCTACTGGAGATGGGTTGTGCTGACATCCTGCAGCCGGACGTTGGCTGGTGCGGCGGGATCACCGAGCTGATCAAGATCTCCGCGCTGGCCGACGCGTACGGCGCACTGGTCGTCCCGCATGGATCGAGTGTTTACTCCTACCACTTCGTGATCACCCGGACCAATAGCCCGTTCGCGGAGTTCTTGATGATGGCCCCCGAGGCCGACGAGGTGGTGCCCATGTTCCAGCCGCTGCTGGTCGGCGAGCCGGTCCCGGTGAACGGCCGGATGCGGCTGCCAGACACGCCCGGTTTCGGCGTCGAGCTGAACCCCGACGTACCGCTGGTGCGCCCGGTCGCCCGCTGACTTCTCAGCCGTCGCGTGCTGCCGCTGCAGCAAGATCGGCGGCGAGGCTGACGAGCTCGGGCTGAATGCCGGGGACGGCCGCCATGGCGCCGCTCGATTCGAGGGTCAACGGGGCCCCTGCATAGTCGGTGCAGATCGCTCCCGCAGCGCGCGCGATCGCATGGCCGGCGACGACGTCGTACGGGTTGTTGTGAGCCAGCAGCATGCCCTGGATCTGGCCGCTGACCAGCCAGGCCCAGAGCACCGACGCGGCGCCGACGCTTCGGAAGCGGAGCGCCCGGCGGTGCACGGTCATGGTCAGTTCGAGGTAGGCGTCCAAGCGGGTGCCGCCTCGGTGGAAGGCGTCGCCCATGCCGATGATCCCCTTCTCCAACGCGTCGACGTCGCTCACTGCGCCCGAGTCCACTCGTACGCCGAGGAACGGCAGATCGATTACACCCAGCGTCGGCACGCCGTCTTCGAGCAGTCCGAGCATCACCCCGCACAGCGGCGAGCCGGTTGCGTAGTTGATCGTCCCGTCGAGCGGATCCGCAACCCAGACCTTGCCCACGTCGAGAGCCGCGCCGCCGCCCTCTTCGCCATAGAAGCCGATCTCCGGTGTGGACGCCGCCAGCGCGCGCTGCAGTGCTGACTCGCTGGCCAGGTCGACCTCGGTGAGGAAGTCCTTGGCCACCTTGTCGATCCGCGTAAGAGGCCGGGAACGCCCGTCCCGCAGGATCGCCACCGCATCATCCACCGCGGCGTGCGCCGCCACCAGTTCGGTCCTCACGCGGGCATCGTAGTTCCGAACGCGTCCCGGACCCCCGTCATAGCGCAATCGACTCAGCGCTATGACGGGCGGTCCGGTTCGCCGACTGCAGGAGCTCGCCGGTCAGAGCGCAATCAACTCAGCCGTCCCTCTAGAGTCGGGATAGCAGCCCACCTGGAGGAGCACCAATGCGGATCGGCAATTTATCCGGACGTCTGGCCCTGTTCACCGACCGCGGTGCCGTCGATGTTGCGGACGCCTCTGGCGGCCGGTTCAATTCTGATCCGCAGGCCATCTATCACGTCTGGGATGACTTCGTCGGCTGGGCCAACGCGCTCGGCCAGGTCGCCGCCACTGACTTTCAGCTGACCGACCTCCAAGCACCGACTCCCGCACCGGCGCAGGTGTTCGCCATCGGACTGAATTATCGTGACCATGCGGTCGAGTCGAACCTCGCCGTTCCCGATACTTTCCCGCCGGTGTTCACCAAGTTCCGCACCGCATTGTCGGGTCCGATTACGACGGTTGCGCTGCCACCGGGTGGTCACGTCGACTGGGAAGTCGAGCTCGTCGTAGTAATCGGTCGACGGGCCGAGGGCGTGGCCGCGGCAGATGCCTGGTCATATGTTGCCGGCTTGACCGCTGGGCAGGACATCTCCGAACGAATCACCCAGCTTGCCGGGCCCGCACCGCAATTCAGCCACGGCAAGTCCTTCCCAGGCTTTGCGCCGATCGGCCCATGGGTAGTGACAGTCGACGAGTTCGACGATCCAGACGACATCGAGCTGCAGTGCGCGATCGGTGAGGAGATCCTCCAGAAGGGCCGTACGAGTGGCTTCCTGTTCGGCGTGCCAGCCTTGATCGAGGGCCTGTCCCGGGTGACCCCCCTACTGCCTGGCGACATCATCTTCTGTGGCACTCCTGCCGGGGTTGGCATTGGACGTGACCCGCAGCGGTTTCTCCAGCCGGGCGACGTACTCATCAGCCATGTCTCCGGCATCGGCGAGCTGCGTCAGACGTTCATCTCGGCCTAACGGTGCGACCGCTAGGGAGACCCGGTATCGGGGCGATCACCACACGGGCCGGCTCGGCGGCGCGCCGGCCACCGGGCGGTAGTGGTGAAAACTCGTCTCCACTAGCCCCTCGCCGTGGGTTACGCCCGGTAGCAGTCGGGTCAAAGGATGTATCTGTGCGGCGGGGACATCCCCTTCGAGCACGAAAGATGCACCCTGCGGCGTGGTCTCGTAGGGGACCGCTTTTACCTCGGCGAGCATCGCGAGTGTCGCGGCCAGCGTCTCGGCGGGCAACTCCAGCCGGAACCGGTGCACCGGCTCGCAAACTTGAGTGCCCGCCGTGCGGAGGGCCGCCATGAGCACCAGCGGGGTGAGCTGCCGAAAGTCGGCACCGGTACTGGACATCGACTTGTCGAAGTGAGCGTGCGCGTGTGATTGCCGCGGAAAGTAGCCCGTGTGGGTCAACGTCACCCGGCAGTCAGTGACCTGCCACCCGTACAGACCTTGGGCCAGGGTGGCGTGCACCGTCTCCTCCACCGCAGTGAAGAAGGCGGGCGGCATGGCGCCGAGGACGAATCCGTCGCGGAAGTACGCGACGCCGCTGCCGGGCGGGCCGGGCTCGATCCGCAACCCGACCCCGGCCAATAACGGGTTGTCCTCGGCGTCCTTAGCGGTCACGGCTTCACCGGTCCCCACGACCCGCTCGATGCAGATGGTCGTAGTCTCCCGGAAGGCAACTCGCAGACCGTACTCCTCGGCCTGGGTGGCCTCGATGACCTCCTTTTGTACCTCGCCGTAGAGGGACACTGCGATGTCGGTTCCGACGGTCCGGACATTGATCAGCGGGTCCTGCTCGGCCAGTTCAGTCAGCGCCTGATGCAGGCGAGCGGCTGCAGCGCGACGGGCGGGGACCACGACCGTCTCCAAGGTGGGCGGGGCAAAAGACGCGGCGGCAGCGCCGCGGCGGTGCCGACCCACCGGGTCCCCGATATGGGCGTGAGCTAGACCCCAGACCCGAGCTATCCGACCGGCCGTCACCGCCGCGGCGAGCGTACCGCCGCCGCGCTCGACCACACTGATCCGGGTAACGGTGTCCTCGGCCCGACCGAAGCTCAACCGGTCGCGGACCCGCAGACTGCCGTTGAACATCCGGATCAGTGCCACCTTCTGGCCGGCCGGCCCGCGTTCGATCTTGAACACCGACCCCGAGGGCTCTGCAGCGGCGTCGCCGCCGGCCGTCGGCAGGAGGGCGACGATGCCGGCAGTCAGCTCGTCCACCCCGGCCCCAGTGATCGCCGAGCCGAAGAAGACCGGGTGCACCTGTCCCGTCCGAGTCTGCTCGGCCAGCTCGCCGCGTACTCGCTCGGCAGTCATCGGCCGCTCCGCGATGTAGGCGGTCAGCAGCAAGTCGTCGTGATCGGCCAGTGGCTCCACCACCTCAGCGGCCGTGCCGGCGTACGGCACAAAGGTCGCGCCCTTCGTGCCGAGGCCGCGCACGGATCCCATCGACACCACGTCGATGCTGAGCTTGGCTGCGATCTCCCTCAGCAAGGCCTCCGCCCTGGCGCCGCCGCGGTCGATCTTGTTGACGAAGATCAGCACGGGAAGTCCGAGCCGGCGCAGCGTCCGCATCAGTACCCGGGTCTGCGCCTGCACCCCCTCCACCGCAGATACCACGAGCACTACGCCGTCGAGGACGTTGAGTACCCGTTGTACCTCGGCGATGAAGTCGGGGTGTCCAGGGGTGTCGATGAGGTTGACGACCGTGCCGTCGACCTCGAACGAGACCACCGCGGACTTGATCGTGATGCCGCGCCGGCGCTCCAGCGCCAAAGTGTCGGTCTGGGTATCGCCGTCGTCGACCCGGCCGACGTGGTCGATGATCCCGGCCGCGTAGAGCAGCCGTTCGGTGAGAGAGGTCTTACCGGCGTCGACGTGCGCCAGGATCCCCAGGTTGAGCGTGTCCAAGTCTCGTATCCTCGATGTCGATCGATTGGGTGGGTACGAGAAGTTGGCGCATCGGGTGATCGTCTCCTGACTGGATGAGGACTCCAGAGAGTGAAGTACATCCACGCCAGTACGTCAACCGATTTGTCATGTTGGCACCCTCCACACTTGCTAGTCAGATAGGGCACTCGGCGGGATGTTTGCGTTCAGTCGGAAGGTGTTCGTCGGGTCGTAACGGTCCTTGAGGGCGACCAGCCGCGGCCAGCCGTCACGGTAGGCCGAGCGGACCCCTGCCGGACCCTCGTCGGTGAGGAAAGTCGGATATTGACGACCGTTGCCGTACGCCCACAGCTCAGCGACGGACGCGGTAGCGGATGTGTGTTGCCTCCTTTGTGTCGATCACCGATAAGATCTCCAGCTCGATGCGCGATGGCAACACCTCGAACAGCCGGCGGCCACCACCGAATAGCACCGGGATCTGGTGGATCTGCAGCTCGTCCAGCGCACCTGCCTCGAGCGCCCGCTGCGCCGTATACGCACCGTGCACTAGCACGTCCCGACTCCCGGCCGCGGCCTTAGCCTGCGCCATTGTGCTCTCGATCCCATCGGTCACGTACGTCACCAACGGATATTTCGCTGCGGACGGGCCGGGCGGCCGGTGACTGGGCACGAAGATCGGGACGCCGTGATGATCACCGCCCCAGTGATCGACGTACTCCGCAGTTCGCCGTCCCACGACGACCGCGCCGGTCGCGTTCCATTCGTCGATCAATTGTCCGGCCGGCCCGGCCGGCCGGAAGAACTCCCCGTCCGGGGCGACGAACCAATCGTGCAGCCGCTGGCCATCGTCGCCAAAGGGGTTGTCGAGTTCATCGTCGGGTCCGGCGATGTACCCGTCGAGCGACATCGACATGTAGAGCACTGATGCTGACATTCCGACCTTCCTCCCGTGGTCTCGATGGCTGGTTCACCTGGATATAGACCCGACGTAGGGGCATGTGTCATCGGATGCATGATGCTGACGAACTGGACCCACTTGAGTACAGATTCGCTCATGATGATCACCGGTCCTGCTGCGGTCCCATGGGCGGCGTCGCGATCGGGCTGAGATGCATGCCGACAAGTCGCCACCCGCCGTCGTCGCGGATCAGCATGTGAGTGGCTCGAAACTGCCCGTTGTTGGGCCGGCCACGGTACGCCGCCTGCTGATCATGAACTCCGATCACCACCGCGCTATCTCCGAACACGCGCACTGTGGTGTCACGCCAATCTAGCGCTGAGGTAACGAATGCGCCGCTGCTGTAGCGCTCCAACCACTGGGCCTTATCCAGGATGAAGCCCAGCGGCCCGACCAGCAAGAAGTCGTTGTGTGCCAAGGAATCCAAGGCAGCAGTATCCCCAGCGAGTTCCGCCTTCACCCAGCGCTTTCCGAACTCCTCGATCTCAGCAACATCGTTGCTCATCCCGTCGTCCTTTCTTCGCGTCGTGCTTCATTCACGATGCAACTGCCATCTGACCATCAACCAGGCCAATTGCATGGAGCCCCGGCCATGGACGACGGCCTCAGCGTCGCGCCTCACTGCGGGCCGCCATTTCACCGCCGCGATCTGACTCGTGACCGGTGCCGCTGCTGCCGCCGATCGCTTGAGGTCGATCGTCGAACAACCTGCGCTGCAGGCGGATGCGGAGCCGCTCAATGGGTGCCGCCCTTTCCTCCTTGTTGAGCCGAACCTCCGGAGCTGGATGCTGCGTGGTTGTCGTCAAGGCGTACCGACGACGGGCGCTGAGCCGCGCGTGCGGCTCTACATAGCCACCGTTGGGCAGTTGGACGATTCGACCAGATTCGGCTCCGTGGAGCAGTCGTTCGCGATCCTGGGTCTTAAGGGCGTAGCAGATCTGACGGGTCAGCAGGTACGCGATGGGTGGTCCGAGGAGGATGACGCCCCTCAAGAGCCAGATCACGCCCTCGAAGGAAACCCTGAACTGGGTGGCGATCACGTCGGCGCTCCCGGCTAGCCACAGCGTGGCGTAGAACGTCACTCCTGCAACGCCGAGTCCGGTCCTCGCCGGGGTGTCGCGGGGCCGGTCGAGAAGGTGATGTTCGCGCCGGTCCGCGGCGATCCAGGCCTCCAGGAATGGATAGGTCGTCAGCAGGGCGAAGAATAGGCCGATCGCGACGATTGGAACGAGGACAGCGAGCGTCCACGTCCGTCCCAGCCAGCCGACCTCCCATCCGGGCGGGACCAGTCGGAGCGCGCCGTCCAGGAAGGCGGTGTACCAGTCGGGCTGGCTGCCGGCGAAGGCATTGCTAGGCGACGATGGCCCGTACACCCATACTGGGCTGACTGTCACCGTTCCGCCCATCAGCACCACGACACCGGTGGTGATGAAGAAGGGGCCGATCATCCGTGCGACGGCGTTTGGCCACATCGGGACACCCACGATGTTGCCCTCTGTCCTTCCGGGCCCGCCGAACTGCGGCGGTCCAAGTCGGTAGGTCAACCGGAGGCGCAACGCGATGCCCACCGCGAGGATGGCGGGTGCAACGAGATGGATGGCGTACATGTGGGTGATGATCGAGCCTGGGAACTCGCCTCCAAAGAGCTTCCAGGTCAACCATGTGCCGATGATCGGAATGCCGAGCATGACGCCCTGCACGATCCGGAGGCCTGTACCCGACAGGGTGTCATCGGGCAACGCGTAACCGCTCCAGCCGCTGACGAGTGCCAATAAGAAGATCCCGACCAGCAACACCCAGGCCCACTGCCGCGGTCGGCGGAACGCGCCGGTGAAGAAGGTACTCAACAGCTGCAGGGCCAGAGACCCCGGCAGCATCAGCGCCGCCCAGTGATGCGCCTGCCGCAGCAGCAGACCGCCGGTGACGTCGAAAGAGATACGCAACATCGACTCGTACGCCTGCGACATCCCCAACCCCCGCAGCAGCGGATAGCTGCCGCGATAACGAACGACAGCAGTCGACGGGTCATAGAAGAACATCAGGGCAATCCCGGTCACCAGTAGCACCGTGAACAAGGCGACCGAGACCACGCCGAACAGGAACGACCAGTGGTTGGGGTAAGCCCGGCGCCTCAGCCGTGCGGCCACCGCCGTGAGCCGTTTACCCAGCCGGCTTCCGTCGAGTGCGTACACCGGTCTCTCGGCTCCCGAGTGCCCCATGGCGATCCTCCTCAGACTTCCCGACGGGCAGATCCAGCCAATTCGACGAGGTTCGACGGATTGCAAACGTCGTCCGAGGCGCCCTAATCAGACATCCGCCAATCGGCGTAGATCAGACGAAATCCGCCGGTTCGCTGTGACATCCGCCGGATGGCCGATGTCTCGACCGGCGCGCACGATCGATCATGACAGGATGGAGATCCACCGGACCTCATCCAAGATCGTCGGAAACGGCCCTGCTACTGAACCGACCATCCTCCGTCAGAGGGGAGGATGGCGCCGTTGATGTTGATGCCGTCGTCGGACAACAGGAACGTGATCGATGCCGCTAGTTGCTCGGCAGTGGCGACAGTGGGGATCTGTTGCTGGAACGGGGCTAGCCGTGCAGACCCGATCTGCGACATGTTGGGTGGCATCGGGATGCCGGTCGCGACGCCGCCAGGTGCGACCGCGTTGACGCGGATGCCATGCGGCCCGTACATGAACGCGGCGGAGCGGGTGAGCCCGATGACGCCGTGTTTCGACACGGTGTAGGCATTGCCGGATGCGTCGCCGCGCAGTGCCGCCTCCGAGGCTACGTTCACGATTGAGCCCTTACGGGCACTGAGCATGGCAGGCAGAACTGCGCGGGACAGCTTGAACGCTCCGGTCAGATTGATTCCGATGACGCGATCCCACATTGCGTCGCTGGTTTCGTGTAGCGGGGAGAAGTCGTCGTTGATGCCGGCGATATTGGCGAGGGCGTCGATCGTGTTACCGGCGGCGGCAACGATGCCGTCGATGTCGTCTTGCCTGGTGATGTCACCCGTAACCGCGACGATGTCACTCTGTGGCAACGCCGTCTTCAGCGACTCGAGTCTTTCGGCAGAGATGTCCACAGCGATCACGGTTCCGCCTTCACGAGCCACGCGGGAGGCGGTGGCCCGGCCGATACCAGAAGCTGCGCCGGTGATAATCACGGTCTGGTCTGTGAATCGGCCGGATGTGATCTGCTCAACCCACCCGGTTTCTTGATCCTCGACAGGAGCGATGCCGTCGTTGGCTTGGAGGACGAGGTCATCCAGTACCGACTGTGGTAGCTGTCCCTGGCTCAGCGCCACGAGTTGCTGAAGGGGAAGCCCCTTGATCGGGGCGAGCATTTCCTCACTTGCACCCGTTTGGGTGAGCAGGCCACGTACCAGTGGACCTCCGGTGGGATGGGCGAGCCAGTCGGCGATGGTGCTATTGGCAGTGAGCGGTTTGGCTTCAGTCATCAGCTGGTTCCTCTCGGCGGGTCTCTGCCCGCCAGTGGCCCGTTCATTTTTGCAATGTCAGGGTGACTCACTCCGACGAGTGATCGCGTCTCAGCGGTCCGCGAGGCGGGCTTCCGGGATGCCGGGCTCGAACAGCTCGATGGGATTGCCGGCAGGATCATCCAGCAGGATCTGCTTGCCGCCAACCCCCTCAACGATGTCATTGCGGAAATGAACCCCGCGGTCTCGGAGCACCTGGACCCGGTCGGCGAGGTCGGCGACTTCAATGATGAATCGGTTCCATCCACCTGGTTCGGGCTTCGTGCCGTCTGGCATTGCCTGGCCACCGCCGCCCTGACTGCTTGGTGCGCTGAGGACTAGCCGCAACTCGCCGCGATCCAACATCGCGAAGGCAGGGGCCGGGTGCATGACCTC
>DASVEX010000019.1:0-30451 GCA_036380335.1 Propionibacteriaceae bacterium | reverse complement strand
ATCGCAGGCCTGATCGCCGCCATAGCCTTCGTTGCTCTGGTGGCATTCACCGCGGTGCCACTGCTCAAGCTCGGACGGGTGCTTGAGGAGGTTCGGCTTGCGGTGCGTGACATCGGGCATGAGTCGGTGCCCATTCTGACCGAGCTGCGAGGAACCGTACGCGCCACCAATGATGAGTTGGTCAAGCTCAGCGTGGTGACAGAGGACGCCGCCAAGGTGAGTGCGAATGCGACCGTGGTCAGCGAGAACGCCGCACAGATGACCAGTCTGTTCTCAGCCACGCTCGGAGGGCCGCTGGTCAAGACGGCCGCGTTCAGCTATGGCGTACGGAAGGCGATCAAGGGCAACGGTTCACGCCGTAAGGCAAAGCGGAGCGTGTGATGTTCCGACGTATTTTCTGGTTCGTCATCGGCGCGGGCGTCGCGATCTTCGTCTCGATCAAGATCCGGGGATACCTGAAGAAGGCGCGCCCAGAGGCCATCGGCCAACGTGTGTCCGAATCTGCGAGCGGCATCACCGACTCCGCCCGCGACTTCGTCGACCGGGTACGAGCCGGTATGGCCGAGCGCGAAACGGAGCTGCGTGAGACGCTCGGCCTGCCTGATGACCAACCTCCTCGCTAGCCGATTCTCGATTCAGCCCTCAAGGAACACCTCATGAAAACCGCCGAGATCCGGCGCCGCTTCTTGGATTTCTTCGCGTCGCGCGGTCACGAAGTGGTGCCGTCCGCACCCCTGCTTTACAACGACCCCACTCTGCTGTTCGTCAATGCCGGCATGGTGCCCTTCAAGCGGTACTTCACCGGGGCCGAGACCCCGCCTTTCGACCGTGCCACGAGTGTCCAGAAGTGCGTCCGTACGCTCGACATCGACGAGGTCGGCAAGACAACCCGCCACGCCACGTTCTTCCAGATGAACGGGAATTTCTCCTTCGGCGACTACTTCAAAGCCGAAGCGATTCGATACGCGTGGGATCTGGTTACCGGTTCCCAAGACGGCGGCGGCTACGGGTTTGACCCGGACAAGATCTGGGTCACCGTGCTGCACTCCGACGACGAGGCGGCGGTGCTGTGGGAAAGCATCGCCGGTCTGCCAGCTGAGCGCATTCAGCGCCGCGGGCTGCTGGACAACTACTGGCATATGGGTGTCCCTGGACCTGGCGGGCCCTGCAGCGAGATCTATGTTGATCGCGGCCCCGAGTACGGCCCGGATGGCGGGCCCATCGTGGATGAAGATCGTTTCTTGGAGATCTGGAATCTGGTCTTCATGCAGGAGGAGCTTTCTGAGGTTCGGAAGAAAGACGACTTCGACATTGCGCGACCCCTGCCGCGTAAGAACATCGACACCGGCATGGGTCTGGAGCGCGTCGCGTACCTGTTGCAGGGCGTGGACAACCTGTACGAGATCGACCAGGTCTATCCGGTGATCGACCACGCCGCTCAGCTGGCCGGCAAGCGATACGGCAGCCACCACGATGACGACGTACGGCTGCGGGTCGTCGGCGATCACGTCCGCTCGGGGCTGATGTTGATCGGTGACGGCGTCACGCCTGGCAATGAGGCACGCGGCTACGTGCTGCGCCGACTGCTGCGCCGGGTAGTCCGCGCCATGCGCCTGCTTGGCGTTACTGAGCCGGTACTGCCGGAACTGCTGCCGATCAGCCGCGATCTGATGGCCGAGTCCTATCCCGAGGTGGCCTACGACTGGGCACGCATCGCGCAGATCGCGTACGCGGAGGAAGACGCTTTCCGGCGCACCCTGGCCACTGGTACTCAGATCTTTGATCTTGCGGTTGCCGATGCCAAGAGCGAGCAGCAAACGGTTCTCAGTAGCGAACGCGCCTTCCAGCTCCACGACACCTACGGTTTCCCGATCGATCTCACCTTGGAAATGGCTGCCGAGCAGGGGCTGCGTGTCGACGAGCCGGGCTTCCGGCGCTTGATGCAGGAGCAGAAGGATCGCGCCAAGGCTGACGCCAAGTCAAAGAAGGCAGGCGCTCAGGCAGTAGAGATCTACCGCGATCTTCGGGCGCTCGGCCCGACTCCTTTCACGGGCTACAGCGAGCTCAGCACCGAGTCCAAGGTCCGCGGCATTGTCAGTGACGGCGTGCTCGCCGAGGCGGCCGAAGAGGGCGATCTGGTGGAGGTCGTCCTGGAACAGACCCCGTTCTACGCCGAATCGGGCGGGCAGGACTCCGACGCCGGCCGGATCATCGGCGACGGCGTCGAGCTCGAGGTGGTCGACGTGCAGCGCCCGGTGAAGGGCTTGATCGTGCACCGGGTACGCGTCAATCAGGGTGAGTTGCTCAGCGGCGCTCAGGTGCTGGCATCAGTGGATGGCGAATGGCGTATCGGTGCGTGCCAGGCCCACTCGGGTACGCACGTCATGCACGCGGCGCTGCGTCAGGTGCTGGGCCCGACCGCGCTGCAGAGCGGCTCCTACAACAAGCCGGGCTACCTTCGGCTTGACTTCGCCTGGCAGAGCGGCCTCAGCCAGCAGGTCCGGGCCGATGTTGAAGAGGCGGCGAACCAGGGCATCCGTAAGGATCTGAACGTCAGTGCGACGATCATGCCGCTGGGCACGGCTCGCGAGATTGGCGCGCTGGCTCTGTTCGGCGAGACCTACGACGAAAACGTCCGGGTGGTCGAAATGGGCGGCCCCTGGTCCCGCGAGCTCTGCGGCGGAACCCATGTGCAGCACACCTCCCAAATCGGGCTGGTGACGATCACCGGCGAGTCCAGCATCGGATCCGGCGTACGTCGGGTTGAGGCGTTCGTTGGGATCGAGGCGTTCCGATACCTCGCGAAGGAACGATCGCTCGTCATGGGACTCAGCGAGGCGCTCAAGGTGCAGCCCGAGCAGTTGCCCGACCGGGTCAGCAAGCTGCTGGTACAGCTCAAGGCCGCCGAGAAGCAGATCGCCGATCTGAAGAGTCAGACCGTACTGGCCGACGTGAACAGAATCGTTGCCAAGAGCCACGACATGTGGGGGGTCGGTTATATAGCCCATCGCGCGGACGGCGTTGCGGGCAATGACCTCCGGACACTCGCAATGGAGATCCGCAATCGGGTGCAGCACACTCCGTCGGTGGTCGCAGTCGTCGGCGGATCAGTCGACAAGCCCAGCGTGGTCATCGTGACGACCCAGGGCGCTCGTGATCGCGGTCTGAACGCAGGCGATCTGGTACGCGTTGCCAGCGAGACCCTCGGAGGTCGCGGAGGCGGGAAAGACGACATCGCTCAGGGTGGCGGCACCGACGGGGCGCGCGCCGAGGATGCCCTCAAGGCCGTGGAGTACGCCATCGGGCGCACGCTGCAGTCGTCCTAGGTCGCGCGGTGGTTCAATCCTTCTGCGAGGAGCTCGCTGATAGGTCGGTGAAAACGTGGTCGCTGGGTTGGGCGGCACGTGTGGAGATCGCACCAAAGGGTTTGGAGCATCTTAGGTTTTCGCCGACCTACCACCGAGCCCCTCGCCTCCGTCCGGTGGTCGCGGGACCTGGGACAGCGGCCTGTTTCGATGGACGGACCCCGGCCCGGGTCACCTGCGAACGCGCGGCTCCGGTTAGGAACGCACGTGCACGTTCGTTCCTTACGCCCCACACGCGTTGCAACGTGTGTATCGCAGCAGGAACGCACGTGCATGTGCGTTCCCGCACACTCGCCCGGGTCTTCGCCGACCGATGAGCGAGGGGATGCGGCGTGGCGTGCGGATGGCGCTTGACTGGGGAGATGCGCGGATCGGGGTGGCGGCGTGTGACTCCAACGGCGTGCTGGCGTATCCACTGACGACGGTCCGCGCCGGTACAGATGAGTTAGCCGAGTTGATGGCAGTGGTCGCTGAGTACGAGCCGATCGAGGTGCTGGTCGGCCTGCCGCGCAGCTTGAGTGGGGGGGAGGGTCCGGCAGCGGCAAAGGCGCGGGAGCGGGCCACACGGTTGGCAGCTGGGATCGGCGTACCGGTCCGGCTGGTGGACGAAAGATTGACGACCGTAACCGCCTCGCAGCGGCTCCATGAGACTGGGAAGCGAGCTAAGGAGCAGCGGAGGTTGATCGATGCGGCGGCTGCCGTCGCGATTCTCGAGCAGGCCCTGGTGTTCGAACAATCTCAAGGATCTCCACCGGGGGAGTTAGTATCAGCACCTGGCGGCCCGGTCACCGGCGGGCCGGACCTGCCTGGCGGCTCAGGGCAGGAGAGGCCTGTGCAGACCTGAGGGAGATCAGCCAGCGTGTCATCGATGCTCGACCCGGAGGTCAAACCGAGCCAGGCGAAAGAGATGATTCGCACGGGCAAGGGCTGCCTCGCTGCCTTTGTGGCGGCCGCAGTACTCGTCGTCGGCGGCTATCTCGTGTGGAACAAGACCACCACATTCCTCTCAAGCTTCGGTGAGATTCCCGACTATCCCGGACCGGGTAACTCCAAGATCCTGGTCGACATATCTGGAGGCTCCTCCCTTGATGTGATCGGCGGGCTGCTGGTCGAGAAGGATGTCGTGAAGTCGAAGAAAGCTTGGGATCAAGCGGTGCGCTCAGAGGAGCGAGCCACCAGTGTTCAGGCCGGTCGATACCTCATGAAGACGCAGATGAAGGCCATCGATGCCCTTCGGCTGCTGATCAATCCCGGAAGCTCCAAGATCCGGCTCCAGTTCACCATCCCCGAGGGCCTGCGGCTCAGTGCCCAAGTGGATCAGCTGGCAAAGCGCACCAAGATCAAGAAATCCTCGTACCAAGCCGTCTTGGAGAAACCAAAACCGCTCAAGCTGCCCAAGTACGCGAAGAAGCGACCGGAGGGTTTTCTGTTCCCCGACACCTATGAGCTGACAGCCGATTCGACGGCAACGTCGACTCTGAAGCAGATGGTGACCCAGTACAAGTCGGTAACTCGCGAGATCGAGTTCGAGGCAGCAGCCAAGAAACTGAAGCGATCACCGTACGAGGTCCTGATCGTGGCAAGCATCATCGAACGCGAGGTGAACAAGGAGGAGTACCGCCCCAAGGTTGCCCGGGTGCTCTACAACCGCCTCGACAAAGGCATGAAGCTGGGTCTCGACTCGACCGTGATCTACGCGGAGAATCTCAAAACCAATACCACCACCAAGAAGGACCGGGCCAGCAAGTCGAAGTACAACACCTACCGCCACAAGGGCCTGCCGCCAGGGCCGATCTCGGCGCCCGGCAAGGCAGCATTGGAGGCGGCGGCAAATCCTGAGAAGGGTAAGTGGCTCTACTTCGTCACGGTGAACTTCGACACTGGCGAGACGAAGTTCGCCGAGAACCAGGCGGACTTCGAAAAGATCCGGCTGGAGTTCCAGACCTGGTGCCAGTCCCACCCCGGCCGCTGTGACACCTGATGTCGGCTCGCTGGGCGTTCTGCGTCGCTGCGCGGTTCTTGGCTCACCCATTGAGCATTCGCTCTCTCCGGCGTTGCACGCTGCTGCCTACGCCAGCCTCGGGCTGAGCTGGAGCTACGAGCGGGTCGAGGTCGATCAGAAACAGCTCGCGCCGTTCGTCAACAACCTCGACGCATCGTGGCGCGGGCTCAGTCTGACCATGCCGTTGAAGGAAGCCGTCCTCGAACTTGGCGAGGTCGATGAGCTCGCCCGGCTGGCCGGTGCCGGTAACACGTTGATCTTGGAAAGGGGCACCCGCCGGGTCTACAACACTGATGTGGGAGGACTAACCTGGGCCGTCCGTGAGGTGACCGCTGCACCGGTGCCGCGGGTCACGATCCTCGGTGCCGGCGCGACGGCAAGGGCGGCGCTGATCGCCGCAGCACAGCTCGGTGCCCAGCAGGTGAGTGTTCTGGCGCGTACGCCGTCTCGGGCGGAGCCGCTTAGGGCGCTAGGCCACCAGGTCGGCGTCGAGCTGGACGTCAGGCCCTGGTCGGTCCCTCTTCCCGATGCGGATCTAGTGGTGTCGACGGCTATCTCAGGTGCCGCAGACAGCATTGCCCAGGCCGCCGTCGATAGCGCCCCCGTCATCGTCGACGTGATCTACGATCCGTGGCCGACCGTGCTGGCGACGACCGCTCAGCAAGCAGGCTGCGCGGTGATCAGCGGGCGGGACCTGCTCGTCGGTCAAGCGTTGCTGCAGATCGAGTTGATGACTGGCCGTTCTGTCGTCGCCGACGTTCTCTACGCAGCCCTCCCCACCGAGTTGTCAGCGTGAGTGGCCGTACTCTCCGCCTTATGACCGAGGTTCCTCCAGAGATCGCCAAAGGGGTGGTTCGTCGCTTGGTCGCCGAAGTGCTGAACGCGGGCAACCTCGACGTGATCGACGAACTCTATGCAGCTGCACTGGCGCCGGCAGCCCGACGTTGGATCGGCGCGTTCCACACCAGCTTCACCGATGTCCAGATGGAGATCGTGGAACTGATCGCGGAAGATGAGAAGGTCGTCGGCCGGTTCACCTGCTCCGGCACCCATCAAGGCGAGTGGCGCGGTCATGCGCCGACCGGTCGCCGTTTCCAGCGAGTCGACGAAGTCGCGATCTTCGATATTCGTAACGGCAAGATCATCAAGGGCTGGTCGCTGGAGGACACCCTCTCCCGCCTCGAGCAGCTTGGGCTGGTGCACACCATGGGATCTCAGCTGGCCGACCAATAAGCCGTGCCAAACTTCTGATCGTGCTCAGATGGCTTACCGCGGGCGAGTCGCACGGTCCGGCACTGGTGGCAATCCTCGAGGGGTTGCCGGCCCATGTGGCCGTGACAAGCGGCGACATTGCCGATGGCCTGGCTCGTCGCCGGCTCGGCTTCGGGCGCGGCGCCCGGATGAAGTTCGAGGCGGATGCCGTAACCATTTTGGGCGGGATACGGCATGGCGAGACCCAAGGCGGCCCGATCGCGATCCAGGTGGGCAACACGGAGTGGCCGAAATGGGAGACCGTGATGGCCCCCGACCCGGTGCCCCCGGACGAGCTTGAAGGGCAGGCGCGCAATGCGGCGCTGACCCGACCGCGTCCCGGACACGCCGACCTGGTGGGCATGCAGAAGTACGACTTCGACGAGGCGAGACCGATCCTGGAGCGCGCCAGCGCGCGCGAGACGGCGGCACGAGTGGCGCTGGGCCGGGTCGCGTACGCCTTTCTGCAGCAGGCGCTTGGTGTCAGCGTGCTCAGCCACGTCGTTGAGCTGGGGACGGTAAAGGCTCCTGCCGGAGTGGTACCGGCGGCGTCGGACCTTGCAGCCATCGATGAGGATCCGCTGCGCTGCTTCGATCGGACGGCAAGCGCAGAGATGGTCGTGGAGGTGGAGGCCGCCCAAAAAGATGGCGACACGCTCGGCGGTGTGGTGGAGGTCGTTGTTTGGGGCTTGCCGCCGGGGCTGGGCTCGCACGTGCACTGGGATCGCCGGCTAGATGCGCAGCTGGCTGGCGCGCTGATGGGAATTCAAGCGATCAAGGGCGTGGAGATCGGTGACGGATTTGAGCTGGCTCGCAGCAGGGGCAGTGCGGCGCACGACGAGATCGTCCCTGGTGATCACGGCATCGCCCGGGCGTCGCATCGGTCGGGCGGCACCGAGGGTGGCATGAGCACGGGTGAGGTGCTCCGGGTGCGAGCGGCGATGAAGCCGATCTCCACCGTGCCGAGGGCGCTGCGCACCGTGGACGTCGCGACGGGCGAGGCCGCCATCGCACATCACCAGCGCTCCGATGTCTGCGCCGTGCCAGCCGCTGGTGTGGTCGCGGAGGCGATGGTTGCGCTGGTGTTGGCCAACGCGGCACTAGAGAAATTCGGCGGTGACTCGGTGGCCGAAACCAGGCGCAACTGTGAGAGCTACCTCAAGCAGGTGGCCGATCGCGGACTTCAGGTGCGACCACAGCAATGAGCACGCAGCCAGCTCCGCTTGTTGAACAGCCGATCATTCTGGTCGGTGCCCCTGGCTCTGGCAAGAGCACCGTGGGAGCACTGCTCGCCGACCGGCTCGGGGTCGGGTTCCGCGATGTCGACGCCGTCATCGTCGAGCGGACGGGAAAATCGATCGCCGACATCTTCACGGATGACGGGGAGGCGACCTTCCGCGCCCTGGAAGAACAGATCACCGCCGAATTGCTGCCACTCACCGGCGTCTTGTCACTCGGTGGCGGCGCGGTGTTGTCCGCCACCACCCGGGCGGCTCTTCGTGATCACCGAGTGGTGTGGCTGCGGGTTGGCCTGGCACAGGCTGTGAAGCGCGTCGGTCTCGATACCGCGCGCCCTTTGCTGCTCGGCAATGTTCGCGGCCAGCTGCTCAAACTACTGAACGAGAGAGCTGAGCTGTATGGCGAGGTAGCCACCGATGTCATCGATACCGACCACACAGCTCCTGCCGAGATCGTCGAAATGATCATGAACGCACATGTCGTCCAGCACTGAGCCCGTACGGATTCCGGTAACGGCGGAACAGCCATATGAGGTGCTTGTGGGCTACGGGCTGCTGGCTGAGGTGCCGGCCCTGCTGGGCCCGGGCGTACAGCGCGTTGCACTGCTCCATCCGCCGACCATGATCAAGACTGCAGCGCGGTTGTCGCACGAGTTGAGCGCGGCTGGGCTGGAGCCGGTTCGCGTTGATCTGCCCGATGGCGAGGCGGCGAAGAGCGTCGCGGTTGCTGAACGATGCTGGTCGATTCTTGGCAACGCTGGTTTCACCCGATCCGATGCGGTGGTGGGCCTGGGCGGTGGCGCGACGACCGATCTGGCCGGGTTCGTGGCTGCTACCTGGCTCCGGGGGGTACGGGTGATCATGGTGCCGACCACCCTGCTCGGCATGGTGGACGCGGCGGTGGGAGGTAAGACCGGGATCAATACCGCGGAAGGCAAGAACCTGGTCGGCTGCTTCTATGAGCCGCTCAGCGTGATTTGTGATCTTGATGCACTGGGAACGTTGCCGACTGCCGACCTGATCGCCGGTCTCGCGGAAGTGATCAAGTGCGGCTTCATCGCCGACCCGGTGATCTTGACCATGATCGAATCAGATCCTGCGGCCGCGGTACGTGCCGATTCCCCCATGCTCCGTGAGCTGGTCGAGAGAGCCGTGTCGGTCAAGGCGAGGGTCGTCAGTGCTGACTTTCGCGAGAGCACCTCCACTGGCTCAGCGGTGGGTCGAGAGCTGCTCAACTATGGCCACACCATCGGTCACGCCATCGAGCGTCGCGAAGGGTTCACCTGGCGGCACGGCGACGCGATCAGCGTTGGCATGGTGTACGCCGCCGAGCTGGCTCGGCTCGCCGGTCGCCTCGACCATGAGACGGCCGGGCGACATCGACTCGTACTGTCGCAGGTCGGATTGCCAACGACCTACGCGGCCGACGCATTCGACGACCTGCTACACACGATGGCCCTGGACAAGAAGGCTCGCGGCTCGACCTTGCGGTTCGTGATCTTGAACGGGCTAGCCAGTTCGGAGATTCTCGCCGCACCATCGGAGGATCTGTTACGCGCGGCGTACGCCGCGGTTTCGGCTTAGGGCATCGATACCGCTGGCAAAATAGGAACCATGATCGAAGCATGGGGTGAGCTCAACGTACGGGCAACCTTCGCCGAAGCGGCTCGCACCTTCACTGATCTGGTGCCTCGCATCCCAGCAGACCGGTGGAACGGCCCAGGGCTAGGGGAGTGGGATCTGCGTTCTCTGGTCGGGCACACCTCGCGGTCACTGGTGACCGTGGAGACCTACCTCGATCAGCCTGCTGAAACCGAGGAAGTGCCCACTGCTGCGGCGTACTACGCGGCGATAGCGCGGACTGCCCATGCGGCCGTAGCCGCTCGAGGTGTGGCAGCTGGCCAGGCCCTCGGCGAGAATCCAGCCGCGTTCGTGGCTGCGCTCGCCGAACGTGTTCTCGCGCAGGTGGAACGCGCTGGCAATCCGTTGATCCAGACAGCTGCGGGAGGCATGCATCTCGAGAGCTACCTTCCCACCCGGACCTTCGAGCTGGTTGTGCACTGCCTTGACATTGCGGCCGCCGTTCCGGACATCGAACCACCCGAATTCAGTGATCAGTTGCTCAGCGAGGTCGCCAGGGTCGCCGCAACCGCGGCCGTGTTGCGCGGCCGCGGTGTCGAGCTGATGCTTGCGCTCACTGGTCGAGCGAGCCTCAGCCCGGGTTTCAGCATCGTCTGACTTGTGGCTGGGTAGGTGTAGCCTGGGCGGCTGCCAATCACAGGGCAAGGGAAGAGGACAAGTAGGCGTGGCGTCGACGAATGATCTCAAGAACGGCATGGTGTTGGACCTGGACGGACAGCTGTGGTCTGTGGTGTGGTTCCAGCACCACAAGCCTGGCAAAGGCAACACCGTGGTGCGCACCAAGCTGAAGCATGTGCTCTCGGGCAAGGTCGTCGACAAGACCTTCAACGCCGACACCAAAGTCGACACGGCCAACGTGGACCGGCGCGATATGCAGTACCTCTACCACGATGGTTCCGGCTTCGTGTTCATGGACACCAGCACCTATGACCAGCTCACTATCCCGGACCAGACCGTCGGCGACGCGAAGAACTACCTGCTCGAGGAGCAAGTGGCGACAGTAGCGATGCACGATGGCAATCCGCTCTATCTGGAGCTTCCGGCCTCGGTCGAGCTGGTGATCACCTACACCGAGCCCGGTCTGCAAGGTGACCGCAGCACTGGCGGTACCAAACCGGCCACCGTTGAGACCGGTCTGCAGATCCAGGTTCCGCTGTTCTTGACAACTGGTGAGAAGGTCAAGGTGGACACGCGAAGTGGTGAATACCTGAGCCGTGTTGGAAGTTGATCATGACCGGCAGCTCGACGCGTAGCAAGGCACGCAAGCGGGCGCTTGACATCTTGTTCGAGGCGGAGCTGCGTGGCCTGGACCCGCTGCTGACGCTCGAGGAGCGGAGCGCCGCAGCAGACCCGCCGGTGCGCGCCTACACCGCTGAGCTGGTACGCGGTGTGGTCGCTCACTCAGCCGAGATCGATGCCCGGATCAGTGACTGTCTGGCACCCGGCTGGACGTTGCCGCGGATACCCCGGGTGGATCGCAACGTGCTGCGGATAGCGGTCTTCGAGATCGACTACGGCGAGGTTCCGGACGCGGTCGCCGTCACCGAAGCGGTCCAGCTTGTTTCCGAACTGTCCACCGATGAGTCGCCGGCATTCGTGAACGGCCTGTTGCGGGCAATCACTGCCGGAGACGTGCGTCGCACTACATTGTGAATCGATGCACCCCGTCGACGTCGCAACGAACCTGCTCGAGGCCTTCAATGCCGCTGATCTAGGCCGGATGCGTGAACTCCTCGCGCCGGACTTGATCGCCTGTGGCGGATGGCCGACGCCAAGCCGGCCGAAAGTGATCAGTTCTGGTCTTGACGAAGTGCGACCTTCGCGACGTCGGTATCCAACAGCATGCGACGTCACGCGCGGGTGATCCTGAGTCCGAGCCAGGCGGCGAGCGACTCGATCTCGGTCTCCACGTCGGCGCGCATCGCCCGGCTAAAGCGCACATCCTCGTGCAAGGCGTTGACGGTGAGAGTCCCAGCATTGCGGTCTGCTCTGGCGTCGAGCTTGCCGACCAGCCGGTCGCGGTGAAGTACAGGCAGCGCAAAGTAACCCCAGCGACGCTTCTCGCTCGGCTTGTACATCTCGAGGATGTACTCGAATTCGAAAAGGCTCATCGTGCGGTCGCGGTCATGAACCAGACGATCAAACGGCGACAGCAGCGCCGTGCGGCCCGTGAAGGGACGGTCAAGGGCGTTGGGGTCCGCCCGCCATTCCCCATCCACTCCCTCGATCTGCACGGCTACCCCGGCGTGTCCGACTGACATCGGCTCGCCGGGCATGACGGCCGTCTTGGCGCGGGCAATGCCGAGCGATCGGAGCCGTCGCTCCTCTCGGAGCCGCTTTGCCTCGGCGACAGGAACTGGCTCAAAAGGAGGATAGACACGCTCGGGTACGTCCCACAATCGTTGCCGTCCGGCACGTCCGGCGATCGCGACCTCCCCTCTTGCGGAGAGCAGCTCGAGCATCTGGGTGACGTTGCGGCTGTCCGTCCAGCCGCTCGAGCCCCATGGGACCTGACTGGTGTCTGGCAGATCGCGCGAGAGCAGCGGCCCAGCGTCGCGAAGTCGGGCGACGATGTCGCGCCGAAAGCGATCGTTCGCCTCCACCCACGCCCGGACCTTCCGGCTCGTGTTGTACCCGGTTTGATCGGGAACGTGGAGCGCGACGGCAGTCATGGGCCGGATGTAGGCACGCAGCTCGAACAGCGTCCGGTCCTTCTGGAGTGCCTGGGTCAGGTCGGCCGGTTGGTAGGACGCTCCGAGCCGGCTCCACGCGACGAGATCGGCGTTCGGCGCGATCGCGGCCGTCGGATCGACCTGAAGCAAGGTCAGCTGGTCGACGAGGTCGACCAGTGTGGCTGGTCTAGTGGCGTCGAGAAGTTGAGCTCCCACCGCGATCTGCCGCGCATCCTCACGGCTGAGTCGTAGCACGCCCATACGTCAGCACATTGTCAGAAAGTGGTCGCGAGTGACATGCCGCATCGGCGTGTCGTATGTGGTTCATGACCACTTTCGCAAGAAGTGCGTCACCCCGTGAGGTGATCGAAGTCCCCTCGTACCCAGCCGATGTAGCGGTCGGCAGACCGGCGCACCCACTCAGCGGCGTCGCCAATGACCTGCCCGCCGAAGTTGTCGTAGAGCCGGTCGAAGTCGAGCGCCATGACCCGGTCAGCCACCTTCGCCACAACGGCCGCCGACAGGGGGATCTTGTTCGGGAAACTGCGCATGAACGAGACCCAGTGCTCATCCGGCGTGCCTGCGACTGTGTCGCCGCTCAGCAATACACCGCGACCGTCAGCTGCCACAAAGTGCGCGACCGCGCTGCCGGGAAAGTGGCCGCCGATTCGATGGAGCGCGACGCCGGGCAGTACCTCAGTCTTCTCATCCCAGATTGTCACAACTGGGTCGTCCCGCTGCAGCCACTCACGATCGGCTGCCTGCACATAGACCGGTACGCCCCCGAATCGATGCGACCAGTCGACCTGCACACCGAACATGTGTGGATGGCTGGCCGCGACCGCAGCAAGACCGCCCACCTCCTCAACGGCAGACACCACGTCATCGTCGACGTACCCAGTGGGATCCCAGAGCAGGTTGCCGGACCTCGTGCGCACTAACAGGGCGCGCTGGCCAATCCCGACCGACGGCTCGAAAGTGATGCCATACAAACCCGCCTCGACTTCGGCAACTGTTCCCGTGTGTCCGGCGGCGGCTAGTTCCGCCAACGTGGTCCACTGCTGGCCGGTGGGCCGCACGTATTGACGCTCATCGCTGCAAATCGCGCAGATAGCGGGCGGCTTATCGGTGTCGGGCTGTTCCACGGCACACGTACGACAGATCCAGGCGGACACGATTCCTCCCAAGATTGCAGACCGGGGTTTTACTCACCCACGCCGAGATCGTAGACCTGTGGGCAGAATCTGATCCATGAGCCAGCGACCGGCCACCAGAGCGACCGCCATCGACGGTCACCCGATCGAGTACCGCATCGAGCGTCGCGGCGGCGCTGCCGTATTGATCTTGCACGGTGGGCACATGTCCGCGCACTGCCGATTCGGAGAGGAAACCTTCCTCGCCGCCGGCCAGTCAATTCTTGTCGCCTCCCGGCCCGGATATGGCCGAACGGCTCTCGGCGCCGGGCCCTCGGCGCCGGAGTTCGCTATCCGACTCGCGAGTCTATGCCGCCGGCTTGGCCTGAGCGAGGTCACTGTCGTCGGCATCTCCGTGGGCGCCCGAACCGCGCTGACCATGGCCGCATTCCACCCAGAGCTTGTGCCACGCGTGATCTTGCTGTGCCCCACCAGTTTTCGACTCTGGCCGAGCCGCGAAGGCCGACGCATCGCGTACACGGTTTTCGCGCCCGGCGTGGAACGCGCTACCTGGGGCACGCTGCACCGACTGCTCCGGCACGACCCCGACAAGCACTTGCCAGGCATCGTCGCGAATCTCACCACGCTTGATGGGCAGGAGGCCGTACGACGGCTTGGGCCAGATGCCGAAAAGATGACGGAGTTCCTGCTGCGCTGCCAATCCAGCCGCGGTTTCCTAGTTGATCTTCGTACGCCTACCGACGTCACTGACGACGTCGGCCAGCCGACGCTGATCCTGGCCACCCGAAACGACGGCGCGGTGAGCTTCGACCACGCCGAGCACTTGGCCGCTACGATGCGCCACGCGACGCTTGTCGAGGTCGATACGCCCACCCACCTGTTGTGGCTGGGGGAGGGATCAGATCACACGGCTGCGGCGATCCATTCCTTCATGAGGTTGTGAAGCGCCCGACAACGACAAATGCTGCCGGATCTCCATCACGATTGGTCGAGGAACGGTTCGGGAATTCGTTAAGAAGGTTGGGAGGGCGGAGAAACCGCCCATCGGGACGAGTAAGGAGTGCGGATGAAGTATCTGCTGCTGATCTACGGCGACGAGACAGCAATGGAGTCCTACGCAGCAGGCGCAACGCCTGAGGAGCGAGACGCTCAGGTCAAGGTCTGGTACGACTACGGCGACTGGCTTACCGAGAAGGGTTGGTACCTGGCCGGAGACGCTCTTCAACTGACCTCGACGGCGACAACCGTGCGGGCCCTCGACGGCAAACCCGTTGTCACTGATGGACCATTTGCGGAGACGAAGGAGCAGCTCGGGGGCTATTACCTTCTGGAGGTCGCAAACCTCGACGAGGCGATAGAAGCAGGTGCCCGCTGTCCAGGCGCGTACTTCGGCACGATCGAGCTGCGCCCGGTCCAAGACTTCCCCGCCCGACCGGGAGGCTGACGCCACGGGAGACACACGTCAGGATCTCGACCTCCTGTTCCGGCGCGAGGCGGGACGGGCGGTCGCGGCCCTGATTCGAGCGACCGGCAGCTTCGACCTGGCTGAAGAGGCTGTCCAAGAGGCCTTCGTGCAGGCCTTGCGTACCTGGCCGATCCGTGGCATCCCGGACAACCCCGCGGGTTGGATCATTCTCACGGCACGCAACAAGGCAATCGATCGGCTGCGGCGGGAACGCATCGGAGCTGTCAAGGCGGGAGAGGCCGAGGAGCTGCGCGCGCTGGAAGGTTTGGGAGATGACGTGCAGCAGATTCCCGACGAGCGTCTGCGGCTGATCTTCACCTGTTGTCATCCCGCCTTGCCGGTGGAAGCTCGCGTCGCGCTGACGCTCCGCACGGTTGGAGGACTCTCATCGCGGGAGATCGCGCGCGCGTTCTTGCTGACTGAACAGGCGGTGCAGCAGCGCTTGGTCCGGGCGAAGCGGAAGATCCGGGCCGCCGGCATCCCGTACCGCGTGCCACCCCGGGAGCTCCTGCCCGAACGTTTGAGCGGTGTGCTCGCAGTCTTGTACCTGATCTTCAACGAGGGATACGCCTCCACCGAGGGGGAGCTGGTGCGCAGCGAGCTCTGCGACGAGGCGATCTGGCTGGTACGCGTCGTGGATCGGCTCATGCCAGGCGAGCCGGAGACGATGGGCCTGCTCGCCATGATGCTGCTGCATCACTCGCGTCGTGATGCTCGGGTCGATGCCGCGGGTGATCTCGTGCTCCTGGAAGACCAGGACCGCGCTCGCTGGGACCAGGAGATGATCGACGATGGGCTCGCAGTGCTCGACGCGGCGATGGAGATCCGGCAGCCCGGCCCGTACCAGGTGCAGGCGGCGATCGCCGCACTGCATGCTCGCGCGCCACGTCCGGAAGACACCGATTGGCCGCAGATCGCGACGCTGTACCGCGGGCTTAAGGCGATGTGGCCGACGCCGGTGATCGAGCTGAACAGAGCGGTCGCGGTAGCGATGGCTGATGGGCCCGACGCAGGGCTCGCGCTAATAGAACCGCTCGCCGAGGAGTTGGGTCGGTATCACCTGTTCCATTCAGCCCGAGCCGACCTGCTCCGCCGCGCGGGGCGTACCAGCGAGGCTCATCTCGCGTATCGGCGGGCTGCCGATCTTGCGACTAATCCCGTCGAGCGCAAGTTCCTGCTGCGGCGCCTCTCCGACGTCTGAGGCGCGAGCTGTCTAGGCGCTCCGCGGGAATGTCTCGTCGGCCAGGTCGCGGCCGGATTCGCTGATACCCTCTTTGCGGCCTACAAACCTTCACCTCCGGCCCTCGAGGCAGGAAAGGGCGGTCATGTTCGCAGCAGTTAGTGCGCCCGGAAATCTCGGTGATTGAGTCTCCGCCGGCGCTTCTGGTGCTTGAGGATGGCCGCGCCTTTTACGGGCGGGCATTCGGCGCCGTCGGCGAGACTTTTGGTGAGGCAGTCTTTACCACCGGCATGTCGGGCTACCAGGAGACTCTGACCGACCCGAGCTACTACCGGCAGGTGGTCGTCGCCACCGCACCGCACATCGGCAACACCGGTTGGAATGACGAGGATGGCGAGTCAAGCAGGATCTGGGTCGCCGGGTATGTGGTACGCGATGCCGCTCGGACTCCCTCCAATTGGCGTTCTCGCCGAGATCTTGATCATGAGCTGCGCGCTCAGGGCATTGTCGGCATGTGCGAGGTCGATACCCGCGCTCTGACCCGGCACATCCGGGAGCGAGGCGCCATGCGGGTGGGCCTCTCCAGTACAGAAACCAGCGCGTCAGCGTTGCTGGAACGGGTCAAGGCTCAGCCGTCGATGGTCGGCGCGCATCTCGCCGACCAGGTCAGCACCACGCAGCCATATGTCGTCAGGCCGGAGGGTGAACCACTGTTTCGGGTGGTGGCAGTCGATCTCGGCATCAAGTCAATGACACCGGTGCGGATGGCCGAGCGTGGTCTCGAGGTTCATGTGGTCCCGTCGACGATGTCGTTCGGCGACATTGAAGCGAGGAACCCGGATGGGGTGTTCTTCTCCAATGGCCCAGGCGATCCGGCCGCAGCTGACCAGCAGGTTGAGCTCTTGCAGTCGATCCTTGCCGCCGGCATCCCGTATTTCGGCATCTGCTTCGGCAATCAGTTGTTTGGCCGGGCACTCGGCTTTGGCACCTTCAAGCTGGGCTACGGGCATCGTGGCATCAACCAGCCCGTGATGGACCTCACCACCCGCAAGGTCGAGGTCACCGCACATAATCACGGGTTCGCTGTGGCCGCGGCGCCTGGGGAGCGGCACCAGACGCCGTACGGCATCGCGGAGGTGAGCCATATCTGCCTCAACGACCAGGTCGTCGAGGGTTTGCAGCTCACGAATCCGGCTGGAATGCTGCTGGCCTTCTCCGTTCAATACCACCCAGAAGCCGCGGCGGGGCCACACGACGCCAGCTACCTTTTTGATCGTTTTGTCGATCTGATGGCCCTTCGACAGGCTCAGGGCACATCAACGGCAATGCGCCCTGAGCGTGCCGCTGTACACCCTGAGCGTGCCGCTATGCGCCCTGAGCGCGCCGCTATGCGCCCTGAGCCTGTCGAAGGGCGGGAGCTCTAATGCCCCGCCGAACCGATATCAAATCGATCCTCGTTATTGGTTCCGGGCCCATCGTGATTGGCCAGGCGTGCGAATTCGACTACTCCGGCACCCAAGCCTGCCGAGTACTCCGGGACGAAGGCTTCCGGGTGATCCTGGTCAATTCCAACCCGGCGACGATCATGACCGATCCCGAGTTCGCCGACGCGACCTACATCGAGCCCATTAACGCGGACTTCGTCGAGCTGGTTATCGCAAAGGAACGTCCGGATGCGTTGTTGGCCACGCTGGGTGGTCAGACCGCGCTGAATACAGCCGTCGCCCTGCACGAGAACGGGGTTCTGGAGCGCTACGGTGTCGAGCTCATCGGCGCCTCTATCGAGGCCATCCAGCGGGGCGAGAATCGCGAGCAGTTCAAGGCGATCGTGGAAGGGCTGAAAGGCATTCCAGGCGGACCGGCTGAGGTTGCTCGAAGCCGCATCTGTCACTCGATTGAAGATGTCCTGCTGGCCGCGGACGATCTTGGTTACCCGCTGGTGGTCAGGCCCAGCTTCACGATGGGTGGACTCGGCTCAGGCTTCGCCCATGACGAAGCCGATCTTCGACGGATGGCCGGCACCGGCTTGTCCGCCAGCCCGACGACCGAGGTGTTGATCGAAGAGTCGATCGTGGGCTGGAAGGAATACGAGCTCGAGGTCATGCGGGACAAGGCCGACAATGTGGTGATCGTCTGCTCGATCGAGAATCTCGATCCGATGGGCGTTCACACCGGCGACTCGATCACAGTCGCTCCCGCGATGACGCTGACCGACCGCGAGTTTCAGCGGATGCGCGACGTGGCCATCGGCATCATTCGGGCTGTCGGAGTGGATACGGGTGGCTGCAACATCCAGTTCGCCATCGATCCTGCCAACGGGCGGATGATCGTGATCGAGATGAACCCGCGGGTGTCGCGATCATCGGCCTTGGCATCCAAGGCGACCGGTTTCCCGATTGCCAAGATCGCTGCGAAGGTGGCCATCGGCTACACCCTCGACGAGATCCCGAACGACATCACCCAGCAGACTCCGGCCAGTTTCGAACCGACCCTGGACTACGTCGTGGTCAAGGTCCCTCGCTTCGCCTTCGAGAAGTTCCCAGCAGCCGACTCCACGCTGACCACCCACATGAAGAGCGTGGGCGAAGCGATGGCCATCGGCCGCAACTTCACCGAGGCACTAGGCAAGGCGCTGCGCAGTCTGGAGGATCCCAAGGCACCGTTCGACTTCACTGCCGAGATCACCGAATCGGCTGAGGAACTGCTGCAGCGAGCCGCGCGCCCACACGATGGCCGCCTCAATGTGATCATGCAGGCGCTCCGCGCGGGCGCTACCGCGGATCAGGTCCACCAGGCGACCAAGATCGATCCGTGGTTTGTCGACCAGCTCGTGCTGATCTTGGAAATCGCAACGATGATCAAGTCCGCGCCGGAGCTGACCGTCCAGGCACTGCGTACGGCCAAGCGGCACGGCTTTTCCGATGCTCAGATCGCCGCCCTGCGGCACCTGAGTGAGGACGTGGTACGCGGCGTCCGCTGGGCGCTGGGGGTCCGGCCGGTCTACAAGACCGTTGATACCTGCGCCGCCGAGTTCGCTGCCCGGACTCCCTACCACTACAGCTCCTATGATTCCGAGACCGAGGTCGTCACTCGCGACAAACCGGCTGTGTTGATCTTGGGCAGTGGACCGAACCGCATCGGTCAGGGCATCGAGTTCGACTACTCCTGCGTACACGCCGCGATGGCGCTCTCCGCAGCGGGCTACGAGACGATCATGGTGAACTGCAACCCGGAGACCGTCTCCACCGACTACGACACCGCCGACCGGCTGTACTTCGAGCCGCTGACGCTCGAGGACGTTTTGGAGGTCGTACACGCCGAGCGGGCAGCCGGACCGGTGGCGGGCGTCATCGTGCAGTTGGGTGGACAGACGCCCCTCCGGCTTGCTCAGCCACTCAAGGATGCCGGCGTGGAGATTGTCGGAACCAGTCCGGAAGCGATCCACCTCGCCGAAGAGCGCGGCGCCTTCGGCCAAGTGCTCGCCGAGGCCAACCTTCCGGCGCCCAAGCACGGACTGGCTCGTTCCTTCGCCGAGGCCAAGAAGATCGCCGATGACATCGGCTACCCGGTGCTAGTGCGGCCGTCCTACGTGCTCGGCGGCCGAGGCATGGAGATCGTCTACGACGAATCGACCTTGTCCTCCTACATCACCCGGGCCACTGAGGTCTCACCTGCCCACCCCGTGCTCGTCGACCACTTCCTCGATGACGCGGTGGAGATCGACGTGGACGCGCTTTTCGACGGCACTGAGCTTTACCTCGGCGGCGTCATGGAGCACATCGAGGAGGCAGGCATCCACTCCGGCGACTCGGCCTGCGCCTTGCCGCCGATCACGCTCGGCGCGGAAGTGGTGGATCGGATTCGCTGCTCAACTGCGGCGATCGCACGCGGCGTCGGCGTCCGCGGCTTGATCAACATTCAGTTTGCCCAGGCCGGCGACACCCTGTTTGTCTTGGAGGCCAACCCGCGTGCCTCGCGTACGGTACCCTTCGTCTCCAAGGCAACCGCCACCCCGCTGGCTAAAGCGGCTGCCCGCATCATGCTCGGCGCGACGGTGCAACAGTTACGCGACGAAGGACTGTTGCGCGCGACAGGTGACGGCACCACCGAGGACTCCTCCGCGCCGATCGCGGTCAAGGAAGCGGTCATGCCGTTCAACCGCTTCCGCACGGTTGATGGAATTTCGGTGGACACCATCCTCGGACCGGAGATGAGATCGACTGGCGAGGTGATGGGCCTCGATGTCGCGTTCGGTACGGCGTTCGCCAAGAGCCAGGTAGCCGGTTTCGGTCCCTTGCCTACCAAGGGCACGGTCTTCATCTCGGTCGCCAACCGCGACAAACGGTTCGTGATCTTTCCGGTGAAGCGCCTTGTCGATCTTGGCTTTGAGATCTTGGCAACCGCTGGCACGGCATCAATGCTGCGTCGCCACGGCGTGGTGGTGACCACCGTCCGGAAGTTCAGCCAAGGTGTTGGTCCGGACGGGGAAAAGACCATCGTGCAGGCGATCTTGGACGGCCAGGTCGACATGATCTTCAACACGCCGCACGGGCTGAGCACCGACGGCCGGCCGCGGTTCGACGGTTACGAGATTCGCACCGCCGCGGTGCTCCGCAACATTCCCTGCGTGACGACGGTGCCCGGCCTCGCCGCAGCTGTCCAGGGCATCGAGGCGATCATCGCCGGCAATGTGGGCGTACGGTCCCTGCAGTCTTGGAGTAGCAGCGATTCGTGATCATCGATCTCGGCTACCGACGCCTCGTCCGGCCACTGTTGTTTCGGGCGTACGACGGGGATGCGGAGCGAGTGCATGAGCGAACGCTCGCGGCCATTGCCCAAGCTGGACGCAGCAAGCAGACCCGCAGGGCACTAGCTGTGCTCTGTGCTCGGCATCGTCAGCCGGTCAGTGTCGCCGGAATCCAGTTTCCGGGTGTAGTCGGACTTGCTGCGGGGATGGACAAAGACGGGATCGGCATCAAGACCTGGGGCTCGCTCGGCTTCGGCTTCGTCGAGCTCGGAACGGTGACAGCTCAGGCCCAGCCAGGCAATAACAGACCGAGACTGTTCCGACTACCCAGCAGCGCAGCGATCATCAACCGGATGGGCTTCAACAACCGGGGCGCTCAGGCCCTGGCCGATCGACTGGCGGCTGCCGGGGTGGCCCGCGGCAACATGGCGGTCGGCATCCCGATCGGTATCTCGATTGGCAAGACCAAGAACGTGCCACTGGCCGATGCGATCGAGGACTACCTCGCCTCGCTACGCATCCTGGTACCGTACGCGGACTATCTCGCCGTGAACATCTCCAGCCCGAACACGCCTGGACTGCGCTCGCTGCACGATGCCCGGCCGCTGGCCGACCTCATTCAGGCGCTCGTGACCGAGGCATGGCGGCGCGCCGCCGGCGATCCACCGGTGCCGATCTTCGTCAAGGTCGCGCCAGACCTGACCGAGTCAGCATTGGAGGAGGTGGTCGGCGTGTGCGACAACGCCGGGGCCGAGGGACTCATCGCGACGAATACGACCGTCGCCCGGGATGGCCTGCTGGCTGAGCCGTCGGTCGTCGAGCCTGGCGGCCTGTCGGGAGCTCCGCTCACCAGACGAGCCCTCGAGGTCGTACGCTTCCTCGCTCAACGCACCTCGCTGCCGATCGTCGGGGTGGGCGGCATCATGAGTCGCGACGACGGCCAGGCGTTGCTGGACGCTGGCGCGAGCTTGCTGCAGATCTACACCGGATTGGTCTACGCGGGCCCGACTCTGGTTCGAGAGCTGAACCGGCTCGTCCCGGGTCGCGCACCGCCGTGCTGAGGAGGAGCGAGCGGGCACGCTTTTCGTCTGCGAGCGACGACGAAGTAGGCGGGTTCCGAGCGCGATCCGCAGCGAGCGGAGCGAGCAATTGAACACCGCGTGGCTCGGAAGCGCGCGCCTGGGAAGGGAGCTTTTGATCAGGTCCTACGGTGAACGCCTCGCGATACTGCTCGCCGAACGCGGCCCACTCTGTGTCGGTGTCGATCCGCATCCCAGCCTGTTGACCTCATGGGGACTCCAGTGCGATGCACAGGGTCTGGAACGCTGTGCTCGCGGCATGATCGAGGCGCTAGGCAGCATCGTGCCGGTCTTCAAACCTCAGTCGGCATTCTTCGAGGCGTACGGGGCGGCGGGCATCGCGGTCTTGGAGCGCACCTTGGCAGACATCAAGGCGGCGGGTGCGATAGCGCTGCTCGATGTGAAGCGCGGCGACATCGGCTCCACGATGGACGCGTACGCGACTGCCTATCTCAGCGACGGCTCGCCGCTCGCGGCCGATGCCATCACACTCAGCCCTTACCTTGGTTTCGGGACTCTGGACGGGGCCATTGAGCTGGCCGATCGAGGTGGTCGCGGGGTCTATGTGCTGGCCTTGACCAGCAATCCCGAGGGCCGCCAGGTCCAGCACGCTGGCGCAGCGGATGGGCGCACCGTCGGCCAGCTGATCGTCGATGAGGCTGCCGGCCGTAACGCCGTCCGGCGCCAGCCCGGCGCCAGCCTCGGTCCGGTCGGAATAGTGGTCGGCGCCACCATCGGTCAGACCGGAACCGACTTCACCAAGCTCAACGGATCCATCCTTTGCCCAGGCATCGGAGCCCAAGGTGGTACGGCTGCTGATATCGCGGCGGTCTTCGGCGAAGCGGCCCGTTTTGTGCTTCCGTCCAGTAGCCGCGAGGTGATGTCCGCCGGTCCGCAACCAGCCGCGCTCCAGGCTGCCGCGACACGGACGCTGGGTGAGATGAAAGCTGCCCTCAGGTTGAGGTAAGTTCTCAAGCCTCCACTTCCAGGCCCGTCAGACGAGGACGCGAGCTGTGACGATACCCCCGCTGAGCGACGAGCAGCGTCAACAGGCACGCCATGCTGCAACCGAGGCGCGACGCCGTCGCGCCGAGATCAAGCAAACTCTGCGCTCCGGAGAGCGCAGCCTCGCTGAGGTGCTCGACCTTGCCGAGGCGGACGACGTCGTTGCCCACGCCAAGGTCATCGACGTGTTGAAGGCACTTCCGCGGGTGGGTTCGGTGCGGGCGACCAAGGTCATGCAAAGGCTCGACATCGCCGCTAACCGCCGGCTCCGTGGGTTGGGTAAGCACCAGACGGCAGCGCTAATCGCTGAGTTCTCCGATCGGTCGGTGCCCCCGCCAGCTCAACAGTCGTGAACCAGGCCCGTCTCACCGTTCTTTCCGGACCGACAGCGGTGGGCAAGGGAACCGTCGTGACGCGCCTGATCCAACTCCATCCAGAGATCTTCGTCTCGATCTCCGTAACCACTCGTCCACCGCGCCCCGGCGAGATTGACGGGGTGCATTACCACTTTGTCTCTGATGATCAGTTCGATGCACTGATCGCTGACGGTGCGCTGCTGGAATGGGCCGTCGTGCATGGTGTGCAGAGGTACGGCACGCCGCTGGCACCGGTCATGCAGGCCCTTGCGGCGGGTCGTCCGGCGTTGCTGGAGATCGATCTTCAAGGAGCGCGGCAGGTCAAGGCCAGCTTGCCTGAGGCCCGGTTCGTTTTCCTGGCGCCGCCGTCGTGGCAGGAGTTGGTACGCCGGCTGGTGGGCCGCGGCACCGAATCGGCCGCACAACGCGAACGGCGGCTGGAGACAGCGCGGGCCGAGCTGGCCGCCCAAGCCGAGTTCGACGAGGTGGTGGTGAACCACGAAATCGACCAGGCGGTCGAAGACTTGGTAGCCTTGGTCTGTCTATAGCCGGACAGGCGTTTTGGCGTGTGCAGATCCATCTCCACGGCGAGCGCGGCCTGTGCCCCTGCCGGCTGGCCTGTTCACCCAACCAAAGGTTCATACGTGTCTGGAAACCATCCCATTGCGGAGGGCATCACCAATCCACCGATCGACGAGCTGCTGAAGCAGTCAGACTCCAAGTACAAGCTGGTTTTGTTCGCAGCCAAGCGCGCTCGCCAAATCAACGCCTACTACTCCCAGCTGGGCGAAGGTCTGCTTGATCACGTTGGCCCACTGGTCGAAACCACAGTTCAGGAGAAGCCGCTCTCGATTGCCCTGCGTGAGGTGAACGAAGGCAAGCTGCGCGTCTTCGATGTGGACCCTGATGCACCGGTGGACGAGGACACTGACACGCGCTTCGAGCCTGCCTGAGCAGCCGCTCCTGGTGATCGACAGGAGGACGCGATGAGTCGCATTGTCCTCGGGGTGTCTGGCGGCATTGCCGCGTACAAGGCCTGCGAACTTTTGCGACGGTTGCAAGGTGCTGGCCACGAGGTCACGGTGGTGCCAACTGCGGCCGCTTTGGAGTTTGTCGGCGTCAGCACCTGGGCCGCGTTGTCCGGCCGTCCGGTGCATACGTCGGTGTTCGACGACGTGCATCTGGTGCCGCACGTCAAGATCGGCCAAGAGGTCGATCTTGTTTTCGTGGCGCCTGCGACTGCCGACCTGCTCGCTCGCGCCGCCAGCGGACGTGCCGACGACCTGCTCACCAACGTGTTATTGACCGCCGACTGCCCGATTGTTTTTGCGCCCGCCATGCACACCGAGATGTGGCTGCATGCGGCCACGCAAGCCAATGTGGCCACCTTGCGCAGTCGCGGCGTCGTCGTCGTACGCCCCGATGTCGGACGGTTGACCGGACCTGATGCCGGCGTAGGACGGCTGCCCGATCCCGCCGAACTCTTTGCCGTTGCCGTCTCCGTGCTCGAGGACCCCGGCACCGCTGTCCGCGCGGCGAGCCAGGACATGGCAGGTCTGAAGGTCGTGGTCAGCGCCGGCGGCACTCGTGAGCGGCTGGACCCGGTCCGGTTTCTCGGCAACTCTTCCTCGGGTCTGATGGGATGGGCGCTTGCCCGAGCAGCGGTGCTGCGCGGCGCCGACGTGCGTCTGGTCGCAGCCAACGTAGGGCTGCCTGCTCCGCCCGGCGCGGAGGTCGAAGCGGTGGGCTCCACAGCAGACCTGGCGCAGGCTATGGCCGTGGCCGCCAAGGATGCCGACGTTGCCGTGATGGCGGCGGCGCCAGCCGATTTCACGCCCGCCACGCCCAGTCAGACCAAGATCAAGAAAGCGGCCGACGATGGTCTGGAGCTGACGCTGGTCCAGACCATCGACGTACTCACCAGCCTTGTTCAGGCCAGAACAGACTCCCGCCAGGTCCTGGTCGGCTTCGCCGCGGAAACCCCCAGCGAGGGACAGACATTGCTGGATCTGGGCCGGGCCAAGCTTGCGCGCAAGGGCTGCGACCTGCTGGTCCTCAACGAGGTCGGGCCGAATCTTGTGTTCGGCCAGCCGGACAGTCAGATAACAATCCTGAGCACTGAAGGTGCGATCGGACCGACCAGCGGAAGCAAAGACACACTTGCGCATCAAATTTGGGATGAAGCACTCGCCCTACGATCGCGCCGGTAGGTTTCCGGGACATGGCTGGCAGACTTTTCACCTCTGAATCGGTGACTGAGGGACACCCGGACAAAATTGCCGACCAGATCAGCGACTCGGTACTCGACGAATTGCTGCGGCAAGATCCGAATAGCCGGGTAGCGGTGGAATGTCTGGTGACGACGGGGCTGGTGGTCGTGGCCGGCGAGGTCACCACCGAGTCGTACGTGGAGATTCCCCGGGTAGTCCGGGAACGCATCATCAACATCGGCTACGACTCCTCGACCAAGGGCTTCGACGGTGGTTCCTGCGGCGTGGAGATTGCGATTGGCCAGCAGTCGCCCGACATCGCTCAGGGTGTCGACGTCGCATTTGAAAGCCGGACCGGCGAGTCCACCGATCTCCTCGATCTGCAAGGAGCTGGCGACCAGGGCCTGATGTTCGGCTACGCCTGCAGCGAGACGCCATCGCTGATGCCGCTGCCGATCGATGTGGCCCACAGACTTGCCGAGCAGCTGGCCACGGTGCGCAAGGACGGCACCATGCCGTATCTGCGCCCCGACGGCAAGACCCAAGTGACTGTCGAATACGACGATGATCGCCCAGTTCGAATCGACACCGTCGTGTTGTCGAGCCAGCATGCTGCCGACATCGATCTGGACGCACTGCTCGCTCCTGATGTTCGTAAGCACGTCGTCGACCCGGTGCTGGAACGCTACGACATCGACATCAGCGACTATCGGTTGCTGGTCAATCCGACCGGCCGCTTCGAGATTGGCGGACCGATGGGGGACGCCGGGCTCACCGGCCGCAAGATCATCGTGGACAGCTACGGCGGCATGGCGCGTCATGGGGGCGGGGCGTTCTCCGGTAAGGATCCGTCGAAGGTCGACCGATCAGGTGCCTACGCGATGCGTTGGGTAGCCAAGAACGTAGTGGCGGCGGGGCTGGCCGGCCGCTGCGAGGTGCAGGTCGCGTACGCCATCGGCAAGGCTCACCCGGTGGGCTTCTACGTCGAGACCTTTGGCACAGAGCTGGTGCCGGTCGAGCAGATTCAGCAGGCAGTACTGGACGTATTTGATCTGCGCCCAGCAGCGATCATCCGCGACCTCGATCTGAAGCGTCCGGTGTACGCCCAGGTGGCGGCGTACGGACACTTTGGCCGGGAGTTGCCTGGGGTGAGCTGGGAACGGGTCGATCGGGCCGCCGCGCTGGCCGCCGCGATTCGCGGCTGACAAAGGCCCAGGTTTCGAGAGGATCTGGGGACCCGTTTCGTCGCCTGTGATCGCAGACGACCCAAATGCGGCCGGAGTGTCAGTGCCTGCCGCCTATCATCTGGTGTGCCCGAACCCAGCCAGCCTGAGCTTCCGGTTGCCAGGGTGGTTGTCGACATTCCCCTCAGTCACCTCGACCGGCCCTTCGACTATGCGGTGACCGCCGAACAGGATGCCGACGCGGTGCCGGGCTGCCGAGTCCGGGTACGGTTTGCCGGCCGGCTCCGGGACGGGTTCATCCTGGAACGAGTGGCCACCGCTGATCATGAAGGTGCCTTGACCTCGCTCCACAAGATCGTTTCCAGCGAGCCGGTGCTCACCAGCGAGATCGCCAGGTTGATCAGGAAGGTCGCCGAACATTACGCGGGAACGTTCGCCGATGTGATGCGCCTGGCGGTCCCGCCGCGACATGCCGCAACAGAGCGCGCCGAGCGGGCTAGGACGGACCATTCCCTGCCCCATGATCATCCAGCGGGGCCGTTGCCGGACTATCCCGCTGGCCCAGGGTTCCTGGCAGCACTCCGTGACAAGCGCAGTCCCCGCGCGCTGTGGCAAGTAACGCCAAGCGCGAACCCTGGCGGGGACTGGGCGCTTGGGCTGGCCACCGCCGCACGTGCGTGCGCGGACGGCGAACGGGGCGCGGTGATCATCGTGCCCGACCAAACTGATCTTGATCACCTTACTGAAGCTTGTCGAGACGTTCTTGGTGCGACTGGTTTCGCCGTGTTGATTGCCGAAGCCGGCCCGGCGGCTCGATACCGAGCCTTCTTATCAGCGTTGCGCGGCGAGGTGCGAGTGGTGATCGGGAATCGCGCTGCCGCGTATGCGCCGGTTCATGATCTTGGTCTGGTCGCGCTCTGGGACGATGGCGACGACCTGCTCGCCGAGCAACGTGCCCCCTATCCCCATGCGCGGGAGGTGTTGGCGCTTCGGGCCGCCGATGCGCACGCTGGTGTGCTGTTCGCGAGCTACGCCCGAACCGCCGAGCTGCAGAGCTGGCTCGAGCGCGGCTGGCTCCGCGAGATCGCAGCAGATCGGGTTTCGGTACGGCATGCCGCTCCGAGAGTACGAGTCACGGCCGACTCCGACTTTGCGCTGCAGCGCGACCCAACCGCCCGTGCGGCGCGCCTGCCACATGAGGTGTTCGAGATGATGCGGGCGACCTTGCCGCAGGGGCCGGTTCTGGTCCAAGTGCCGCGAGCGGGCTACCTCGTAGCTCTGGTCTGTCAGGAGTGCCGCGAGCCGAT
The DNA here is from genome assembly GCA_036380335.1 of Propionibacteriaceae bacterium. Classification (GTDB taxonomy): domain Bacteria; phylum Actinomycetota; class Actinomycetes; order Propionibacteriales; family Propionibacteriaceae; genus Microlunatus. The sequence continues at coordinate 2,595 of DASVEX010000019.1, read as the reverse complement.
GCGATGCAAGTTCTGTGGCGGTCCGACCAGCGGGCAGGCCGGCGGGTCTGCCGAGGTCGCGACGGCTCGTGTTGCCTGCACCTGGTGCGGCAGGCCGCAGGTCGAGTGGGAATGTCCCATTTGCGGCTCGCGCCGGGTTCGTGCGCCTATCGTCGGCGCTGAGCGGACAGCCGAGGAACTGGGCAAGGCCTTTCCGCAGACCCCGGTTCGGCACTCGATCGGCGGCAGGCGGCTGGAGGTCGTCGCCGACGGCCCGGCCATCGTGGTGGCCACGCCCGGGGCCGAGCCGCCGGCAGAGGGTGGCTACGCCGGCGCCGTCTTGCTCGACACGGCGTTGCTCCTGCTGCGCCAAGACCTGCGAGCGGCAGAAGAGGCGTTACGCCGCTGGCTCAACGTGGTCGCACTTGTCCGCAGCGGGGCGGACGGTGGATCTGTCATCGCGGTGGGGGAAAGCTCCGGGCGCGCCCTGCAGGGGCTGGTGCGGGTGGATCCCGGCGGTTTCGCCGCGCGCGAGCTGAGTGAACGAGCAGCCGCGCGATTCCCTCCCGCGGTCACCATGATCACTGTCGAAGGCCCGCACGACGCGCTGGAGGAGTTCAACTCGCTGACGCAGCAGTCGTCACCTGTCGAGATGCTTGGCCCCGTGGATCTCGATACGCCCGGACCGCCGGCCGAGAACTCAGCCGCAGCGATCCAGCGCCTCATGTTGCGTGCTCCACTCAATGCGGGCCCGCAACTGATCCGCGCCGCGAAGGAGGCCGCTGCAATCCGCAGCGCCCGAAAGAGCAGTGGTCCGCTCCGAATCAGGGTGAATCCTGTCGCCTTGAGTTAATACCCCTGAGCTGATCTCCCTGAGCTGATCCCCCCGAGGTGATCCCATTGCCTCGCAAATGTCGGTCAATTAGCATGATCGACATTGAGGCGCTGCGTCGGGGCGTTGGTGGCGTTTGTCCAGCTGCGACGACCCAGGAGTGCACTGTGCTCATCTCAGCACCCGGACTACTCGATGTCAGTACTGAGCCTCAGTTGCAAGGCGTGTTCGCGCCGGTCGTGGACGAAGTCGATGTCTCCAACCTCAGCATTGAGGGCGAGCTGCCGGCTGAGATCGAATCCCAGCGCTGCCCACGTCAAGAAGCGCGGCGGGTTTGCACGGCGCCTGGCTGCCAACGGAGGAGTAGCTCATGAACCCGCTCAGTCTGATCCTCGGCTTTCTCCCGCTTATCGCCTTCAACGTCCTGGCCGGCCGAGTCGCCGATAACGGAATCGCGTGGGGAGCCCTTGTCGCCTTGGCCATTGCGCTGATCAATATGGCCATCACGCGGCCGCGGTGGCCGCCGAAGATCATCAACGTGATCTCGGCAGGCCTGTTCCTCGTGCTGACCCTGATCGGGTTCTTGGGCAACCGCAGCATCGACGGTTGGCTCTTCGACTGGGCCAGCGGTCTGATCACCCTCACGCTCGGCCTGCTGCTCCTCGTGACCATGCCGATCATGCCCTTCACCGAGCAGTACGCCCGGGAGCGCGTGTCGCGCGAGTACTGGGGGACACCAACATTCACAAAGGTCAACCGGGTGCTCAGCCTGGCGTGGGCGCTCGCCATCGTGATCATCGGGCTGGCCAGCATGGCTGTGGCTGTCCTCGACGAACGGGCCGGCTCGACGTCCGATACCAGCCTGCTGGATCTCATCCTCAATTGGGTCGTGCCCATCGGCATCCTGGTGTTCATGGTGCGGTTAACGGCCATCTACCCAGACCGGGTCCGGAAGGCTGCTGCCAGTGTGGCCGAGGAGCCGCAAACCATGGACGCGCCAGGGCGGCCCCCCACAACCGCCTAAGGCGAAACGCTGCCGTTAGCGAGCCACACCCGCATACGGGTTTCACTATCGTGACGGTCGTCAAGAAAATGATACGGTCGAGCCAGCGAGTGAAGGAGCCGAGATGAGCGTGCGCGAAGGTTTCCGTCCTATCGAGGACGGAGTGCATACCGATTTCCGAGAGTCGATGAGCTACGCCGACTACCTTGACCTCGACAGGCTGCTGGCCGCGCAGCACATGAGGAGCGATCCCCCGCATCACGATGAGCTGCTTTTCATCGTGCAGCATCAGACCACGGAGCTGTGGCTCAAGCTCATGCTGCACGAGCTACGGGGCGTACGTGCCTATCTCGATGCCGACCACGTTCACCATGCTCTGAAGTGCCTGGCGCGCGTCAAGCACATCCAGCGCACGCTGACCGAGCAGTGGTCGGTACTAGCCACCCTGACACCAAGCGAGTACGCGGAGTTTCGCGGCACGCTCGGTAGCGCATCAGGCTTTCAGTCAGCGCAATACCGCGCAGTCGAGTTCATTTTGGGCAACAAAAACGAGCAGATGCTCAAGGTGTTCGTCTCCGATCAGGCCGCGTACGCCATGCTGGCCGAGCTGTTGGAGCAGCCATCGGTTTACGACGCCTTCTTGAGCTTTCTGGCCCGCCGCGGGCTGGAGGTTCCAGACGACGTGCTGCAGCGCGACGTACGGCGACCCTGGGTGCTGCAGCCGGCGCTGATCCCGGTCTTCCAGTCCATCTACGACGCTGTCGACCGCGCTTTCGACCTC
>DASVEX010000018.1:0-7370 GCA_036380335.1 Propionibacteriaceae bacterium | reverse complement strand
TGGGCACGCACCGGCGTCAATGTCGATAACGGGTTTGAGCCCATTTACGTTGTCAGCCCCGAGAAGCGGGCGACGTTGCGGACACTCAAGCAGGCACTCGTCGGTGCTGACGAACTGCTGCTCGCCACTGACGGTGATCGCGAGGGCGAGGCAATTGCCTGGCACCTACTGCAGGAGCTGAAGCCCAAGGTTCCGGCGAAGCGCATGGTGTTCCATGAGATCACTCCGACAGCCATCGCGGAGGCAGTGGCGAACCCACGCGATCTTGACGAGGATTTGGTCGATGCCCAAGAGACACGGCGCATCCTTGATCGACTTTACGGCTACGAGGTCTCGCCGGTGCTGTGGAAAAAGGTCATGCCACGGCTGTCAGCGGGGCGCGTCCAGTCTGTCGCAACCCGACTGATCGTTGATCGGGAACGAGAACGTATCGCGTTCCGCAGCGCCTCCTATTGGGATCTCGACGCGATCTTGGACGCCGGATCTGATGCCCAACCTCCACTTTTTCCTGCCCGGCTGACTCGGGTCGGTGAGCGACGTGTTGCTCAGGGCCGGGACTTCGACAGTCGCGGTTCCTTGATCGTCAAGGATCATGATCAATTGATCCGCCTGGATGAGACACAGGCGCAGGCCTTGGCGGACTCATTGCGTTCCGCCGCCTTTGCTGTGGACAGCGTGGAGTCCAAGCCTTACACCCGCCGCCCGTACGCACCGTTCCGAACCACGACGTTGCAGCAGGAGGCGGGCCGCAAACTCGGCTATACCGCGCAACGAACGATGTCGATCGCACAGGACCTGTACGAGGCCGGGTTCATTACCTATATGCGCACGGATTCGGTGACGCTTTCCGGCACTGCGATTGCCGCCGCCAGGCAGCAGGTTCAGCAGCTTTACGGCGCGGATTACCTGCCGGATCAGCCCCGTGTCTACACCTCCAGGGTCAAGAATGCGCAGGAAGCGCACGAAGCGATCCGCCCGGCAGGTGAAACCTTCTTGACCCCTGCGCAGACCCGGCTGAGCGGTGATCAGTTCCGGCTCTACGAGTTGATCTGGATGCGCACCATCGCCTCGCAGATGAAGGATGCCGAGGGTCTCTCGATCACGGTCAAGATCAATGCCCACCCCAGCGAGGGCGAGCCATGCGTCTTCGTCGCTTCCGGCCGCACGATCACGTTCTATGGCTTTCTCAAGGCGTACGTGGAGTCGGTTGAAGAGAGCGATGGCCACACCGACGACGAACAGACTCGGCTGCCGCGTCTGGTGGCCGGCCAGCAACTGCGGCCCGAATCGGTGACCGCGTCAGGCCACGAAACACGGCCACCGTCGCGCTACACCGAGCCTTCGCTGGTCGCCAAGCTGGAAGAACTGGAGATCGGCCGGCCCTCGACGTACGCGACGATCATCCGCACCATCACCGCCCGGGATTATGTGTTCAAGAAAGGCACGGCCCTAGTACCCACCTGGCTGGCTTTTGCGGTTACCCGGCTGCTCGAGGAGCACTTCCCCAGGCTGGTGGACTATGCGTTCACCGCCGAGATGGAGGACGTGCTGGACGAGATCGCCGACGGGCATGCCGAGCGGCTGCGAGTTTTGACCGACTTCTACTTCGGCGATGACAACCGCGAAGGGCTGCACCGGCTGGTCACCGAGCTCGGCGAGATCGACGCTCGTAAGCTTTCGACCTTCGAGATTGCAGATCCCGACGCTCTCGCTACCGGCGCTCCGAAGGTTGTGGTCCGGGTCGGCCGCTACGGCACCTATGTCGAGGATGAGGAAGGTCGGCGCGCCAACGTCGCCGATGATCTGCCGCCCGACGAACTCACTATTGATCTTGCTCGTGAGTTGCTGGCCAAGCCGGTAGGGGAAGAACGTGAGCTGGGATTGGATCCCGCGACCTCACGCATGATCGTCGCCAAGAATGGCCGGTTTGGTCCCTACGTGACCGAGATCCTCCCCGAAGACAGCCCCAAGAGTGCCAAGCCGCGCACCGCATCACTGTTCTCGTCGATGAGCCTGGACTCGGTCGGCCTCGACCAGGCGCTCGAGCTGATGAGCCTGCCTCGGATCGTGGGCAAGGACGAGGACGATGTCGATATCACCGCACAGAACGGCCGGTACGGGCCCTATCTGAAGAAGGGCTCCGACTCCCGCTCCCTGGAGAGCGAAGATCAGATCTTTTCGATCACTTTGCCGGAAGCTCAGGCGATCTACGCCCAACCCAAGCAGCGCGGCCGGGCTGCCGCCAAGCCACCGCTGAAGGAACTGGGTGCTGATCCGGCCTCGGGTCGCCCCATGATCATCAAGGAAGGCCGCTTCGGGGCGTACGTCACCGATGGCGAGGTGAACGCGACGCTGCGCCGCGGCGATGACGTGGAAACGATCACCGCCGAACGCGCTGCCGAGCTGCTGGCCGAGAAGCGCGCCAAGGGCCCGGCGCCCAAGAAACGTCCGGCGAAGCGTACCCAAGCCGCTGCAGCGAGCGAAGCTGCTCCGAAACCGGCCGCGAAACGGGTTGCGGCGAAGAAGATTCGCACCAAGGCCGGTTGATTCCGGAGCTGCATGTCGGCCGCTGTGGTTGCCATAGCGATCACACACGCTGGCCAGGCAGCACTAGGGCACTAAGGTCTGATCGTGGGTAAGAAAAAGCGCCGCAAGGCTAAGTCGCGCAAACGCGAGGCTGTGGTTGCTGCTCGGCCTGTCGAGATTACCGATGGCTCCAGCACGAATTCGCCCGACCAGCGCTACTACGACGTGCCGTATAGCGCAGCCGCGCCGCGCATGATCAATCCTGATCTTGGTCTGCACCACCTGGTCGCTCGGGTCGGGCACAATGCCGCGTACGAGATTGCGGTCACCTTGCTCGACGCGCCCGATCACCGGCTGATCCGCTCTGGCGTACTGCTGGCCCATCGGGTGCTGGACGGGCGTGGCGAGTGGTACATCACCGCCCCGGACTGGGAACCGCTGCTACCACAGGACCACATCGAGCTGATGGGCCATGCCGATCTTCCCGAGGAGCTGGCCGACATGATCCGGCCGTTGCGCCGTAGGGCCACGCTGGGACCGGTTGCGGCGTTGATCTGTGATCGTCGCGAATTCGCGCTGCGCGACGAAGACGGTACGACGCTTGCGCTGTTGCGTGATGACAAGGTGACCGTACGACGTGGAGGCCTGACTACCGCCCGCTACCGCGAGGTGTTGATCACTCCCGTGGGGCCCGGACTTACCGATGAGCAGGTGTCTTTTCTCGACCGCGCCCTACTGCAGGCCGGCGCCACCTACGTCCCGCGCTTCCCGCGACTGGTTTCCCGGCTCGGTGCGCCGGCGACTGGGCCGACGGACCTGCCGGTGCCGGGCCCCTTTGATGCCACCGCGTCCTTCAAGAAGTTCGTCTCCCAGCTGGTGGCGCTCCGACTGCGTCAGATCGTCGAAGCCGATCTTGCGATCCGTGGTGGTGATCTTGGAGCCGTCGACCGTCTTGCCGATCAAGCTTCCCGGCTGCGGCTGGAGTTGAAGGGACTTTCGGTGGTGCTCGACCCGGAGTGGGTCGAAGATCTCTACGACGAGCTCGGCTGGATCAGCCTAGAGGGCGACTCGTCCAATTCGAACGGTCATGATCGACTGACCAGTCGACTGCGCAGCGAGCGCTATCTCACCGTGCTGGAACGACTCGTCGCGGCCGTTCGCGCACCCAAGCTGGCTGATCAACGCTCCGATCCGGCGGGGGAGGTGCTCGCCGGCCTGGTTTCGATTGCCGTCACCCGGATGGGTCGTTGCGCCGATCACCTCAACGTGGACTCGGTCGACGAGGAGTGGGAGGAAGCGTGGCAGGAAATGGGACGCCTGGATTGGGTGGTAGGCGTCGCAGGTCAAGTGCTTCCCGAGGAGGCAGCAACGATCCAGCACCAGCTCCTCAAGCCGCGACAATTGCTGGCTGAGATCCACGATGATCATCGTCGCGAACTGGTCACGGCCGAGCAGGTAGCCAAGCTGCTACCGGCCCAAGCGTTCGCCGCCGGCCGCGATTTCGAACGGGAATCCCGGCGGGCACGTCGCGCCCGGCGGGAATTCGTCGATGTGTGGGCCAAGACGAAGAAGAAGCTTGGCGCGTGAGCACCGCGGGCGGGATCTTCATCGTCTTCGAGGGCGGTGACGGGGTCGGCAAGACGACTCAGGTCGAGCTGCTGTGCGCGTGGTTGGCCGATGCGGGTCATGAGGTCGTCAAGACGTTCGAGCCCGGTGACTCGACGGTCGGAGCGATGATTCGTCACATTGTGCTGGATCCGGCGACTGGGGAAATGTCCCCGCGTGCGGAGGCCTTGCTCTACGCGGCTGACAAGGCGCAACACATCTTCTCGGTGGTCGGGCCGGCGCTGCGGCGTGGCGCGGTGGTGGTCTGCGATCGCTATGTCGACTCGATGCTGGCCTATCAGGGAGGTGGCCGGGTGCTGAAACTCGAGGACGTCGAGCGGATCGCGCGCTGGGCCACCGAGGATCTGCAACCTGATCTCACTGTGGTGCTCGATGCCGAGCTCAGTGATGGCGTGCACGCCAAATCCACCAAGGACCGCCTGGAGTCGGCTGGCGATCTGTTCCACGAGCGGACCCGGCTGTTCTTTCTTGACCTGGCGCGCCGTGCGCCCGAGCGATATCTGGTGTTGAACGCCCGCGCCTCGCGGGAAGAGATCGCCGCTCAGGTAGCCGCTCGGGTGGCCCCGTTGCTCTCGACCCTAGCCCGCCAATGACGTCAGTGATCAATGGCACAGTGGTGTTGTGGCTACGTCAATGACCGATATGTCGGCCGTAGATACTGCCACCGATCTTGGTGTCTGGGCTGAGCTGATCGGGCAGACGGCAGTCGTGGCCACCCTGCGCCGGGCAGTGGCTGGTGAACCGCACGCCATGAGCCACGCCTGGTTGTTCACCGGTCCGCCGGGTTCCGGCCGGTCAAATGCCGCACGAGCGTTTGCCGCAGCGCTGCAATGTGACTCGGGTGGCTGCGGGCACTGCCGTGCCTGCCGTACGTCGTTGTCGGGCGCGCACCCAGACGTCACCTTGGTGCGTACCGAGCTGCTCTCGATCGGCGTGGACGAGGTGCGCGAGCTGGTCCGCCGAGCGGTGATGAGTCCAACTCTGGGTCGCTGGCAAGTGATCGTGATCGAGGATGCCGATCGAGTCACCGAACGCGGCGCCGATGCCCTGCTGAAGAGCATCGAGGAGCCCGCACCGCGTACGGTGTGGATCTTGTGCGCGCCGACTCCAGAGGATGTGGTCGCGACTATCCGATCGCGCTGTCGCCTATTGACCCTGCAGACTCCGACGATCTCCGCCGTCGCACGATTGCTCCAGACCCGCGACGGCGTCGAACCGGAGCTGGCGGCGTACGCGGCCAGGGTTTCGCAGGGACATGTCGGTCGGGCTCGGGTGTTGGCGCGAGATGAAGGTGCCCGGAATCGGCGGCAACAGATCTTGCACATTCCCCTCGAGTTGCACGGTCTCGGTGCGTGCCTGGCGGCGGCGGCCCAGGTCGTCGAGGCGGCGACAGCCGAGGCGGCGGAGGCGACCGGTGAGCTGGACGCCAAGGAACGGACGGCGCTGGAGGAGGCGTTGGGCTTCGGCACGACAGGCGCCAAGCCGCGCCAAGCCCAGGCGGCACTCAAGGACCTGGAAGATCAACAGAGGGCGCGCAGCAAGCGGTTTCAGCGAGACGCGATCGATCGCACCTTGACCGAGCTGACCGGTTTCTACCGTGACGTGCTGAGTATTCAGACCGGATCTGGGGCGCAGGTCATCAATGAGGATTTGCGGCCGCAGATCGCGGTTCTGGCGCGGAAATCGACAGCTGAGTCGACGCTGCATCGCATTGACGCGCTGCTGGCGTGCCGCACCGCGCTGGAAGGCAACGTTGCACCGCTGCTCGCGGTCGAGGCTGCGCTGATCGGCCTGGTCGAAGGATGATTCTCGGACTCCGCAAAGAACCGCTCATTCCTCGCGGCAGGGGCGCAGTGTAGCTCACTTGCTCAGCAAATGTTTGGGGTTCATTTTCTTCGACTTATTTAGTAACCTGGGCCGCACAGGTTGCCGGAGGGGACGAACCCCCGAGCGTCCTCTCCGACAACCTCCCCAAGGTCTGGCTGACTGAGCCGGACCTTTTTCCATGCCAGCTGCCCAGAGTCAACATCCCACGTTGCGTGGGACGTAAACGCTGTACCCGAGGCCAAAGGTCACAAATTGATATCGCAAAGTGTTGCGCTGCGGCGAAGTTTCGCTCTACGGTGGACCTTGGCTCGTTTCCGTTTCGTTATCTAACGCGCACGGGGGCGTCACGCCAGGGGGAAGAACTCAGTGGCATCCGATGTGTCGCTGGGATCGCGTGTCCGTTTGCCGAACTCCGCTGGACGGCACCTTCGCCGGGAACGTCCCGGGCGAAAGCGGAGGTGGAGGAACCATCGGATTTCTCTCACGTCAGGAATGAGAGAGTCCCGGGGTGAAGCGCTCACAGCGGTGTGGGGTCACACCGCTTGGGCGCCGGGATGTAATCGCCTGAACCCATGGGGTCACCCACAGGCGTACTCGGGGAAGGATCTACTTCTAGGTGGCATCCACCATCATCAGGCGCGCCATCGGCGCGGGCGCTGGGCTTGCTCTGTCTCTCGGGATTGGGCTCTCTGGCGCCGTACCTGCCGAGGCGGCGGCGTCCGTCTGGGACAAGGTCGCTCAGTGTGAGAGCGGCGGCAACTGGAAGATCAACACCGGCAATGGGTTTTACGGGGGCGTGCAGTTCGCTGCGGGCACCTGGAAGTCGTACGGGGGTAAGACGTACGCGAGCCAGGCACATCTGGCAACCAAGGCCGAGCAGATCGCGATTGCTCGTCGGGTATTAGCCGGCCAGGGCCCTGGTGCCTGGCCGACCTGCAGCCGACGTGCGGGACTGACCAAGGCGAACGGGAACGCGTCAGCGAAGGCGATGCCATCGACCAATCCCGGTGCGTCCACAATCCAGAAGTCGAGCGACGCGAAGAAGAAGATCGCCAAGAAGTCGACTCATAAGAAGTACAGTGCTAGCGGCACCACCGTTCACGTCAAACGCGGTGACACGCTGCGCAAGATCGCCAAGCGCTATAGCGTGAAGGGTGGTTGGAAGGGCTTGCTGAAGCTCAACAAGAAGACGATTAAGAATCCGAACTTGATCTATATCGGACAAACAATCAAGATCAAATAAGTCTGATTGGCGCGGGTGGGACCCTGCCCCCCAGTATGCCCACCCGGGGAAGCCCGGCAGACCCGCATCTGCCGGGCTTCCGGTTTGTTGGCGCAGGAAAAGTAGTTCGGCCTTAGGCTGGGGCCATGGCGCGGGTCATGGCTGTGTC
>DASVEX010000017.1:0-8089 GCA_036380335.1 Propionibacteriaceae bacterium | reverse complement strand
GCCATCCAGCCTCTCGTTACGCCGGGAGACGCGGCGAAAACCGCAATCGACATCTCTAACTCCGAGGCGCTGTTCCGGTGGGGCATCGCCAGCCTGATCCTCGTCGCGATACTCGACATTATTGTGGCTGCAGCGCTGCTGAGACTGTTCGAGCCCGTGAACCGAAGCCTCTCGATCACCGCCGCATGGTTCCGAGTCGCCTATGCGGCCGTCTACCTGGTGGCCATCATTCAGCTCGTGATCGCACTCGGGCTCCTGGGCGATCCAAACCAGGCGTTGCGCGCAATTGACGCGTACGGCACGATCTGGCTCGTTGGCTTGATCATCTTCGGGGTTCATCTGCTGCTGATCGGCTACCTCGCGTACCGATCCGGTTTCATGGCGAAAGTCTTCGGCATCTTGCTTGTGATCGCTGGGCTGGGATATATCGTCGACGGGTTCGTTGCAGTGCTCGTCCCGGGCACATCGATCAGCATCGGGCAGTTCACCTTCGTCGGTGAAGTCGCGCTGATCTTCTGGCTACTTATCAGGGGCAGTCGGAAGAATTTCAGCCGTGATGAGGCCGAGCAAGATCACCATCGCGATCCTGACTCTTTGTTGGCGCGTCCCCAGTCGGCGTTGTCCGCCGTAGGAAGAAGATCATGAATAACAAGTTGGCCGCAACCGAACCCGCGTTCTCCGGTGCCACGAGGCCGGTGACCTCATGACCGCCTCGACCCCTCGCCGACACGGGTTCATGGTGTCGTGGCTGCTCTGGACTGCCGGATTCCTAGCCTTCCCGATCGCCGGCGTCGCCGGTCGTACGGTCGCCGGCCGCGTCGACAGCCCGATCGCCGCCCTAGTGGGCGGCCTCATCACCGGTGCCGTCATCGGTGCTGGCCAGTGGTTGGTGAGCCGAGGCCGCCTCAGGCCTGCACCCTGGATCCTGGCTACCGCGCTGGGCATGGGACTAGGGCTGCTGCTCGGCGCGACAATCGTCGGGTTCCGGACCTCGCTTGCCGACGTCGCCGTCATGGGTGCAGTCAGCGGTGTGATGCTCGGCGTCGCTCAGACTCTGGCACTACCAGCTCAAACCAAACGACGCTGGTGGTGGGCTGCCGCGATGCCGCTACTCTGGGCGCTCGGCTGGACCGTAACCACTCTCGCCGGAATTCCCGTTGACGAGCAGTTCACCATATTCGGAGCAAGCGGGGCCGTCACCTTCTCTGCCCTTTCCGGGCTGTTGTTGCACGGGCTCCTGCCGGTGCGCAGCGCCCCGGCTGGCACAGCTCCCGTTGACGCCGCTGTCATGAGCAACTCATGAGCCGCACCGCGGGTCATGTCATCTTCGGCACTGGTGCTATCGGCCTCGCCACCCTCGATGCTCTGCTCCGTCGTGGTGAGACGGTAAAGATGATCAACCGCTCCGGCTCCGCCACCGTACCCGAGGAGGTTGAGATCATCGGGGGCGACGCCGCCGACTCAAGGTTCACCATCGACGTCGCCCGCGGAGCCCAGGTCGTCTATCAGACCCTCAACCCGCCCTACTCGCGTTGGGTGGAGGAATTCCCAGCCATGCAGGCCGCCGTGCTCGCGGCCGCGCAAACCCACGGGGCCCGGCTGGTCAGCATGGAGAACGTCTACATGTATGGCCGCCCGGCTGGCCGGCCACTAACCGAGACCCGCGACTACGCCGCGCACACCACGAAAGGGAAACTCCGTGCGCAGATGGCCACCGAGCTCCTCGCCGCCCACCAAGCCGGCAACGTGGCGGTCGCTATCGGACGTGCCTCGGACTACTTCGGCCCGCGCGGCGGCGCCCAATCCAACCTCGGCGACCGGCTATTCCCCGCCGCCTTAGCTGGGAAGACCGCCAAGGTCCTCGGCGACCCCGACCAGCCACACACGTACACCTACATCCCTGACATCGGCGAAGCCCTCGCCGTCCTAGGCGAACATCCCGACGCGCTCGGCCAGGTGTGGCACCTGCCCAACGACCCACACACCCGCACCACCAGGCAACTGTGCGAGCTTGCCTTCCAGCAGGCTGGCGCATCACCGGCCCGGGTCCGTCAGGTACCTCCCCTCCTCCTTCGCCTCGCCGCACTGACCAACCGCACTGTGCGGGAGCTGCTCGAGATGGAGTACCAGTTCGCCGAGCCGTTCATCGTTGACAGCACCAAGATCGCCAACGCCCTAGGTGCGCATGCCACGCCGGTCGAGCAGGCCCTGGCTGACACCCTCGCCACCTACCACGCAAAGTCAGTACAGGCGCCTCACCGGATCCCCCTTCCCCGGACCTAGCCGCGACTAGGGCTCGTACCGAATCCATCCGAGCCGCTTGTCCGTGGGGCTGTACGAGGCTTCGGTCAGGCGGCCACGGTGAGTGGCGAGTAGACGGCCGGGAAGCCCGTACGCCAGCTCGGATAGCGCAACGTCCAGCCCAGCGCGCGCTTGGCTTTCGCGTTGGAGGCACCGCGAACCTCGGTACCCATCATCACTGCTGCCTCACCGGCAACCAGTCGGGCGAGCCAGACCGGGAAGTGCCGGGGCGGCTTGGCGCCGAGCGATTGGGCAAGCACAGGCAGGCATTCGCGTACCGGCGCAGGTTCGTCGTCGACGATGTTGTAGATCTCAGGACCCTCGTGCTCGAGAGCTAGGACAGTTGCTGACGCGGCGTCCTCGAGATGGATCCACGAAATGAAGCCGCCGCCGTCACCGATGATCGGCAGCATCCGCTTACGGACGAGCTCGGCCCAGCCGTCGTTGGCAGCGCCGTAGAAGCCGCCATAGCGCAGCGCGATTCCGCCGAAGTCGGTGACCACCTCGTCGAGATGCGCCATCGCCGCCCAGCCCTGCTGGGTGTGCGCCGGTGACGTCGGGTCCAGTGGATCGTCCTCGGTCTTGATCGGACCGCCCGCCCGGATGTATCGGTAGGAGGCGAAACTCTGCGCGACAAAACGGCGTACGCCCGCCTCTCGTGCGGCCGCCAGCAAGGCGTCGGTGCCTTTCGTTCGCAGCTGGTTGGTCATCGCAAAAGCCTTGTCGAAGTTACGGCCAAACTTCGCATTCCCAAGCGCCGTCGCCTCGTGCACGATCGCCTCAGGCTCGTGATCTAGTACGGCCTTGCGAACCGCGCGTACGTCGAGCAGGTCAACCAGCAACGGCTTCGCGCCGAGCCTGCGCAACAGTTCTGCGCTTTCCGGCGAGTGATGGGTACCGATCACATCGTGTCCCGCATCAATCAGCTGGGGAACGAGCCGGCTGCCAAGAGCACCGCTCGCTCCGGTGACGAAAACACGCATCGTGTCCTCCTCTGTCGTTCCTCTGTCACATCCCACGAATTCCGCGGGTCTACTTCCATGACACGCTGCGCGGGAGGAATGTGACATGGATCAGCAGGAGTGGCTCGCCCACCAATTCGAGGATCACCGACCGCATCTTCGGGCGGTCGCCTACCGGATGCTCGGCTCGCTCAGCGAGGCTGACGACGCCGTCCAAGACGCCTGGCTGCGCCTCAGCCGCGCCGATACGAGCGAGGTCGAGAACCTTGGCGGCTGGCTGACGACGGTTGTCGCACGCGTCGCGCTGAACATGCTCCGCTCGCGCAGAACGCGGCGTGAACAGCCGCTCGACGTGTACGTTCCGGACCCGATCATCGACGCCACCGATGGCAGCAATCCCGAGCACCAGACGCTGCTCGCCGACTCGGTCGGCGTTGCCTTGCTCATCGTGCTCGAGACGCTGACCCCGGCCGAGCGACTCGCCTTCGTCCTGCACGACATGTTCGCGGTGCCGTTTGAGGAGATCGCCGCGATCATGGAGCGCTCACCCGAGGCGACGCGCCAGCTCGCCAGCCGAGCGCGCCGCCGGGTACGCGGTGCAGACCCGGTTCCAGACGGCGACCTGACCGCCCAGTGGGAGGTTGTCGAGGCATTCCTGGCAGCGGCCCGGCAGGGAGACTTCGATGCGCTCGTCGCCGTTCTCGATCCCGATGTCGTGCTCAGAGCCGATGGCGGCCCTACTGGCCTGTCGCAGCACCTCCGCGGCGCGGAAACCGTCGCTAGCCAGGCACTGCTGTGGTCGCGGGTGGACCTGACCATGCGACGCGCACTGATCAACGGCGCCGCCGGAATCGTCAGCTTCCTCCATGGGCGGCCGTTCTCGATCGCCGCCGTTACGGTCAAGAACGAAAAGATCGCCGAGATCGACTTCCTCGCCGACCCCGAACGGATCGCTCAGCTCGACCTCACCGAGATTGGGAATTAGGTTCGGTCGTTGGGGAGCCCGGTGGGCCCGGGCGCTGGACCGAGTAGTTACGCGGAGCGCCAGGTCCCACAGGTCTCGACTCAGATCCCTGAAAACGCATCACGGTTGAGCTGAAATGGCCGTGAAAGCGGGCTCACGGACCTAATAGAGATGCAAAATCAGGGCCACTTTCCTATGCCGGTGGATAGGCCGTTGCACCTGCTCGCTATTAGGCATGCCAACCTCCTGCGTGAAGGGCGCCTCCTCGTTGGGAGGCTAGTCTCGGCTGCCACGCAGGCCGTCGGGCACCGGCGCGCCGGTCACCAGGCCAGCTGCCGCCGCCGTCGCCGTGGCCTCCTCGAGTAAGTCGCGGGGTGACAGGCCGTTGGCGGCCGCCGCGCGATCAAGCTCCTCGAATTCAGGCGTCACCTGCCAGATGGTGCCGTCACGGTGAGCGATCTTGATCGGCAACTGGGAGCCGGCGACCTCGAGATCAATCCAGCCCCGCGGCAGGGCCGACTTGCGCACGGCGGTCTCTCGCACACCGATGGTGCTGGTCTGGCGTAGCACCAGTTCGCGAAGCTGAGCTGCCTGGTCCGGCCGCGCCATGACGGTCAGAGTGTGTGCCGGCCGACCCTTCTTCATGGTGATCGGGACCAACCAGGCGTCGGCGGCGCCGGCGCTGAGCAATCTGGTCAGCACACCTGGCCAGAGCCGCGGATCAAGATCATCGATGTTGGCCTCGATCAGTACGGCTGCATCTGAGGAGTCGCCGGTTGAGTGGGCAACCAGCTCCCCGATCAGGACCCGTGTCACGTTGGCTCGCCCAGGCGTGTCTCGGCTACCCGCGCCGGCCCCAGAAGCCTGCAGCGTGAGCAGCGGTAGGTCTTCGCAGCGGGATGCCATGGCCGATAGCAAGGCCATTCCGGTCGGCGTGGTGAGTTCGCCCGATCCTCCGGCAAAGATCTTCCAGCCAGTCGCGAGCTCAACAACAGCCGGCACTGGCACACCAAGATCACCATGAGCGCCGTGCACCCGTCCGGATCCCACCGCCACCGCACTCGCACTGATCCGCTCGATCTGGAGTGCGTGCAGGGCTGCTGCGACCCCGACGATGTCGGCAATCGAATCGAGCGCGCCGACCTCGTGGAAATGCACCTGATCTTCCCGCAGATGATGGACCTTCGCCTCAGCCTCGGCAAGCCGCCCAAAGCATGCCAACGCCCGATCGCGGACTGGAGCTGGGAGGTCCGCGGTGCCGATGAGCTGGGCGATCGTACGCCATTCTCGTACCGCAACATCTTGAGTGATCACCTCGACGGACAGGCGGTTCGCGTGCTGCCCGGCACGGGTCACAGACTCGCAGCCCAATCTGACTGATTCACCGATCACCGCGTCAACGGCACTCTGTACGACCGTCAGGTCCGCACCGGCGTCGATCAAGGCGCCTAACAACATGTCTCCGGCAATCCCCGCGGAGGCATCGATCCATAACTGCCGGGGGATGCTCACGGCGCCGCGATCTGAGCTGCGAGGTGACCAGCGCCGTAGCCGTTGTCGATATTGACCACCGCCACACCGGGGACGCATGCGTTGAGCATGGCGAGCAAAGCAGCCAGTCCATCGAAAGCAGCGCCGTATCCCACCGAGGTGGGCAATGCCACGACAGGCGCGGCGATGAGTCCCGCGACCACGCTCGGCAAAGCACCGTCCATGCCCGCGGCCACAATGACCACCCGGGCCCGTCGCAAGACGTCGAGGCGGCTCAGAACTCTGTGCAGGCCGGCGACGCCCACATCGACGATCAGCTCGGTGGGCCGGCCCAGATAGCAGGCTGTGAGCTGCGCCTCCTTGGCGACCGGCAGATCGGAGGTTCCGGCAGCAAGTACCACCACGAGGCCCCCAGTAGCGTCGGGAATCTTGGCCGGCCACGCCAGCAGGTGAGCGTCTTGATCATGAAAGGCTCCCGGCAGCTCCGCCAAGATCGCTGCGGCATGCTTTTTCTTCGCCCGCGTAAACAGTGTCACGTGCGGCTGATCTCGTACCGCAGCGGCGATCATACCGAGCTGCTCCGGAGTCTTTCCGGTGCAGTAGACGGCTTCTGGATACCCGCGGCGCTTCGTACGCTCATGATCAAGTTGGGCAAACGCATCAACAGCTGAGCCCGCGCTGCCCGACTCAATCATGATCAGGACTCAGCAGTTGGAGCGTGAAGGCTCCGGACTGGATACCACCAAGATCCACTGTGACGAATCGGAAACCAGCACCGCGTACAGCTTCCAACATCTGAGTACGGAGCGGATCAACGACCGCCCGGACCAAATCAGCGTGAGGTAACTCGACCCGCGCGACCTCATCGTGGTGCCGAACTCTCAAGTCGCCGAGTCCCAACTGTCGCAGGGCAGACTCGGCGCGTTCGACCTGACTCAGCTTGGCTGGCGTCACCGAATGGTGGTGCGGAATTCGAGACGCGAGGCAGGGCGCCGCAGGCTTGTCGGCCACAGGCAATCCCAGCGCTCGCGCGACCGTACGCACCGCAAGCTTGGTCATACCCACCTCGGCGAGAGGCCGGAGGACGTGGTGATCGGCTGCGGCACGGGCACCTGGTCGGTCCGGCCGTCGGGCATCATCGGCATTCTCCCCGTACGCGATGGCATCCAGTCGGTAACGCTCGGTCACCTCGTCATCGATGCGGCCGAACAGCTCGTCTTTGCAGTAGAAGCACCGGTCCGGGCCGTTCGCCCGATACTCAGGATGATCATCTTCATGGGTCATGACTTCGACGACCGTTACCCCCAACTGGCGCGCGACATCATGCGCCGCCTTCCGCTCCTCAGCCGCCAAACTCGGCGAAACCCCCAGCAACGCAACAACCCGCTGCACGCCAAGAGCCTGTGCGGCGAGCGCAAGCAACAGTGACGAGTCGACGCCGCCCGAGAAGGCGACTCCCAGCCGCTGCACCCCGTTGAGTTTGTCCGCGACGGCCGCGACCGCCTGTTCCACGGTCCAGTCCTTATCGCGGCTGAGCGGGATCGTCTCCGAGATCGTCACGGCCGGCTCCCCTTTCAGTTCTTGGATTCACCCGACAGTAATGCGACCTGCTATGTGATGGTTTGACGGCCCGACCCGATTCGACTCCCGAACGCGACAACCGCCAGTCCACTTGACCGATGCGCCGCAGTTTCACAACCTTGCTCTATGTGGAACCGGGAGGATCTCGCTCACGCGACGCCGAGCGACTTGGCCGATCTCGCCCAGGCAAGCATCCGCTTGCTCGCGGAAAGTGAGGACCCGGTCGCGTTCGGATATCTGCTGGAACTGACCCGCCTGGTGGGAGAGTCCCTTGGACTGGCCGCCCGTACCCTGGCCCATGAGAGCTCGTGGTCACAGGTGGCGAATATTGCGGGAACGAGCCGACAGGCCGCCTGGGAACGCTGGCGTGCTCCTGAATGATCGAGGTCTGAGAGGCTGTCAGCCGTCCAGACCGGATGGTGAGGGTTGTCGGCCGTCTGGTTCGCCTCTTCTATTGCCCGATCCTGAGGGCCGGAGGCGGTAGAGAACTTCCCCGGCGTGCGGTTCAACGAAGGTGTCGGGGTCTGCCTCGTATGCGGCGATGTCGACCGTGTCCGGGTCAAGATAGTTGAGGTTCACCGATCGGACGATCTCCTCGGGGATGCCGGTCGCGAGAGTGACCGTGACCCGGTCCCGTTCACCATGATCGGGATCCCAGGTGCCCTGTCCGCGGAGGTGGGTTGAGTGCGCCAGATCGCCCCAGGGCCGGTCCTTGAAGCGGTCCCATTGGCCGAGGAAGTAGTCCCTGCAGTGGTAGCCGATCTCGGTGATCTGGGGATGCATCACCGAC
>DASVEX010000016.1:0-3395 GCA_036380335.1 Propionibacteriaceae bacterium | reverse complement strand
CATTGCGCCAGATATCGATGGCTAAGGCGATGAAGCCTGCACTAAACAAGGCAGCGCCGATTCTCGCAAGTGCGACGACGTCAAGGAAGGTTGCAAGCCCGACAAGCGCGGCAAGAGCCAGCAGCACAGCCGCCCAACGAGCCATGATTCGCGAGCGCCACACCGCCACGCTCATGATCAAGAGGCCGATGTTGTAGATCAGACCCCCAAGGAAAACCGGGATCCAGCCCGGCTCGGCGAAGACTTGATCAAGCAGCAGAAGGATGTCTTGATCATGACCCTGACTGATCAAGACACCTGCGGCGGGCATCACGAACGCTGCGAAGCCGGTGCCTGGCAGCACCAAGCCAGCACCGGCGACGGTGAGCACCAGGCCAACGATCGACAAACGTCGCGCCGCGCCACGGGCGAGAACTGCGTACAGAGCGAACATGCCAAGGATCACCGGAGTGAGCGCATAGATCTGCAGGCTTGTTGCGATTCGATAGCTGGCAGTGTTGGCGCCAAGCGCGAATTCCCGGTTATGGCCGGGGTCGGACGGAGGATGACCGAAAACAACGAGGGCACCCACATCAACGCCGCCACACCGAACGCGATTGCTCCCGCACGCAGCCGAAGATCAATATTCGGTTGACTTGTCGTCGGGCTGCTCATGGCGCCCCTCACCCTAGCGACCCCAAAGCTGGCTCCTACCCGGAGCCAGTGACCTAGGAACGAGCTCGAAGCAGAGCGCCCGATCAGATCATCAGGTTTCGTCGGTGGCAGGCGATAGAGATAGCTGTATGACTCGCGAATCTGATCTTGCTCCGGTGCTGCACATTGAGCGCGAGCTGAGGCATCTATCCATAGCGATGACTGAGCCCAAGCCTGCCGAATGCCTGCACTGCTACGTCTATCGCATGCTCGAGTTCGGCTGTGCCGGGCTGCGCTGGGCCACACGCTATCGCGACGTGAAAGCGCCTCGCGCGACCGCCCTGGACAGGCGGCTGATGTCCAAGGGAGCAGGATGCGATTGCGAGATCTTCATGAATGGCTGGAGCCTGCGGCGGGAGCACCAGATCTACGACCGCGCAGCCGAGGAATACAGCTATCCAGAGGATCTGCCCCCATGCCGCGGTGTTCGGGCCGGTTCCATTCAGCCCTGCGCTCTATGGAGGGTCCGGTATGGACTCTGGGACTAGGCGGCTCGCGTTCCAGAGTTCGGTGTGGCGGCCTCGGACACATCAGCCCTAACGGCGCGAGGCACTCCAGCTCAACAACATCTCGGCCGGACTGGTATTGATCACGCGGTCTTCGGTGACACCACACTCGGCCGCGCGGTCGCAGCCGATGTACTGCCACTCGAGCTGACCCGGGGCATGTGCGTCGGTATCGATCGAGAATCGGCAGCCAATATCGACGGCCAGCTTCAGCAGATTGCGCGGCGGGTCTTTGCGCTCCGGCCGGGAGTTGATCTCTACCGCGACATCGTTGTCTCTGCACGCGGCAAAGACGGCTGCATGATCGAACTCGGACTCTGGTCGTCCACGGCCGACGACAATGCGACCGGTGCAGTGCCCGAGAACGTCCATGTTCGGGTCTTCGATGGCCGCGAGCATCCTCTTGGTCATCACGTCGCCGGGTGAACGCAGTTTGGAGTGCACACTCGCGACGACGATGTCGAGTGCCGCGAGCACCTCCGGGGCTTGATCGAGAGTTCCATCCTCGTTGATGTCAACCTCGATGCCGCTGAGAACACGAAACGGTGGCGCTACGGCCGTTGTTTCAGCGGCAAGTTGACCGTTGACGCCCTCGATCTCTTCGAGTTGTTGCATCAGGCGCTCAGTCGAGAGTCCGTTCGCAACGGTGAGGTTCGGGGAGTGATCGGTGGCGACGATGTATTCGTGACCCAACGAACGCGCAGCGTGCGCCATCTCGATGATGGGACTGCCACCATCGGACCAGAGCGAGTGCGTGTGACAGTCACCCCGCAGCGCTCTCCGGAGCGCATCGCCGGCAACCGCAAACGGTGGCGGCTCCGCTTCCAGCTTCGCGACGTATTCGGGGACCTTGCCCGCCAGCGCTTCCAGGATCACGGCCTCTGTCGCCTCACCGATTCCTTTCAGGGAGCGAAGCCGCTTGTTGTTGGCCATGCGATCCAATTCGCCGGGTTCGAGCGCGGAGACTGTCTCGGCGGCGCGACGGAATGCAGCAACCCGATACGTCGGGGCCTGTGATCGCTCCAACAAGAACGCGATTCGCTTCAGCGCCTCCACCGGGTCCATGAAGTCTGAGCCTAAGTTGACCTGTGCGGCTGAGCTGATAGATGGCGGGTTCGAGAAGCTGGCAACGACGAAGAAGGAGACCAGCGGCTTATCGCGCATGATCTGTCCATCCGGTTGTGTGCATTCCTTCCGAAGTCGGTGCTGGCCAGGATTTCTCTCAACAAACCCGCTTTAGCCGGCAGCTGGGAGTACCCGCCCCAAGGGGTACAGGCAGGATCTTCCACCAGCTGGCCGGACTATCAACGGTGGTCACGCGGCACGCGACGCCGCCCACTGCTCGCCGAGGTCGCGACAGATTTCGGCTGCCGCAGTGACAAATGGCCGGAGGGCCACTGGCGGCCTGCGCTCGGCGTGCCATGAGATTGTGGGCACCAAGAAACCGGCTTCCTCGACAAGCGGCTGGACTCGCTTCCCGGTCCCGAGGCACGGCTTTCGGCGCCACTGTCACGGGCCACGGTCGCGGGCCCGACCTTCACCTGCGTACGCTTCAGGCCCGTGGCGCGAGGCTTACCGGACCAGTGAGGCTATGGCTGACGACCAGGTCTGGGTAGCCTCCTGTTCGTGAGCGCAGACATCGACACTCGGCCCGTGGGGCCGAAGGATCTGCCTGACCTGGAAAGACTGTTCGAGAGTCAGAGGACCACTCGCCGCTGCTGGTGCATGGCGTTCTGCGTGACTCGCAGCCAGTTCGCCGCTGGCTGGCTCAATGGTGGCAACCAAAGGCGGTTCGGGACGCTGGCTGCCGCTAGCTCGACGCCCATGGGAATCCTCGCCTCGCAGGCTGCCGAGCCGGTCGGCTGGTGCGCCTGCGGCCCACGGTCGCGGTATGTCGCGGCCACCACTCCACGAAGCAAGATCATGCAAAATCGTGCCCGCGATGAAGACGAGATCGTATGGCTCATACCCTGCCTCTTCGTACGGGACGGCCACCGCGGCCAAGGCGTTACCCACGCGCTCGTGCGTGCGGCGGTCGAGCTGGCCCGCCGCGAGGGTGCCTTCGCCATTGAAGGCTGGCCGCTGACCGGATCCGAACTGCGCTCAGGCGATGCCTTCCTCGGTCGAGAGCAGCTGTTCGAAGAGCTAGGTTTCAGCTGTGCCCAGCGGCCGAGTCCCGAACGCGTGATCATGCGA
>DASVEX010000015.1:0-15629 GCA_036380335.1 Propionibacteriaceae bacterium | reverse complement strand
CGGACTCCCACTTCGACGTCACCCTGGAGTGCGCCGGGGTGCCGCAGGCACTGCACGGGCTGCTGCTCGCCACCCGCCGAGCCGGTGTCCTGGTCCAGGTCGGCAACCTGCCCGATGTGACTCGACCGGTCAACCTGGCGCCCCTGGTGTCGAAGGAAATCCAACTACGCGGCACCTTCCGCTTCAACACCGAAATCGACACCGCCATCACCCTGCTCGACCACAACCCGCAAATCGAGCAAGTGATCACCCACGTCCTGCCGCTTGAGGACATCAACGAGGCATTCGCGCTCGCCGCGAACTCCGAGATTTCCGGGAAGGTTCTGGTTGAGATCAGCGCTTTCTGATGGACCTCCCAGGCGAGCATTACGCCGTCGGCACCCAGAAGCGCAGCTTGCCGTCGAGCTCGTTCTCGAGCACGCCGCCGTTCGCCTGGATCACCTTCGCGGACGCGACGTTGTCCGCGTCGCAGGTGACTAGCGCCGAGGAAATCCCGCGCGCGGCAGCCTCGGGCAGCACGGCGCGCAGCATCGCGGTCGCGTGGCCACGGCGGCGGGCAGTCGGCCGGACGTCGTAGCCGATGTGCCCGCCCTCGCGGAGCAGGCGCTCGGTCAGCCTGTGCCGCAGCGCGATCCGGCCGAGGTAACCGTCGTTCCCAAGCCACCACCAGCTCGTGCAGGGCACCCAGCCTGCCGGCCGTGGCGTCTCCTCGAGCGCGTCGGCGCGGAGGGACCGCACGAACGCCGCGAAGCCCTCGGCGGTGCGCCACGTCTGGCCGAAGGTCCGGATCTCGTGCCCGATCATGGTGTGGTCGTCGGGAGCGCCGCGCCTCTCGGCAGCGAACTCGGCCATTGCGGCCAGGAACGACTCGCGGACCTCAGAGGTCGGAAGCTGCAGGTTCGGCATGCGGCGAGTGAAACACCTGCCGTACGCCGGAGGCGAGCGGGTTTTCAGCCGAGCTACTGAACTCGTAGGCGAGCGCTAGCCTGCCTGGCTGGCTGGGTGAACCGATTCGTCCAGCGCTGCCATGATCGCTCGTTTGACCCGCAGCATGTACACCCCGTACGCGGACGTGCCGCAGGCGGTGGTTACACCGACGAGCGATGCCACCAGGGGCGCCGCCAAAATCTGCGAAGCAATCAGCCAGATACCGACGATGGCCCAGATCACCACCCATGCCGCGATGTAGAAATCGATGCTGCGATGAAAAAGGAAGCCGAACGGAATGAAGTGCAAACCGACCACCAGCGCGATTGCCGGTGCGAAGTACGCGTAGCCGCCGTTGATCGCCAACAAGGCGCAGACGATGGCGATGACCACGCCCTCGCTTGCGAAGGTGACCCCGAAGCCGATCTGCAGCGAGCGGCCGCGACGCTGCGACTCCTCTCCTGCGGGCAGCGGCAACCGGGCGGCTGACTGGAATAACTGAACACCGTTGATCACAAAGATCACCGCAAATGCGCCGAAGATCACGATCAGCGCGACGCCAAGGAATGCTGACAGGCCATAGAGCGACCACGACGCCCAGAGGGCTGTGAAGAATGCCATCAGGAACAGCCCTATTGCCACGAACCGCACCGCCGGACGGTTGAGCACGCCACTCCCGACTGCTGTCTCAGTCATCAGGCAATCATGGCTCGCTCACTCGGTGGAAAATGATCTTGTCCACAGGTTCGTTGCTTTGCGATGTCACGGTTTCACGAATGATGTTCTTGTCGATGACGTCGTAGCGGACCTTCAGTTTGACGGTGGCGTTGGTGTTGGTGCAGCGAATTATGAGGTTGTCGCTGACCAACGCCGAGCCAATGATTTTGCCGTCATTGACCGTGATGACTGCGCGGTCAGTGCCGTCGCACAGCGTGAAGACGGTGTCGCGGCCAATCACCGAGAAGGTCCGGCCCTTGCTAGCGGTGATCCCTCGCCGCGAGTCGCCGCCGTCGAGCGGATCGACACCCATCCAGTAGCCGACGAACTGGCGGGCATGTGCATTGCGCCCCTTGGATCCACTCTGTGCGTCGGCCGCGCGACCGGACGGACCGTCCGCGTGGGCGACGAGTGCGACCGATCCGGCGCCGGCGGCCAACACGACGCTGGAAAGGACTATGGCGAGATGACGATGCATTAGCGAACCCCCGATTCTGTGAAATGTGCTCGTAGCTGGTGTTTACACGACGACGCGTATCCGTGTGACGGTTACGCGAATGCGACTCTCTAGTTCGCCGGCCGGATGGCGCTGGCGTAACGCTTGGCCAGCGTCGCCAGATGGGCAACAAGCTCAGGCGGCTCGGTCACGGTGAAGTCGAGTCCGAGCATGCCGATGTAGACAGCGACCGTCTCGACGCTGTCGGCTCCGGTGACGAGGACACACGTGTGCTCGTCGACGGCCTCAACGACGCCGACCGCGGGATTGATGCGGCTCAGCACGTCCGCGGCCGACGCGTACACAGTGATCCTGACGTGTACCCGCCAGCCGGCGAACGCCGTCGTACGGAGCACGAACGCTGGGTAATCACCGCCGGGCAGTTCGACTGGGGTGAATCGGCGCCCGCCGGGGACGCGCAACTGCATCCAGTCGAGCCGGAAGCTCGACCACCCGTCGGTGCGGCCGTCGCGGGCGACCAGATACCAGCGTCGCTGCCAGCTGACGAGCCGGTACGGCTGGACCTGGAACCGCTCGTCATCGCGATACGCGAAACGAATCTCCTCATGATCACGGATCGCAGCCGCTACGGCCATCAGGAGTCCCGCGTCGACCTCCGGGTCCGGCACATTGCTGCCAGTGTTCTCGGGTCCGGTCTGCACGGCATCGCGTACGGCGTTGACCCGCAGCCTGAGCCGATGGGGGAGCACAGCCTCCAGCTTGGCAAGGGCTCGGGCACTGGTGTCCTCGATGCCGCTCACTCCTGTAACGGCGCGTAGACCAACCGCCACGGCGACGGCCTCGTCGTCGTCCAGCAGCAGTGGTGGCAGCTTCGCGCCGACGCCAAGCCGGTAGTGGCCGCCCGGTCCGCGTACGGCTTCGACGGGATAGTCCAGTTGCCGTAGGCGTTCGATGTCGTTGCGAAGTGTTCGGCCGCTGACCTGCAGCCGCGAGGCGAGTTCGTCGCCGCGCCACATCGTGCGGGATTGCAAGAGCCCAAGGAGGGCAAGCAGTCTGCCGGAGGTCTGGTACATCTGAGGCTAATTTCTTCTTGAAAAGAGGAACGAAACTGTCCTAAAAACACCATAGCTTCGAGACATGACAACAACAGCAGCAGCCGGTCAGACCGGCACGATCCTTCCATTCACCATCTCGATTGCCCAGGAAGCGCTCGACGATCTTCAGCATCGGCTAGCCCACACCCGCTACCCGGTCGAAGCACCCGATGACAGTTGGGAGTACGGAACGCCAGTCGGCTACTTGAAGAAGATGGTCACCGCGTGGCAGCAGTTCGATTGGCGCGCCCAAGAAGCGCGGATGAACGCCGTCCCGAACTTCGTCACCGAGATCGACGACCAGACTGTGCACTTCGTCCACGTGCGCTCGACCGAACCGGACGCCACGCCGTTGCTGCTCGCACACACTTATCCGGGATCCTTCGCGGAGTTCCTGGACATGATCGGCCCGCTCACCGATCCCGTGGCGCACGGCGGACGTCCCGAGGACGCGTTCCACCTCGTGATTCCATCCATGCCGGGCTTCGGCTTCAGTACGCCGCTACTGGGAGGGGGCTGGACCATGGCCCGAGTCGCTCAGACCTACGACACGCTGATGCGCCGGCTCGGCTATGAGTCCTACGGCACCCACGGCAGCGACGGCGGCGCGATGATCTCCCGTGAGCTGGCTGTCTTGGATCCGCCTGGTTTCCTCGGCGCCCACGTGCTGCAGCTGTTCTCGTTTCCCTCCGGTGATCAAAGTGAGTTCGAGCGATTCGGGCCCAAGGAGTACGCCGCGCTGGAGTTCCTCGGCTGGTTCCAGTCGGTGGGCGGCTACAACCAGATGAACGGGACTCGTCCGCAGACCATCGCGGCAGCGCTGTCGGACTCTCCGGTCGGCCAGCTGGCGTACAACGAGTTGTTCGAGAACTTCGGCAACGGCACCAGCCTGGTGACCGAAGAGCAAGTCCTCACTCAAGTTTCGCTCTACTGGCTGACCAACACCGCCGCCACAGCGGTGCGCTTCCACTACAGCGAAGGCCACTCCGGAGCCGAGCCGGTGGTCAGCCAGGGACGCATGGGTGTCGCCGTGTTTGCGCACGACTTCCAGACCATCCGACCGCTAGCTGAGCGTGACAACGCCAACATCGTGCACTGGTCTGAGTTCGACAGGGGCGGCCACTACGCCGCGCTCGAGGTGCCCGACCTCGTCGTGTCTGACCTGCGGACCTTCTTTGCCGGATAGATCCTGTTCGACTCGAACAGCAGTCAAGATCAAGTTCGCGCGGGCAGACCGGCTCGCACGACCATCCGAACGCTTTGCAATGCGCTGAGATCATTCTGCAGATCGCCGTCTACAACAATCAGGTCGGCATCGTACCCATCCTGCAGCAGACCTTTCCGGGGCCCGAGTCCACAGACTCGGGCCGCGGCAGACGTGGCCGCGACCAACGTTTCCGCAGTGGACAAGCCCGCTTCATCGAGCAGCGCCGTCCCAATGTGAATGTTTCCGTGAGCCAGCCAAGGATTGAGTCCGGCGTCTATGCCAACCACGACTCGTACGCCGCGCGTATGCAGTCCACCGATCATGTCGGCGCGAAGCTCGCGTGCCCGGCCGGGAGTCAGTCCGGTCGTCGCAGCCAGCTTCTGGATGGCTGGTGGGGCTGTGCTGAGATCCATCAATGGCGGCGGGGGGATCACGCAACTGATGGCGATGTCCATCTCGGCGATACGGTCAGCAAGCGCATCAGAGAACCCGAATCCCTGGTCGGTCAAGCAGCTGCAATGTTCGATGCAGTCAACCCCCGCGTCGACTGACTGCTCAACGGCTGGCAATCCGTGCGCGTGCGCCGTAACAGGTAGGCCGTGGTCGTGCGCCTGCTCAACGATGGCCCGCAGATCCTCGGAACTGAACTGAGTGCGCATGACATCGCTTTCCGGCGTGAGCATGCCCCCGCTGGCCATCACCTTGATGATGTCCACACCGCGATCCACCCGATCGCGTATCGCGGCCGAAATCTGAGATCCGCTCGCAACCTCGCCGCCGAGCAAATGGCAGTGCCCGCCGATGCTCGTGAGGGGCGGCCCCGACGCCACAATTGTTGGCTCTGGCTGCTGTGCGCGGCCGTCGCGTTGCTCGTCCCGACGAGCAACGGCCGCATAGCGAATGTCACCAAGATCACGGACGGTGGTAACGCCGGCGGCCAATTGCCGCCGCAGGCTTTCAGTGATGATCGTGTCCCGTGCCTCGCCATCGAGCCCGGGAACTCGATCCAACGCGCCGACCTCGCTGTCTGCGACAAGATGTACATGGGTGTCGATAAGCCCGGGAAGCACCGTCGCGCTCGGATAGTCGTATATCGTCCATGACTCGTCCAGCTGGACATCCCGCGACTCGACCCCGACGATCTTGTCGCCATCGAGAAGTACGGTCGCTGGTCCCGCGCTGAACCGTTCACCGGTGAACAGCCGCGAGCAACGAATTGCAATCACCAGCTCGTCATACAGCTCGAGCCGTCGCGCGTCAACGAAGCTTCACATGATCCTGGTGATCGAGGAGGTGTTGCCCGGTGTCATCTTGATCAAGTCTGAGCGGCGCCCATCGGATTACGCAGCCAGGGCAGGTGGCTGCCCGGTCGGTGCTGCGGCGCGCCAGACCCGGCGGGCGAAGGGCCCGTCGCCAAGACTGTAGGTGCCAGCGTTGGTGACCAAGTAGTAGGCGCGATTCGGTGATCGCCAGATCCAGACTCCGGATTCTGGCTGCCGCACCTGCCATCGGCCGTGCGTCTTCACCCGGTGCTCGAACCGGATCATCGGGCCTAGCTTGCTCACCCCGGTTTGGCCCGGCGGTCCACCTCGAGACGGCGGAAGATAGGCGATCGTATGGTCAAGCTCGAGGCGTCCGGTGTGAGCGGTGTAAGGGAAGCAGCTGGCTGGCATCCGCAGGAACATAGCTTCCCGGATCCGCCGAGGAATCTCATAGCTGTCGACCGGCGGAGTGTCCTGCGGGTCGATGACTGGCTGCACGCGTACGTCGCAGTTGGTGCCGGCGAGGAACCGGCGGACCTGCCCGAGCGTAACCGGCCCGGCGCCTTCGAACCGGCCAACCCCGCCCAGAGCGAACTTGCCGTTGCTGTAGCCGAGCAGCGCTTCCTCGCTGAGATGGATGTGCAACACGACCTTGGGCCGGAGCTTACCTACATCCATTTTCGGCGGCTGAATGATCAGCTCCGCTGGCTCGGCCTCGGCCTGATCATCTTCGCTAGGAGGAGCGGTGGACGCCTCATGGGGTGCATTGGACTCGTTGTCGATCGGTTCATCGGGTTGCTGCGGCTCAGGGGCGGGACGCTGCTCGTTGCGGAATTCCCACAACAGCTGCAACGCCAGCGCCGGTTGAGCGAGGATGCCGATGGCCTTTGATCGGCGGACATCCACCGACTCCATATCGCCTTGGAGCTTAAGAATCTCCGCGATGCGGTTGATTGTTGCCAGAAAGTAGATGACATCGCCAGCGTTGGCCTTGGCGATCAACAACTTCAGGCCAGACTGGTTGGTGCGGCCGGATCGCACGAACCGCTCGGCCTCCCAGATCTTCGCCTGCTCCTCGGCGGCGCGCGGATCGGCTTCGATGATCTTCGCGCCCAGGAGGGTTTCAAACCTGCCCCATGGCAGGCAGATGATCGCTCGGGCGACTGCTGCATCGACCTGCATCGCGGAGTCGCGACTGAGATGTCTGGTGGCTTGGGCGACCTTGCGGGCCTTCCACACCAGCACCCCACCGGTCATGATCAGTTGCCACAGCTCCGGCAAACGGTGCCGCAGATCAAGCGCATCCGCCATCAAGGCGCGGGCGGAACCAGAGCTGGTTTCCATGCGGGCGCCGAACTCCGCGGCGGCAAATTCCAATACTTCTGGTGTACCGTCTCCGCCCCACTGGCGCCCGTGCTCTGCACCCGGCAGCGGCTTCTCGACTGGAGCTTGGCTGTCGGGATGATGAAGATCCGCCCAATGCGCGGCCAGCTCGACCAGTCGGCATTCGTTCATGAGCATGGTGTGGTGCGCCTCCGCGACTAACGACAAGGTGGTCGCCGCATTCGGCCCACTTCCCTGCTCTTCGAACATGTATTCACGCTACGGGAACCCACTGACATTTAGGTTTGGTCGAGGTCCTGCGGGTGATCAAGCCACTGACCGGAGCGCTGGGCGACCCTGAGTTTTGAGTGATCATCCGTGGCGCCGATCTTGTCGGGATCGGCCCCACGGTTGGGAACCTGAAGCTAGCCGCTGGCTGGACTTCTGCTTGACCTCGATCCACCGATTGGCTTGAGGGTTGATCTTGATTGCTGAGCCCGACGACGCGAAGGCGGTGAACGAGATCTCGGCGACCCCAGCCCGAGAGATCCAGCGGCCGGTTGCCTCATCGAAGACCGCCTCCCGGGAGGCGATCGGGATCCGGACGTCAGCGTTGATCGCCGCGATCGCGGCCTTCACCGGCGCGGTCTGCTTCACCGTCACCGACACCTCTGCACCGGCCGGATGGCGGCGGCGATGGTGTCTCAGCCTCGCCAACCCCGCCGCTTCGGCCAACGCCAGCATCGGAACCAAGCCGGCCGCCGACGCCAGGGTGGGCGGTGACTCGACAGCGGAACTGGGAACCAGCTCCACCACCATGGTTGAGCTCGACGACTGGTTCATCGAGTACGGGCGACGACCAACTCCGCGAGCCGTCCGACGGCTGCCTTCTCGGCCTCGTAGATCTCCCCGAGGATGCCGCTCATGGCGGCCAGGATCGCGGTGATCTCCTCGGGAGCGAACGGCGGCTCGGCGGCGTAGCGGTCGCGCAACGCCCAGAGGTTCTGCGCCGCGGCGGCGCTGTCGGCCCGGCCGGCATCACCCTCCGCAACAGCGCCCGTCACGGCCGCTGTGAGCTCGCGAGCCTGGGCACACGCCGGGACACTGGTCGGCACGGCCGCCTCAGCCAGGCGGTGCCAGAGCTCGCCGATCTCGACCCAGCGCGCCGCCTCGTCGCCGAGCCTCGGCTCGTCGAGCAGCGCGGCGGCATCGGTCAGCCCGGCCGCGAACTCGCGGCGCATATTGCCACCGGTCATGCCCGCGGGCTCGACACCTTCCCAGACGCTCAACAGCGCTCCGAACAGGCCGGCTCCGTCGGCGAACACCCGCGGCCACGCCTTGGCAGGTCCGGACGCCACCAACATCCGCGCCCACTTCCGCCAGGCCGGGACGGCGAAGGAGTCCGACCGGCCGCCCAGGGTTCCGACCATGTCCTCCAGGCCGGATAGCACCGCAGTACGCAACCGTTCCTCCGGGATCGCGGTGTCGCGGGTGCGAACCGCGAGCATGGCGTTCCGGTAACTGCCGACCCGGGCACGGGCCCGGTCGACGTGCTCGCCCGCCACGGTCAGCGGGGCCAGAGTCCGGTCATCCAGGTGGATCCGATCGTCCCCTTCGGCGTAGGCGATCACCGGGTGGCCGCCAAGGCCATCGAAGGCGGGCAGCTGCCAGTAGCCGATCAGGTAGCGGTCGGGCCAGACGACGACCGGCTGTCCGGCCGCGAGCTCCCGCCGCAGCTCCGCCGCTGCTCCCACGGCGCCCGATGTCCGCGACCAGTCCGCCTGGACTCCGAGCCGGCTGATGGCCGGCGACAGCCGGCGGTCGAGATACTGCGCGAGATGCGTGAATCCCAGGGTCACGACCCGGCTGTCGTCGTGCTGGAACTCCCAGAGGATGTAGCCGGCGCCGAGCCCGCCCGCGACGAGAAAGATCAACTCCTCCGACAGCGGCCCCTTGGGACCGACCACACGTGAGTTGGCCAAGATGTTCGCCAGGGCGGCGGCGTCCGGATCGGAACCGCCTCGTAGCGTCCACCCGGTGTCGACCACCGACCGGAAATCACCATGGTCTCCGCCGGTCCCGACCAGCTGGGCCCGGGCGGCGGCGTATCGCTCGCCGGTCGCGGCCATCCGTGTCCGGATGCGGGCTTTGAGCTGCTTCTGCGATGTCACATCGAAACCTTCCGGCCACGATCCGACGCCGACCCCACGCCTCGGAACGTCGCGCGACCGTGCTCCAGATGTGCACCTCGGCTGGCTGTCCTGGAGGCTCGCGAAGTCCCCTTTGCTCCCGCCTCGCCGAATCGCGTGGAGATCCGGTCTGGGAGTTCGGCGTCGGACCCGCCGTACCCACAGACTAGCGGTCCCGGTCGGGATCAGAGAGGTGGAAGCGGGCACGGGAGCGAGGGAAGAGATCGGTAGGCGCTGAGCCCGCAGCGCTAGCGCTGAATCGATACTGTCGATCCATGATCGCCCGCATGTGGAGAGGCGTCGTTCGACGTGACGACGCCGACGTGTACGTGACCTACATTGTCGACACCGGCATGGCTGAGTACCGAGCGACGCCCGGCAATCAGGGCGCTTGGATGTTTCGTCGTGACGATGGCGACCGCTCCGAGATCATCACGCTGTCGCTCTGGGATTCGAGGGACAGCATTCGAGCATTCGCCGGCGAGGACATCGATCAAGCAGTCTTCTACCCCGAGGATGATCGTTTCCTCGTCGAACGTGATCTCATGGTCCAGCACTACGACGTCGTGAATTGACGGTCGCCAGACATCTTGATCATTCGGTCGGTACGCCGAGAGTCAGCCACGACACATGGAGGGGGATCGATGCAGAACACCGTGATGCCGACGCACCGAGCGGCACGAGTCGGCCTTTGGCTGTTGCCCGCGTACGGAATCCTGCTTGGACTGGGCACACTCACCCATCAGCCGTCGATTGAAGACTTCGACGCGTACGCCCGCTACATCACCACCGACGTGTTTCTTGTCAGCCACCTGGGGGCAAGCATCTTCGGTGCGGCCCTGGCTGTATTGGGCGTGGTTGCTGTCACTGCGTACCTGGTACCTGGTCGCGCAGGGCGACTCGCCGTAGCGGGACTTGTTCTTACGACCATCGCGAACATCTATCTGTCCGCCGCATTCGGCAGCGCGGCGTTCGTCCAGCCAGGGATCGGACGCGCGCACCTGGCCGGCGTACCGGGCATGCCAGCGCTCAATGCAGATACCGCGTACGGACCCGCCCTGGGCGCCACGGCGTTCAGCGCGACCCTGCTGTTCGTCGTCTCGGCAATCGTGCTCGGCATAGCGATCGCACGCACCCATCGCCGTTTGCGTGCGGTCGGGGTGGCGTATGCGGTGCTTCTCCCGCTCTTCGCAATTTCCGGGTTCTTGTTGCCGGTGGTGCAGTCTGCGGCTGGATTCGCCGTAGCAATTGCGACCGGGGTCCTGGCCGTACAACTTCCTCGGATCCTTGATTCGGCGAGTTCCGACTCGAGTGAGCCCTGAAATACTCGCGCCCATGTACGTCTTGGCGTTGAAGCTGCTCCTTGCACCGCTGCTGGTAGTCGCTTCCTCGCTTGCTGGGCGACGCTGGGGTCCGCGGCTGGCTGGGATCTTGGTGGTGTTGCCCATCGTTGCCGGTCCGATCTTGCTGATTCTGTACCTGGACCACGGCAGCGCCTTCGCTGCTGATGCGGCCCGCGCTGCCACGCTAGGCATCGTGCCGCTCGCGGGATTCGCGTTGATCTTCGCCTACCTTTCCCGGCGGCACGGCTGGTTGGTGATCTTGCTGACGAGCTGGGTGGCGGTGCTTGTTGCCGATCTTGCTCTCTCCCGGGTAGCCGTGCCCGCAGCGGCCGCGCTGCTGCTCGCCGTGCTGGCACTGCACGGAGCCGCCTCGTTGCTACGCCGAATGGACCAGCCACTGCCGCCACCGGTAACTACGACGTGGTGGGATCTGCCGGCCCGGGCGATCGCCACGGCCGCGCTGGTCGTGCTGGTGACAGGGTTCGCGGCATTCCTAGGTCCAGCCCTGACCGGCGCGCTGGCGCCCTTTCCGATCGCCTTGAGCGTGGTGTGCGCTTTCACCGTGGCGCAGTCTGGTCACGCCGGTGTTCTCGCACTTTTACGCGGCATCGTCCCAGGGCTAGATGGGTTCGCGCTGTTCTGCTTTCTTGTCGCCATCTTGATCAACAGAGTGGGCGCTGCGGCGGCGTTTGGGCTGGCCACCGCAGCAGCGATCTTTTTTGCGCTCTTCCTTGCTGTTCGGAAGGCCGGCTGAAGCTCGTGCCAGTGAGTGATTGCCGTGGCCGGGCGCGCCACGTTTCCAGCAGCAGCGGTCGCGACTAGGGTCGAGCTCATGACCGTTCGACGCCCGTGGACGTCGTGGCCGGCCTTTGCAATTGTGCCCGTGGTGATCACGACTACCTTCCTCGCCGCGGGATGTCATGCCACCCCACGCCAGGGCGCGGTCAATGCTCCCACCGTGGTATCGCCCGCTCCAGCCCCGGTCACCCCATCTGGCGCCAAGACGTCGATCCTTCCGCACACTGCCGATCCTCAGACGCCTGATAGCGCCGACAATCCGATCGATCATGTGATCGCCATCTCCATCGATGGCCTCAATCCGGCTGCCATTACCAAGCTCGGGAAGTCCCGCACGCCCGCATTCCACCGGCTGATGCGCCAGGGTTCCTACACACTGAACGCTCGGACCGTTCGCGAGAAGACGAGCACGCTGCCCAATCACACGACGATGCTGACCGGACGCCCCGTCAACGCGGGGCGCGGCGGCCATGGATACGCCGAGAACTTCGACAACGGTGGCACCATCCATCGCGCAGCAGGGCATTACGTTGCCAGCGTCTTCGACGTGGTCCACGATCACGGCGGCTCGACAGCCGTCTTCGCGGCCAAGACTAAGTTCAAGATCTATCAGCGGACGTGGAATAGTCATGGCGCCCGCGACCTAGTGGGGGCTGATGACGGCCGGGCCAAGATCGATCGCTTCACCATCGACCGCAACAACACCCGGCTCGTTGCCAAGCTGACCGCCGAGCTACGCCGAAAACCGCGAGAGTTCACCTTCGTCCATCTCTCCCTACCGGATCGAGTCGGACACGCGCGGGGGTTCATGAGCCAGCCTTATCTCGCGGCCGTCAGGCGCACGGACAGGCTGCTCGGCCGACTCCTGGACACGGTGGCTGACCGCCCCGAGCTGCGCCACCATACGCTGCTGATTCTGACCGCCGATCATGGTGGCCGGGGCGCCTCGCATTACACGCCCACCAAGTTGCAGAACTTCCGAATACCCTTCATGACGTGGGGTCCAGGGGTACCTGCGGGCCGCAACCTGTATGGCCTCAATCCCACGTTCCGCAGCCCGGGTAGTAGCCGGACCAGCTATCGGGGAAAGCAACCAATCCGCAATGGTGATCTCGCCAACCTCGCCACCGACGCACTCGATCTACCCCGAGTGCCCGGCTCTGAGTTCGATAGCCCGCGGACCCTCGATCCGTTTCGCTAGACGTTCTTTTTGCCGCCGGCCTCTTCGAGCCAGCCGAGCCGATCGGTGCGGACGGCGTAGACATCTCCAGACCGGCCATCGGCCGGCATGGCGCGCAAGATCGCGATCATGGCCTCCGGCTCCAACCAATGAGGGGCCGCCCAGCGATGGGTCTCGACTCGGGAGTGGCGATAGCGGTACTCACCCAAGGCACTGATGCGTGCCACGCACGCAACGGCACGATCGATGGCGACGGGAATGTATTCGAAGGACAGTGTCGGGAGCGGATGACTCAGTCCGGTCAGCACCTCATGCTCGAAACCCTCCACGTCGATTTTGCAGAATTGTGGCTCGCCGTACCGCGCGATGAGCTCATCGAGAGTCACCAACGGGACGCTGAGCACTGTGTCCCATTGGATCCGCTGGAATCTTCGGTCGGCCTGCACATCGTTCATCCAGGAGTCGGCGAAGGTTGAGACGGTCGGCGTACGGCTGCTCAGGTGCAGCTGGCCTCGACCCGATTCCGCGGCAACGCCACTCGCGTCGATGATGACTGCGTGGTCCCGGCCGTACAGCACACGCAGTACGCGAACGAAATCTGGCTGTGGCTCTATGGCAACCACGCGAGCGCCGATGCGGCGGAAGACGTGTACCCGGTTGCCCACATGCGCACCGATGTCGAATGCGAGGTCACCGGGTCGCAGAAACTGCTCATAGAACGTTTTGAACCGTCGACGGCGCCAGACCGGCCCGTAGTAGGTGACGAGCGAGCGAGTGATCCCGGCGGCCCGGCTGATCATGTGGGATTGCCTTGGCACTATGGACATTCCTCGACTTCGCAATCTCTTACTCACTCGCGCTCGCGCCCTGGGCACCGGTATCGAGATAACCCAGCCACCAGAGTTGATGGGTGACCTCGGCCAGTCTCTCCACCAAGGCGCGTTCATGCGCGATGATTGTGACTCCGTCGGGTTCGTAGCAGGTGGCGTAGGCATCGAAAATTGGCGGAATTGCCGCGGTGATCGAGATGCCCGGTGCCGTGCCATCGGCGATCCAGCCGACCTTATCGATCGTGCCGATCTCCCACCTGCGCCATTGCTTGAAGGCCTTCACCAGCCCATCAAACACGACGCGCTACGGCCGCGTGGGCGTACGCGGGTGCGCACCGAAGCCTCCACTATCGAGCGCCGCATGGGCGCTCACGCCCATTCGGCGAGCGAGGGGTTGGGGAGTTCACTCCTTGGCCCCCCCGCGCGCCGACGTTACTGGTGGTAGTAGTGGCGTGGTCCGACGTAGCGCCGGCGGTGCCGGAACAGCCCAGTGATCAGGAACATCCAGAGGAATATCCAAACCAGCCAGGGAGCGCTGAGCACGACGGCTGCGACGACGGCGGTGATCACGAACAGTGGGGCCAACCAGAACATAGCTGCCCACGCGAGGGGAATGTCTGAGTGCTGCTGCGACTTCGGCTCGGCGTGTGGCTCCACGGTGCGTGGCAAGTCGACGAACAGAGGTTCGAGGTCGTCGTTGAAGCGCGCCTTGATGGCCTGCTCCATGCGCTGCTCGAACTCCTCATTGGTAAGCCGACCGGCGGCGAAGTGATCACCGAGGGCGGCGACGGCCCGGTCTCGCTCGGTATCACCGATGCGAACCTGGGTCTTCTGGGATGGTCGAGAATCCATCGGGCCGTAGGGCGTTGGCCATACCCACAACACGTTCCCAGGGGGAAGGCTCAGCCGGCCCGGATAGTTTCGAGTCATGAGCCATTGTGCGGCGGAGTGTCGTCTTCAGCAAGGATGGAGTAGAGCTTCCGCCGGAACTCAACCAACGCTTCACGACCTTTTACCTGCTGCTCAGGTGTTCCCATGGCCACGATCTGCCAGACGGCCCCCGCCACTTGTCCCAGCAATGGCTTGAGTTCGTCGTCGCCTTCGCCGGCCTCCGTCCTGGCCTGCCACGGAGCGGATACCTCGTCGGCGTTTTCGGTTACGTAAGCGCGACCTTGGTCGGTCAGGGTGTAGCTGCGTCGACCGCCATCCTCCTCGACCCGCACCAGACCTTCGTCCTCGAGCTGCTGCAGAGTTGGATAGATCGAGCCTGGGCTCGGCTTCCACACCCCGCCGCTGCGCGTCGCTATCTCCTGAATGATCTGGTAACCGTTCATCGATTGCTCCGCGAGGACGGCGAGAATGGCGGCTCGCACATCGCCGCGACGTGCCTTCGGAGCCCGCCAGGGACGACCTGGGCCCCACCACGGACCAAATGGGGCACCGCCGAATCCGCCACCCCATTGGCCGAAGCCTTGCTGACTGCGAGGTCCGCGAGATCCGGTCATCTTGGCCAACCAGTCGCTGAGATGAGTCCACTCCGGACCGCAGGCGCCGGCGAAGCGATGCCAAGGCGCACCCATTGCGTACGCGCCACCCATGTTGATCACCCTACTTTCGTTGACGTTTCTATCGATGCGTCAACGATATATCGCGACCGGTCGCCAAACAAGGAACATGTGGGGCATTACCAGCCGCGTTTCCACCACTCCGCGAGATGTGGCCGCTCCGTGCCGAGGGTGGTGTCGTCACCATGACCAGACGGGATCGAGTCCGGGTCGTGGACATCCGCGTTCTTGATGCCCCCTGCCCGTGACCGCATGTGAGGCACTGATGGCGATACGCGAGCCGCCCATTCTGCTGGGTGAACTTCACCACGCTGGTTGGAGTGTTCGCATGTGCTGGCGCAACGGCCGCAGATGAGTCCTGGTGGCTTCTCGGTGGGCATCCCGCAACGCTCACACGGTCGCGTCGGATAGCTGCGACGCGGTCCGGCCCGATTCTGCTCATGACTTACCAACGTAGTCGACAGCCGTCAGGATGAGATCATGACTGACCTTGATACCCGAGGGTGGCGCAACAGCCTTCGCCGGCACGACGTCTTGGTGTTCATGCTGGCTGCGCTGATCTTGACGTGGGTGGTCTGGGTGCCACGAGCCATGGGGGCGCAGGTCGGGGTGATCGGTCAGTTGTGGACCTGGATTCCTGCGATGACAGCCCTCGGTTGTGCGGCGTTGTTGTACGGCCGGGCCGGCGTACGCGATCTGGGTCGTCGATTGGTGTTGTGGCGGGTCAGGTGGTGGTG
>DASVEX010000014.1:0-3080 GCA_036380335.1 Propionibacteriaceae bacterium | reverse complement strand
GGATATCGCTCGCTACATCCTTCGGCCCTCGCTGCTGGCCCGACTCTGGACGGGGCGACCGCACTGTCGGAGGTGAGTCTTGATGAGCAACGAAGGTAGTCCGTTGCTGGAGGTCCGCGGGCTGGTGAAGGACTATCCCGGCGTACGTGCTCTGGGCGGCGTCGACCTGACGGTGACCAGTGGTCAGGTTCACTGCCTCATCGGCCAGAACGGTGCCGGCAAATCGACACTCATCAAGTGCGTCTCTGGGCTGGTTGAGCCGACTGCTGGCGAGGTTCTGTTCGAAGGCGCGCCGCTGCCGGTCGGGGATCCGAACGCGTCGATCGCCCGCGGCATCGCCACCATCTACCAGGAGCTCGACCTGGTCCCGCACCTATCGGTCGCACACAATGTGTTTCTGGGCCACGAACGCAAACGGGGTCCGCTGCTGAATCGGGCAGCGATGAACAACGAAACGGAAGCACTGTTTGCCCGGCTCGGAGATGAGGGCATCTCTCCGACGGCGGCAGTCACGACGCTGCGGCCGGCGCAGCAGCAGGTGGTCTCCATGGCCCGAGCGCTTTCGCACTCGGTCAAGCTGCTGATCCTCGACGAGCCGTCTGCGGTCTTGGATGACGTCGAGGTGGACGCGTTGTTCGGCGTCGTACGACGGCTCACCGCCGAAGGGGTCGGAGTCATTTGGATCTCGCACCGGCTCGGTGAGGTGGCCGAACTTGGTGATGTGGTGACGGTGTTGAAGGAGGGCCGGACGGTGGCCACCGAGCTGCCGCCGGACACGCCGGTCGACACCCTGATCAGACACATGGTCGGCGGGCGTATGGAGGCGTTGTTCCCCGACCGCGGACCATTCCGCGAAGAGACCGTGCTGCAGGTACGCGGGCTGACCCGTACCCCGGACGTCTACGACGCCTCGTTGACGCTGCACGAGGGCGAAATCCTCGGCCTGGCCGGGCTGGTGGGCTCGGGTCGTACCGAGCTCTTGCGCCTGATCTACGGCCTGGACCCTGCCCAGTCGGGCGAAGTCGAGGTCGGCGGCCGCCGCCTCCCGCCCGGCAGGCCGGACCTGGCCATCCGAGCCGGGCTCGGGATGGCGCCAGAGGAGCGAAAGTCCGAAGGGCTGTGGCTCGACTGGAGCATGATCCGTAACACCTCGATCGCCGACCTCAGCCGGTTCCGGCGCGGCCCGTTCACCGACCGAGCCGCCGAGCGGCGCGACGCCACGCGCCATCTACGGTCACTGAACACCCAGCCTGACGCCCCTGAGCGGCCGGCGCGGCTGTTCTCCGGGGGCAACCAGCAGAAGGCGGTTCTGGCCCGCTGGCTGTTGCGTTCCTGTCGCGTGCTGTTACTGGACGAACCGACTCGCGGGGTTGACGTTGGCGCTCGGTCGGAGATCTACCGGGTGATCACTGAGTTGGCTGCCAACGGGATCGGGGTCGTCATGGTTTCCAGCGAGCTCGCCGAGCTGCTCGGTTTCTGCCACCGCGTGCTGGTGATGCGTGAGGGCCACATCGTCGACGAGTTCGATGGTGCGACCAGCACCGAAGAGGACGTGCTGCGGTCGGCTGTCCCAGTTCATCACATAGCAAAGGCAGGGTGAGGAAATGGCCGTCGATACCACGCCGCCTACGGTCGACGTTCGGGCCCGCTTACGCCAGGTGCCCATCCAGGAGCTGGTGCTGCCAGTAGTGATCATCGCCTTGGTCATCGTCGGAGCCATCATCAGGCCCGGCGTCTTCCTGACCAGCGACAACCTGCTCAACGTGCTCACGCAGGCCAGCATCACCGGCATCATCGCCATCGGCATGACCTTCGTGATCGCCACCGGAGGCATCGACCTGTCCGTGGGGTCAGTACTGGCCGCGGCATGCATCGCCGGAGGACTGTTGGCCGAGTATGGCTCCTGGATGTTCATGCTTGGCGCGCTCGGCATGGCACTGCTCCTCGGCTCGATCAACGGCCTGGCCATCACCTGGGGCAAGGTGGTCCCATTCATCGCGACCCTGGCCATGCTGATCATTGCCCGTGGCTTGGCGTTGTGGATGTCCGAAAAGACCCCCATCAGCCTGATCGAGCTGGACATCCTGCAAAGCTTCGGCAGTGGCCGGGTGCTCGGCGTGCCCGTTCCCGCTCTGGTCTTCGTTGCCGTCACAATCGCTGGCTGGGTGCTGCTCAACCGCACCACCTTCGGCCGACGCGCGATCGCCGTCGGCGGTAACCGCAGCGCCGCCCGGATCGCGGGCATCCGCCCCGGACGGGTTGTCTTCGCCGTCTATCTGCTCACTGGGCTGTGCGTTGGCATCTCGGCCATCCTGCTGTCGGGCCGGCTGGCCAGCGCCTCCCCGGTCGTCGGGAACCTGGTCGAGCTGGACGCGATTGCCGCCGTGGTCATCGGCGG
This sequence comes from Propionibacteriaceae bacterium, assembly GCA_036380335.1. Classification (GTDB taxonomy): domain Bacteria; phylum Actinomycetota; class Actinomycetes; order Propionibacteriales; family Propionibacteriaceae; genus Microlunatus. Next base: position 682 of record DASVEX010000014.1, on the reverse strand, counting down.
CACCGCCCTGACCGGCGGCAAGGCCACGGTGACAGGCACTTTCTTCGGCGTCATCACATTCGGCCTGATCTTCAACTTGCTGAACCTGCTCAACATGCCCAACGAGATCCAAGGGATCGTCAAGGGCATACTCATCCTCCTTGCCGTGGCGCTGCAGCGCCGCGATTAGCCAACGTCGTCGCTGTCCCACCGCTTTGGCTCCAAGAGGAGCCGCGCCTAGAAAGGAAGAAGAGCACATGAGGCTCCCTCGAATACTGGTACTCGGAGTCGCGCTCGCGGCCATCACGCTTACCGCCTGCACCAATGAATCCCAACAACAGCCGCAGGAGCCAGCGGCGTCCCAGGCCCCTTCGGCTGGGCAAACCGGTGGCGTCTCCGGGCGTGCCGTCAAGGTGGCCTTCAGCGCCCCGGGCGCCGACCACGGCTGGCTCAAGGCAATCACCGACAATGCCCGTACTGCGGCCGACAAGCTGGGGGTCGAGTTGCTGCTTTCTGAGGGCACCAACGACTCCGCCGCTCAGGTCTCTCAGGTCGAGACGCTGATCAGCCAGAAGCCGGATGTGCTGGTCATCCTCCCTAATGAGGGTGGACCGCTCACCCCTATTGCGCAAAAGGCAATGCAAGCCGGCATCCCGGTCGTCAACATTGACCGCGAGTTCTCTAGCCCCACGGCCTATCGGAC
>DASVEX010000013.1:0-4560 GCA_036380335.1 Propionibacteriaceae bacterium | reverse complement strand
ATGTCAGGCAGGATGCCGAGCTGCGTAAGCATCCCCAGCCGATCGGCGGTGCCTCGGATCTCGGTCACTTTGGCGTCGGCGATGCGCAGGATCGCGATGGCTTCGCTTCTGAAGTGCTGCTGGGTTGGAGCGGGCAGGCCCCGGTACTCGCCGGTGTTTGTGCCCGACATGGTCAGCCTGGCCACCACCTGGTCGCCCTCGGCAACTAGCTCCTCGACGTTGATGCGAAGGTCGGGGAAGCCTTGCCGGAGCATGCGAATTCCTTCCTCGGCTGCTCCCGGGCCTTCGGGTTGCATGAAGATGACGGCGTTGTGGTCCACGACGTTGGCGTCGACCAAGTCGCGAAGCTGATCAAGCTCGCCGTTGTTGATCACCTCGAACAGGTGCCGAACCACTGTCTTGTTCTGCTGCAGGTCCATTGACTCCCCTTCCTACTTGCTGCGATCCCGTAGACCTGTTCAGTGCCGGGTTTGGGTTGGCGAAGCTATCGCCGGCCACGAACGGGCTGTCGGGCTGTGCCAACGCTCAACTAACCCGCCTCGACACGCACGGCCGGCTCGACGGGTGCCGTCGCGCGAACCAACAAGGAGACACCGACCGACCCCCAGAGCAGCGCCAGCAAAATATTCTCCGCGCTGGCGAACAGCGCATTAGCGAAATGCCCCACTGGAAAGGCGACGATCAACAACACTCCGCACCACCATGGCAGTAGATGCATCCGGAGCACGACCACGCCGAGGATCGCCGACCCGACCAGTATCACCGCGGCAAAGCCCAACCGCACCATGACCAGGGATCGACCGCCCGCAAGGAGGTTGACAACATTGAGAAGCCCCACCACGCCATAGCCAACGCCGACCAGCCAGGTGGCGACCGTGGCTAACCGCGCTGGCCGGCCGGTCCGCGCGGCCAGCGCCCGAACCCCGATCACCGCGACGACGACGGCCAGGAAGGCCACCGTGCTGGCGGCCACATAGACGTACTCGTGCGGCGAATCGTAGTCAACATCGATGGGTGCGACGATGTCGGTGACGGCGGTAAGGATGAACAAGGCAGCGGCGAGGACTCCGGCGACCCCACCGCTCTTGATTGTGCGTTCGGACATGTCTACTCCTTCGACTCCGTCGTTTGGGCTTCGCTGGTTGCCGAACGCTGGGACAAATCAGTTGCGTTGCGCAGCTGCGCGTCGATTGATGATCCAAGCGACGTCCGTCCCTCGCGCGAGCGCTGCCCCATAAGATCGACTGGCTGAAGCTCCACGTTGGTGCTCTCAACCTCCCGAGGCTCCGAGTTGCCCGAGCATTGCAAGTTGGTCGAAGACGCCCCAATGCTCGACGATCCGGCTGTTAGCGGTTCGAAAGATTCCGACCGAGCCCACCACGAACTGCTTGCCGGTCGGAGGCCGGGCCATGAACTCCCCGTCGTGAGTGCCGCGGACAGTCAGTCGCACGGCCACCCGATCGCCCGTGCTGAATAGGTCCTCGACAGTGAAGCCGAAGTCGGGGAAGCCGGCTCGGAGCATCGCGTACTTCTGCTTCAGCCCGTCGCGTGTCGGTGGAATGCCACGCAGCTCCTCATGGTCCAAAAAGTCGGCGGTGAGCAGGTCGTCCAGCAATTCAAATCTGCCGGGATTAAGCGCCTCCCCGTAATACCGACGAACCAAATCCTCGTCGCGATCAGCCATCTTCCCTCCTGCCGGTTCGGTGTACGTTGCGCTCGCTCGCTGAGAAACTTCCGTCGGCCAGCGGAGCGGTGCGCAACCAATCCTCCCGGCGCTCGCTAAGGCTCGGCCCGAATGGTCAGGTCAGGATCGAACTGGGCGGCGCGCTCAGTGTTCGGACCCGATCCTTCGAGCTCATCGACTTCCCCGAAACCTCAAGCCGGTGCCGCGCAAACAGCGAACTGCGCCGGATCGGCGGGCCGTCTTGATGCCGCTTGGTCCCGACGCATGGCATCAATGTACCGACACGGTGAGTTGCAAGCCAGAAGTGCGGTGAAACGGATTCTGGGCGCTGTTGGACCGGCTCGAAGGAAGCAGGTCGACATGACCAGGCGGCCGAAACACCTGAGGGAAAGCGCCGCGACAGCGGCCCGCGCTTGCATCCAACCTCATCGTGAATGACCCTCTCAGATGTTGCTGGCCTAGCAATGGGAGGTGCCGTGTCCCGGCCGTCCTCGGATGGGTGACGGGCGATACGGACCGCCTGGTCGTAGCAGCGGCCGCACTCATCGTCACCGGCTCAACCGCGGCGGTGACCGCAGCGCAAACAGCGCCCTCTACGTAGTCGTTCTCGGCCGGTTGCTACTGCATCGCGCGGCGCAGCGGATGCGCAGTGTGACCGGCGACTCCGGGTAGGTCGAGCAGCGCAGGCGGCAGAGTGGTCACTCGACGGCGCGGATCCTGATCAGTCATCGTTGACCCATGGCACTCACGGTTCTGACACCGATCATCAGAAGGCGTCCTCACCGGTGACTGATTCCGGGTTGCAACTGAGCCGGGAGAACGTGGTGGATGCACACCACCATCTCATCGATACCCGCCGCATCGATTATCCGTGGATTGATCAGCCCAGTCCGGTTCTCAAGGCTTTGCTGGCGAACTACTACGACATCGCCCACGACTACGACGCGCGGTCCTATCTTGGCGACGTCGGGGATGAGCCACCCGACGCCGCCGTGGCCTGTGAGTTCGGCGCCGCCGACGGCCTCGCTGAAGCTCGCCTTGTGCAGCGAAGCGCCGACGCAACAGGATGGCCGAGCGCTTTTATCGGCGCAGTAGACCTCACTTCGCCCACTCTGGCCGGCACTTTGGCCGGGTACCAAGAGCTGCCAATCGTTCGTGCCGTCCGGCAGCCGTTGTACTGGGCTGATGATCCTCTCCGCCGGCTAGGTGCCCGATCCGACTTCCTGACTGACCCGGCCTGGCTGCGGGGCTTCGAACTGGTCGCCGAGGCGGATCTGACTTGGGACTTGTTGGTCTATGACGAACAACTGCCGGCCGCCGAAGTACTACTCCGCTCCTATCCATCCACTCGGATCGTTCTCGAGGCCACCGGCTGGCCGCTGGATCAGAGTCCGGATGGATTCCAGCGCTGGGAGGAACGGCTTCAGGCCGTCGCTGTGCATCCACAGGTGACGTTAAAGATGCAGGGCCTGGCCTTGATCTTCGGCCCGGCCCGTGCCCGTGTGGAGCCTTGGATGCGCAGCGCGCTGAACATTTTCGGCGCTGGACGCTGCATGTTTGCAAGCCACTTCCCAGTCGATCGGTTGCTTTGGTCGTGGGAGGAGTTGCTCGACGTACTCCGGGCCGTTTGTAGTGACTTCTCGGAGTCTGACCGGTACGAGTTCTTCGCCGGCTGTGCCCGGCGCCAGTATCGTCTGCCGTAGGAGTCGAGACAGCTCGCGCGCTCCAGTCCGGTCCTGACAAGCATTCCCTCTCAACCTTCCTTGAGCGGCAATCCTCGCGGAGCACCCGGACGGTCCGCTGAGCCGCAAGCGGGTCGGCAACTGACCGCCTGAATGGCGGCCAGCGACGCACTCTGTACGCAGGTCCACGGGCACGACAGGACCGCCAAAATGGCGCTACTCAGTGGAGTAAGGCACCGCCTCGGTGGCTGAACAGGACGGTTCCGCATGCCGGTGGTGAATGGCGCTAGCGGCGGGTGACAATGAGGGGATGGCTCGGAGGTCGTGGTCGGCGGCTACTCGTCGGGCACTGCGCTGACGTTTCGGCGCGTGATTCTGCAGATAAACAAGCGGCAGGAATCAGAGGAGAACCGATGCAAGAGCGACGAACGGCTGAAGAGCCGGTACCACCGCGAACGTTCCGTCCTCTACGTCAAATTGTCGTGTACTTGTGCATCACCTACGGGCTGACGCTCGCCGTTGCGCTTGCACTACCGCACGCTGGGATCACACCGCTGATCGCCATTGCCTTTCCGGTGATCGCGGTTGCACTCACCGTCGCTTTCACCGTTCCACGTGGTCAGCGACGCGCGGTCTGGGCGGCGGTCGGATTCAACCCGCGGAGAGGCCGGGGGCTGCTCATCGCCGTCCTCGGGCCGGCGGCGATCATCGCCGTGAGCTTCGGCGTCGCGGCCGCCTTCGGGGTAGTCCAATTTGCAGGCCTGCCTCCGGGCTTCGCCAGGGGCGTCTTCAACCTCACCGTAACCATCATCATCTTCGCGGTCGTCTTCCTCGGCGAAGAGATCGGCTGGCGCGGCTACTTGCTCTTTCGCGTGGCTGAGCTCACCTCGGGGCGGCGCGCGGCTGTCATAACCGGTGCCTTCCATGCGATCTACCATCTACCCTTGCTGCTGCTCACCACCACCTACCAGAGCGAGGGAAAGCGCTGGATCGTGGTACCGATGGTGATGGTCACGCTCACGCTGGCAGGTGTTTGGTACGGGTGGTTGCGATTGTGGTCGGGAAGCATCTGGCCGGTCAGTCTCGCTCACAGCGCCTTCAACAATCTGATGGCGGCCGCCGCCGGCGTGGCGATCGCAACCTCGCCGGCGACCATGGCCTACGTGACGACCGAGACCGGCGTGGTGACCATGA
>DASVEX010000012.1:0-13130 GCA_036380335.1 Propionibacteriaceae bacterium | reverse complement strand
GTGAGCGTGTAGTTGGTGTCTTCAACCGTGTCGTGCAGTAGGGACGCGCAGAGCGTTGCCTCGGTCATGCCGAGCTCAGCGAGGATAGTTGTCACCGCGAGCGGATGGGTGATGTAGGCATCCCCGCTCTTCCGCGTCTGGCCAGCGTGCAGTCGCTCGGCGGTGCGGTATGCCCGTTCGATCAGCCCCAGGTCAGCCTTGGCGTGATTGGCGCGGATGATGCGAAAGAGCGGATCGAGTGCGGGTGTTTGAGGCCGGCTTGAGCCAAGGCGTGCGATGCGCTGCCGCATCTTGACTCGCTGCTGCTCGGCGCCAGCACCGATACGGTTTGGCAGGCTTGGGTTCGGCTCGCTGGCAACACCGTCGTTCTCAGACTCAGGAATGATCAGGGCTCGGCGCGGCTCATGGGCGACGTGGCCTCGCGGCCGAGCCTCCTGGGCAGACGACCATGTCGCTGCCCCGTGATCACTCACAGCGGTTCCTCCTCAGCAGAATGCCCATTCTAGACAACGAGTTGCTTCCGCCGACAGAACTCTCGGCTTAGATGAGCCAACACCGCTATTTTTTTCGTTACGGCGCCGTTACTGCCGTATGGAGTGCCGCGGAGCCAAACGAACCCTTACTCCGACGACTCTAGTGCCCTGAAGCTAGCTCGGCTGTGCCGCTCGATTCCGCCGACCTGCACTGAGGGCTTGCTGTTCGATCTCCTCGGCCGCCTGACGGACCACGACGACCTGGTCACCGGCTTCGAGCCTTGCAACCGTAGGGTCGTAGAACCGCCGCAGCGTCTTATTGCGTACCACGGCTATGACGCGTTCTCCGTTGACTTCGCTCGGTGATCGACCGATCTCATCCTTGGTGATCTGCCGCTCCCCCACTTCGAGACCTTCATTGCTCGACAGCAGGTCGTCAATGATCGCGCCAAGGTTGGGACTGACCGCCGACAGGCCGAGGAGCCTGCCGACCGCTTCGGATGAGGTGACAACGGCATTCGCGCCAGATTGCCGCAGCAGCGAGGCGTTATCGTCCTCACGCACCGCCACCACGACATTTGCGCTTGGGTTCAGCTGACGCACCGTGAGCATGACCAGGATCGCGGAATCGTCGCGGTCAACGGTAATGAGCACCTCACGCGCCTTCATGATCTCGGCCCGGCGCAAAATGTCACGCCGGGTGGCGTCACCTTCGATGGCGGCATACCCACGCAGGTTCGCGTCAGTGATGGCGGACGGTCGGCTGTCGATGATAACGACCTGGTTGGGATTGGTGCCGTTGTTCTTGAGCGTCTCGACTGCACTTCTGCCCTTGGTGCCAAAACCCACAACGACGATGTGATTGCGCATCCGTTTCCTCCAGCGTGCGTCTTTGAACATACGACGGCCGTGGTGCGCGAGCACCTCAAGGGTCGTTCCGACCAACAACACCAGGAACGCCACTCGCAAAGGGGTGACCACGATCGCACTCAAAACCCTGGCATGCGGCGCAACGGGGGTGATGTCCCCGTAGCCCGTTGTAGTGATGGTCACCGTCGCGTAGTAGATCGCGTCGATCAGACCGACGCTGCCGTCGTAGGTGTCGCGGTAGGAGGCACGATCGAGCCACACCAGCAACACCACGATCGCCAACAACAGCAGCGCCAGCAGGCCGCGCCTGAGGAGCTCCTTTGCTGGCGATGAGCCACGAGCCGGCAGGCTGACCAGCGCCTCGTCTCTCAAGGACCGACTCGACCCGTCCCGGCGGCGGCCCGGCTCGGTGAGGCTCATGTGCCTACTTCTTCCGCTGGCTGCGCGGTTTGTTCTGTGGCTGGGGGCGCTTCGCCGCGCCATCGCGGTGTGATCGCGTCTCAGACTTGAAGGTCACCTCGACCGGGTTCACCCGTTTCGAGCCGTTCCCGACCGCCGCTTTGGCATCTTCGAGTTCGGCGTTGCTTGGCTCGGCGTCCTGATCTCGCTCGGTGCGAGCGATCTCGGACGCGGTCTGAGACGTCGACCCGGCGGCAGGCGCGAGGTCTCTGGTTGTTGCAGCCGTCGCGGCGATCCGTTCCTTCTGGCTTTCCTTGGCTCGGCGCGCTTGTACCCGCGCCGCCAGCTTCTTCATGTCGGGTTCCCGCTCTTTCATCTGAGCGAGCAGGGGCGTTGCGATGAAGATTGATGAGTACGCACCGGAGACCATGCCGACGAACAGCGCGAGGGCGAGGTCCTTCAGCGGACCTTCACCCAAAATGAATGCGCCCGTGAACAGCAGTGCCGCCACCGGCAGGACACCGATCACTGTGGTGTTGATGGAGCGGACCAGCACCTGATTGACAGCGAGATTGGCAGCCTCGGAATAGGTGCGCGCGGTACTGGCGCGGATATCGCGAACGTTCTCGCGCACTTTGTCGAACACCACGACGGTGTCGTAGAGGGAATAGCCGAGGATGGTCAGCACACCGATCAAGGTCGCCGGCGTCACGGTGAAGCCGACGAGGGCGTAGATCCCGATGGTCAAGATCAAATCGTGAACCAGCGCCAAGAGGGCGGCCGCCGACATCTTGGCGTCCCGGAAGTAGATTCCGATGACCAGTGCGACCAGTGCCATGAAAACTGCGAGCGCGATAAGCGCGCGCTCCGTGATCTGGCCACCCCACGATGCACCAATCAGGTTGTACGCGACCTGGTCGGGCGAGATGCCAACCTCGTTGGCGATCGCGGTCCGGACCTTGGGCACTTCTTCGGTCGGGTCGAGCGTGCGGGTCTGCACTCGGACTTGGTTATTGCCGATCGTATTGACGGTCGATTCGTCAAGATCGGGAACGCCTGAGTTGCGGAGTGCGTCGCGCATCGAGTCGACGGTTTGCGCCGTGACCACCGTCGCCGCCTTGAAGTCTGCGCCACCTTTGAACTCGATGCCGAAGTCCAATCCCCGAATCCCCAAGGAGAGGATCGAGACCGCGATCATGATCGCCGACACGAGGTACCAGCGACGGCGGTGCCCAATAAAGTCGTAGGAGACCTCACCGGCATAGAGACGATGCCCGATTTCGCCGAGCTTCGACATTTAGGCCCCCTCTCCGGTGGCGGCTGCCGGACGCGTGATGCCCGATCGGCGCGTACGCGAGCCCGGCAATGCTGGAACGCCGAGGTGTCGCGGATCCAGCCCGGATAGTGGGTGGCCACCGCCGAAGAACTTGGTTCTGGCCAGCAGTGTCATCAGCGGTTTGGTGAAGAGAAAGACAACCAGCACGTCGATCAGCGTGGTGAGGCCAAGGGTGAAGGCGAATCCTCGCACGGCCCCGATCGCGAGGACGAATAGCACCAGGGCCGACAGCATGGAGACGGTGTCCGCGATCAAGATCGTCTGCCGGGCCCGGCGCCAACCTGTCTCTACAGCGGTGCGCAAACTGCGACCTTCACGCACCTCATCGCGAATGCGTTCGAAGAAGATCACGAAGCTGTCTGCGGTGATACCGATAGCTACGATCGCGCCGGCGATGCCTGGCAGGTTGAGGGCAAAACCGACGGAGCTGCCGAGCAGCACCATGCAGGCGTAGGTGATGATCCCCCCGATGGCGAGCGAGGCAACCACGACGATGCCAAGACCGCGGTAGTACAAAAAGCAGTAGCCGACCACCAGCGCGAGCCCGATGATTCCGGCGATGATGCCGGCTCGCAGCTGCTCGCCGCCGAGTGTGGCTGAGACGTTGTTGACTTCGGACACGTCGAAGGCCAGGGGCAATGCGCCGTACTTCAAGACATTGGCTAACTCGGTCGCGCTCTTCTGGGTGAAGTTTCCCGAGATCTCGGCCCTGCCGCCGGGGATGGCCTCGTTGACCGATGGTGCGGAGATCGAGACTCCGTCCAGCACGATGGCGAAGCGGTTCTGTGGCTCGCTCTGTTGCGAAATCTGCCGCGTTGCCTTCTCGAAGGCGGCCGACCCTGAAGGATTGAACTCCAGGTTCACGACCCAGTTGACATTGTTCTGGGGAATCCCCGCGACGGCACTGGTCAGCTGGTTGCCCTCAATGAGCGTCGGCCCGAGCAAGTACTTCTCGTTCTTTTCCTGGCTGCATGCGAAGAGACCCTGGTCGGCGACCTCGGTCACCTTGGTCTCGCAAGTGAATTCTGCGAATGCGGCCTGGCAGGCTTCGGTTGGCTGCCAGTCCAGCGCCTTGTCCGGTGGAATTCCTTTGCCGTCGGCCGGCACGCACGCCTTGTCCAGTGGCAGCGGAGGGGCGGTTGGCAGAGCGGGCATCGGCGCGTTGTTGCCCGTCTTGGGAGCGGAAGCGGCTGGGGAAGGAGCCTTGGCCGTCTCGGAGCTGCCGGCACTGGGCTCACCGCTCGGCTTGGCGGTTGCTCCCTGACTTGGCTCGGCCGTTGTGCTTGGCGTCGGTTCCGGCGGCTGTATTTGCTCTGCGGCGTACACCGCTCGGAACCGCAGCACTGCAGTCTGGCCGACCAGCCTGACGAGCTCGTCCTGCTGGACGTTGGGAACCGTGACGATGATCTGGTTGTCACCTGATGTGGTGACCTCGGATTCCCCAACGCCGAGGCTGTCCACCCGGCTTTGAATGATGGTCTTGGCAAGCTGCAGACTGTTCGGATCCACGGCACCTGCACCGGTGGTGTTCTTGGCGGTCAAGGTAATGGTCGTGCCGCCCCGGAGGTCCAGGCCAAGCTTCGGGGTCCACGTGCCGCTGACCGCCATCAGGGTGATCAGTCCGGCGACCAGCACGCCCAAGATGATCAGGGTGCGGCCCGGGTGACCAGTCGTCGTTGCCACTGGGGTGTCGTTTCCTAGCGTTTTTTAGCTAATTGAGGCTCACTCGGCGGTCGAAGGCTTCGTGTCGCGGGTCGATGCCGATTTCGGCTCGACGACAGATTCCGGAGCGGTTGCCGGCGTCGGCTCCTCGACGACGGGACGCTGCGCCCGGAGTGGCTCCTCTGGCGCGGCGTTCTCCGTGACTGGGTCGTCCGCCACCTTGGCCTCACTGTGTTCTTCGAGCGCCTCTGGCTGGTCGACCCCCTCTAGCTCGTCGAACCCCTCTTGCTCGTCGAACCCCTCTTGTTCATCAACACTGTCTTCGTCGGCCTCGGTGACAATCTTGCTGATCGCCTGCTTCAAAACTGTGAGCTCGGAGCCAGGCGAAGTCTCCAGGACCACCTGCTTGGCTCCAACAGAGACGACCGTGCCAAACAGGCCACTGGCGAGCATCACACGGTCCCCCGGACTGAGGGCGTTCATGGTCTGTTGTATTGCCTGCTGACGCTTGCGTTGCGGCCGCAAGATCAAGAAGTAAAAGACGAGCGCCAACAAGGCGATGAAGATCAGAGTCGTGTATTGCTGCATTGCTCCGGCATCCGATTTTGGGGTGCTGCACGATTTGCGCAGTACCTAATGAGATTGTTACGCACCGACCGCCGTACTCTACCCAGTCTGCGTCGAAAAGCCGCATCTAAGGCCTGTGTGAAGCCTGTACGCAGCTCAGTCCGCAAGGTTGGGGCCGAAGAGGTCCGGTGAGCGCTCGTACCCAGACGGCGTCGTGGCTGGCGGAGCCAGTCCAAGGTGACGCCAGGCGGCAGCGGTCGCGACTCGGCCGCGTTGGGTGCGCATCAAGAAGCCCTGCCGAACCAGAAACGGCTCGGCAACCTCCTCAACGGTTTCACGCTCCTCTCCCACCGAGATAGCCAGTGTGGACAGACCCACTGGGCCGCCACCGAATCTGCGGCATATCGCATCGAGGACGGCGCGGTCCAGCCGATCCAGACCCAGCTCATCCACCTCGTACAGTTCCAACGCGTCCTGGGCGAGGCCGCGAGTCACCCGGCCGTCTGCCCGCACTTGGGCGTAGTCGCGAACCCGGCGGAGCAGTCGATTGGCGATTCGAGGCGTGCCGCGGGAGCGGCCGGCGATTTCGGCCGCACCGGCCTCGTCCAGCGGGACCCCGAGGAGTTCCGCGGAGCGATGCAGGATGTGTTCCAGTGCGGTGGCGTCATAGAAATCCAGCTGTGCGGTGAATCCAAAACGATCGCGCAGCGGGCCCGGCAGCAAACCGGCACGGGTGGTGGCGCCAACCAGCGTGAAGCGCGGGATCTCCAGCGGAATGGCGGTTGCGCCAGGGCCTTTGCCGACAATGACATCGACCCGGAAGTCCTCCATCGCCAGGTACAGCATCTCCTCCGCCGGGCGAGACATCCGGTGAATTTCGTCGAGGAAGAACACCTCTCCCTCGACAAGCCCGGACAAGATGGCCGCAAGATCACCTGCATGCTGAATGGCCGGACCGCTGGAGATCCGTAGCGGGGCATTCATCTCGCCGGCGATGATCATCGCCAGTGTCGTCTTGCCCAGCCCGGGGGGCCCGGAGAGCAGGACGTGGTCTGGCACTCCGCCACGGTGCCGGGCCGCCTCGAGCACCAGGCCAAGTTGATCGCTGACTCGCTGCTGACCCTCGAACTCGCCGAGAGTGGCGGGCCGCAACATGGATTCGGCAGCACGCTCGGTAGGGTCGGCGTAGGGACGTACGAGTGCGGCGAGGTCCTCATCGCTGACATGACTCATGATCGTGATCTACTTCCGTGCCAGAGTCTGCAACGCGGCTCGCATCAAGACTGCGACATTGACCTGCGGGTCGTCGTGCGTCAGGTGCGCAACGTCGTCGCATGCAGCGTCAGCATCCTTGGCTGACCAACCCAAGCCCTGTAGTCCTTGTGACACCTGCCCGCGCCAGGCTGCCGGGGTCGGCCCAGCAGCCGCTACGGGTTCGTCGGCCAGGCCAACTGTGTTGACCTTGTCCTTCAGCTCGATGACCATGCGTTGGGCACCCTTGCGGCCGATGCCCGGCACCTTGCACAGCTGCAGCAGGTTCTCGGTGGCAATTGCTCTACGAAGGTCATCGGGGCTCAGAACTGCGAGCGCGGCCTGTGCCAGCTTGGGTCCCACGCCCGTCGCAGTAAGCAGCAGTTCGAAGAACTCGCGCTCATCGGCGGAGGCAAATCCATACAGCGTGAGCGAGTCTTCGCGTACGACGAGTGAAGTCGCCAGTGTGGCTCGCTGTCCGAGTCGCAGGCCTGCCACGGTGTTGGGACTGCAGACCGCCTGGACGCCGAAGCCACCGACTTCGATAACGGCCGACGTGGGACCGACCTGGGCGACCACACCGGTGAGTTGGGCGATCATTCCTGCCTCCGGCGGCGTGGCTGGGAGGACTTGCCGAAGGTACTGCGCTGCCGGTCGGCATGATTGCCAGCAGCCTCCACTGCCGCATTGAGTCGCGCTGTTGTGCTGCCGCGCCAGACGTGACAAATAGCAAGTGCCAGGGCATCCGCAGCGTCGGCCGGCTGGGGCACCTCTTCGAGCTTGAGAATCTTGGTCACCATGGCCGCGACCTGCTCCTTCGAAGCGCGGCCCGAGCCCGTAATAGCGGCCTTGACCTCGCTGGGAGTGTGCATGCTGACTGGTATCCCGTGCCGCGCAGAAGCCAACATGGCAACGCCTGCGGCCTGCGCTGTCCCCATCACTGTCTGCACATTGTGCTGGGCGAAAACACGCTCGATAGCTACCGCCGTGGGCCGGTAGCGCGTGATCCAGCTGTCGACCGCCTCGTCAATGGCCAGGAGACGACGGGCGGTGTCGAGATCTGACGGCGTACGGACGACGTCGACCGCGACCACAAGGGGCTGCCGACCGGGCACGCCATCGACCACGCCGAGACCGCACCGGGTCAGGCCCGGGTCGATTCCCAGCACCCGCATGCGTTCCCCCAGCTGCCGCGTGACCGGATCGCCCACGCGATCCCCCTTGCCCCTGAAATAAACGAACAGATGTTCGGCAGCCTAGGTGGTGCTCCTGACGTTCTCGACCGCGACACGCTGTGCGTTCGCAACCATCCTCGCAGCCACACCTGAGCGGGGTGGAGATAGGCCCACCGACCGCCAGCGGCGGGGCAGTCCTTCGGGCACTAGCTGATGCTGGCGAGCACCTCGTCCGAGGCGTCGAAGTTGGCGTAGACGTTCTGGACGTCGTCGGAGTCCTCCAGTGCGTCAATGATCTTCATCAGCTTCTCGGCCGTCGGCCCGTCGACCTCCTGCGTGTACTGCGGAACGAAGGAGACCTCCGCCGACTCGTAGTCCAAGCCGGCCTCTTGGACTGCGGTGCGTACCGGCACGGTGTTGCTCGGTTCAGCGATGATCTCGAAGCTGTCACCAAGATCGTTGATCTCGTCCGGGTCGGCATCCAGCGTGGCTTCAAGAAGATCATCTTCAGTGACGTTGCGGCCGTCTTGCTGCTTGGCGACGATCACCACGCCTTTGCGATTGAACATTCGGGCAGTCGAGCCGGCGTCGGCCATAGTGCCGCCGTTTCGGGTGACGGCGACGCGGACGTCGGAGGCAGATCGGTTTCGGTTGTCGGTCAGGCACTCAATGAGAAAAGCCACCCCGGCGGGCCCGTACGCCTCATACATCAGGGTTTCGTAATCGGCCCCACCGCCTTCGGCTCCGGAGCCGCGCTTGACGGCACGATCAATGTTGTCGTTGGGGACCGAGCTCTTCTTCGCTTTCTGGATGGCGTCGTACAGGGTGGGGTTGCCGGCTGAGTCGCCGCCCCCGACACGGGCCGCAACCTCGATGTTCTTGATCAGCTTGGCGAACAGCTTCCCGCGCCGGGCATCGACCACAGCCTTCTTGTGCTTGGTGGTGGCCCACTTGGAGTGACCGGACATATGCGAGATCCTAACCACCCCCGGACGCTGAACGGTGCCGACGGAGCGGCCGCAATCCCGTCCGTCACGGATCTGAGCGTTAGCGTCGCCAGATCTGCACCTCGGGCGGCTTGCCGCCCTTCACCGGCGGATCACTTTGCAGCCAGATGCGTCGCCAGCTGGCAGCCGGAGGCTCAGCTATCTCCACCGTGCCACGCTGGGTCCGCCACCAGGACGCAGCATCCTCTGCCAGGAGCTGCTTGACCGCCGCCGCGATCGTGGGAGCGAATTCCTGCGGCGTCTCACCACGCGCGGGGAGGATCGGCGTGCCATACCGGATGCACACCCGTGGGCGTCCCGCGAGCGGCCAGTAACTCCCTCGCGGCATCGCGGCGTACGTGCCCAGGATCCCCACTGGGATGACCGGAACCTGACTCTGCACCGCGAGCTGCGCAGCATTCATCTGAAACGGGCGCATGAATCCATCCCGGGATCGGGTGCCTTCAGGAAAGACGACCACACTCCAGCCTCTGGCGAGCAAGTCGGCGGCGGTGCCGGTAGGCGCGCCCTTTTGCTCAATCGGAAATGTGTTGAATGCAATCGCTGATGCACTCGATCGCAGCCAGCTCTCGAAGAAGTAGTCTCCGACGATGCCGACAGCGGTCCGCCGCCGGCGTTTCCTGGGCAAGGTGGAAAGCAAGACAGCCGTGTCGAGATGCGAAGCATGATTGGCCACCAGCACGCCGGGTCCGGCGAGGTGGCGCAGTTCGTCGAGCCCGTGCACTTCTACCGAGAGTTCGTTGCGCATCACGTTCTTGACACCAACCACCTGGACAAACTCGCGCAGCCCACGAACCGGTGCGGTCCGTGCCCACCTCGCTTGCCTCACCAGCGAGGAGTTCCTCATCGAATGTCGACCAGGACTTGCGGCGGGGAATGCAGATAGCTGATCGAGGGCGTGCGGCCAACACTCGATGCCACGATCTCGAGGGCATCCGCAAGAGTGGATGCAGCGCGGAAGCCCATTCGGGCAGCGCTCTCCCGGTCGCCGCCCACCCAGACGATGTCGCTGCAGTGTTCCTGGGCCGCTGCGATCTGGTACCAGAGATACAGCGGGTGTACGCCGTGGAAGGCCTGGCTGGTGCGGTAGAGGTGGACATACCACGAGTCGTTGACGAACTGCTCCTCGTTGTCCACTGAGATCCGCTTTGGATCCGTGGTGACGCTCAAGACGTCGGCAAAGAAGTCGACGTAGGACGGATGGTGCAGCGGCGAGAACTGCGCCTGCAGTGGGTGGTAGATGATCAAAGCACCGCCCGGTCGTACGAACGGGGTGCCGGTGTGAGAGCCGAACGCGTGCGCCAATCCGCTCCAGGCAGCGAGGATCGGGTTGGCGACCGAGTCGACGCTGTACGGCGTCTGTGCGCCGACCCCGAGGACACCGACATCTGCCGGCCCGGTCACCTCGACCAGCTGCTGGGCGGTGATTTGAGCCTCGCTTGCTTGTCCGACTGCTTTCGGCGCCCCAGCGGTGACCAGTGTTGCGTGATAGTCGCCCTCGACCCGGTCCATCAGCCGGCGGCGCGCACGTTTCGGAGTCCAGTCCAGGCCCCGGCGTACGGCCGACCACGTTGCTCGGTCCTTGAGGTTCCAGTCCCACTCACGCTCGCCCAGGAATCCCAGCGGCGGTGCGAAGGTGTCGTTGTCCAGCACCGCGTCGATCTGAAACACCGGTACCGCCGCGGACACCAACTCGGCGATCTCGGCGGCGGTCGCCTCGTCCCCGTGGGCTTGCATCCCCGATAGCTGGCCGATGGTCGCGGTCGAGCCCAGTCCCGCTGCGATCGCCGCTGCGCCGTGCCGGCTGGGCGCAACGACCAGATGAACGAAGATCAACAAATCCGAGTCGGCGACCCGGGCGTTGAGGGCGATCTCGCCCGCAGCAGTGCTGCCGATGGTGGTCAGACGGTCGGCATCCTCGGCATCGTGGTTTGTCAGCAGGCCATCGGCGTAGAAGGAGCGAAAGACGCGCTCACCAACGATGTGTTGCAGCTCGTCCGCCGTCATCCGACGGTTCAGCCCATTTGCGCTCACGAGGGCGACATCGTCAACGCCACACTTCGCAGCGCGGGTCAAAACGGCCTCGATCACCTTGCCGCGGATATCGGGTCGCTGCATCTTCGGCGTCGGTGTGCCGATGTCATCGAAGGCGATCGTCAACTTCATCGATGGTTGCAGCCTGGCCAGCAGCGGTGCTGACTCGATTGGCGCGTCGAGTGCTGCATTAATAGCCTCGATGAGATCGGGCACTCGCGGCAACGATTCGACGGGGTATATCACCCTGGTGCCGAGCGGGAACTTCTCGAGACGGAATCGATCTCCGTCGGGCACCAGCAGCGGTGGAGTGCGATCGTCGACCTCCAAGACGAAACCGGGTCGGGCCATCTCAGCAATCTCCTTAGCTCGGTAGCGCCCAGCGCGGCGTGATCGGCTTGATCTTCCACTCCACGACAGACCACTGATTGCGGCTTGCCGCCCGCATCAGCGGGATGTCCGGGCTGACCGCAACGGCGTTGCCCACTGTCTCTAGCATTGGCAGGTCCGAGTGGGAGTCGGCGTACGCGAAGCTGCGGTCCAGGTCGATCTCATGCTGGGCTGCATAGCGTTTGAGCCAGGCTGCCCGAGACTCCCCCACCACGGGCGGGCCGGTGAGGAAGCCGGTGCAGCGCCCCTCGTCGTCGACTCCAAGATCAGCAGCGATGACGACATCGAACAGCGGCTGAATCGGCCGAGTCAGCGGACGAACCACACCAGTGATCAGAATCGTGGTGTGTCCTGCCGCGCGATGCTCACGGATTCTCCGCACGGCCTCCGGCGACAGCCTGCTCAAGATGTGCGGAGCCAACGA
The DNA here is from genome assembly GCA_036380335.1 of Propionibacteriaceae bacterium. Classification (GTDB taxonomy): domain Bacteria; phylum Actinomycetota; class Actinomycetes; order Propionibacteriales; family Propionibacteriaceae; genus Microlunatus. The sequence continues at coordinate 1,542 of DASVEX010000012.1, read as the reverse complement.
GTGGTCGACAAAACGCTCCAGAGCGGCCAGATCAGCGCCTCGGTAGCGGCGGTAGACCGCGCGCAAGAAGGTGCCGCGGTCCCGTTGCTCGGCGCGCAGGTAGGAGGGAAGTCGCCGCATCACCTGACCGATCTCGGCGAGCTGCTGGGTACGTGACAGCTCCGGCAATCGCGCCCAGAGGTACTGCTCGATCACATTGGTCGACATGATCGTGCCGTCGAGGTCGAAGATCGCCAGCGCCGCATCGCCGGCGGTGTCTTTGTAGAGCTCCTTCATGGTGGTCGGCCGGCTGCCGCGCTTACGCCGAATAGCGTCCATCCGACGAACCGGCGCCGTTATCGATGGGCAGTGGACGTCTTGGACGTAGGTCTGCCAGTCAAAGACCGAGGTATCGAATGCGAACGCCGCTTGATCATCAGGATGGAGCGCCTGGGTGAGCGCGAGCGTGTTGTCGTCGACGAAATGCAGCTCGGACTGCGCGTACTCCTTGTACAGGGAGTGATAGCGCCGCAGGAAGTCCAGCCGTACCCCGGTGCGATCCAGATCCTTGGCGATCTTGCGTGTTCGGTCCGACCGCGGCGCCTGGGCGAGCACTCGTTCGGCCACCTTGTGGGCACGTTCCGAGGTGGACAGCAGCCGCTCGATGGAGGATGCGCCCGGGAACTGCCACTGCGGCAACCGGGCCGCGCCCCGAGGGCCTCCCTCGAACGGGTGCTCCAGGAAGTAGGCGCGGATATAGCTGTAGAGGTCCTTGAACGTCAGAGGGTTCCGCGCGCCGGAGTTGACGTGGTAATACTCCGGATTTCCGATCTCAGGTTGGGTGGCGCAGACGGCGAGGATCGCGTTCACCACATGATCACAAGGCACGATGTCGACGACCGCTTCCGGCGTTGCCGGAAACTCCGGAAGCTCGCCACGCCCGTACGCCAAGATCAACGGCTCGGCCATCTTGAAGCCTTCGATCCAGCCGGGATAAGGATGCAGCCACGACGACTCAACAATGGCCGGCCTCACAATCGAGACATGGATGTCCTGGCCGACATCGGCCACGACTCGCTCCCCGAGAGCCTTGGTGAAGGTGTAGACATCGGTCCAACCGAGCGAGCGGGCTCGCTCGGTGCCAGCCTTGACGAGCTCGGCCTGCACCCAGTCGAGGCGGCGACGCTCGGTGTCGGCGGCGGTGGTCAAGAATCCGGCCTGGCGATGCTCGCGCTCGGCCTCCCTGCGCAGTTTCGCGAGCCGCGCCGACGTACGCGACTCCGCCTCGATCAACTCGCGCATGGCGATGCCGGCAGCCGCTTCCGCGTCGTAGTCGATGTTGTGGACGTGGGGCGCCTCGGGAATGGCGCCGCGTCTGCGGCCCGCCGTGTACGCGGTGGAGATGTGCACATAATGCGGCAGTCTGCGAGGGTCGCCGTTCTCGTCGCTGACGGCCTGCAGCATGCGATCCATCAGCGCTTTGGTGCCGATCACGTTGGTCGTCAACGCCTGGTCGATCGGCGGGTCGAAGGAGACATCGCCGGCGCAATGCACCACGAGATC
>DASVEX010000011.1:0-11908 GCA_036380335.1 Propionibacteriaceae bacterium | reverse complement strand
TCTGCGAGGGTCGCCGTTCTCGTCGCTGACGGCCTGCAGCATGCGATCCATCAGCGCTTTGGTGCCGATCACGTTGGTCGTCAACGCCTGGTCGATCGGCGGGTCGAAGGAGACATCGCCGGCGCAATGCACCACGAGATCAAGATCGGCAGGCAGCTCGGGCACGTTGGGCAGATCGCCCTCGATGACCTCAATCCTGCCGTCGAGAAGCGCAGTTGCTCCACCTGCAGAATCCCGAAGGTCGTTGAAGATCGGCTTCTTGATCAGGGAAATCATCCGGTCCCGGGCAGTGGCTGAGCCCTTGCGGCGTACCAGCACTGCGGGCATGGTGTCTGGAAGCTCGGTGAGGATCTTCCAGAGCAGCTGCTCGCCGATGAAGCCGGTCACGCCGGTCATCACGATCTTCTTGCCCGCCAGCAGGTCGCGCAGCCGGCCATCGAGGCGTTGGATACCGGAGTGTTCGGTATCGAGGGGCGCCACGGTCATGCGTACTTGCTCTCTCTGCTGTTGCTGAGCTGCGCGGCAAGGAGGGCTTCTTCGATCGTGAAGCGTCCGACGTAGAGCGCGGTGCCAATGATCGCACCCTCGACTCCGCTGCCGACCATGTCCCGCAGGGCGATGATGTCTTCCAGGGCGGAGATTCCCCCGCTGGCGATGACCGGTTTGTCCGTTTCGTCGCAAATGTGCCGCAGCAGCTCCAGATTCGGCCCGCGAAGCATGCCGTCCGAGGACACATCGGTCACCACGAAACGGGCACAGCCGGCGCGATCCAGCCGATGCAGCGTCTCGTACACATCGCCGCCCTCCCGAGTCCAGCCTCGAGCTGCCAGCTTGCTGCCTCTCACATCGAGGCCGATTGCGATCCGCTCGCCGTAGCGGTCGATGATCTCTTCGCACCATTCGGGTCGCTCCAACGCGGCCGTACCGACGTTGACTCGGGTACATCCGGTCGCGAGCGCCCGCTCCAGGGATTCGTCATCGCGAATGCCGCCGGAAAGCTCCACATTCACCTGAAGGTGGGAGGTGAGTTCTGCCACGATCTCGGCATTGCTGCCTCGGCCGAACGCGGCGTCCAGGTCGACCAGATGGATCCACTCCGCTCCAGAATCCTGCCAGCGTTGGGCTGCCGCCCGCGGATCACCGAATCGCTGTTCCGAGCCGGCGCGGCCCTGAACCAGCTGCACCGCTTGTCCGCCGGCGATGTCGACCGCCGGCAGCAGCACGAGCCGGTCGGCACGAGATGCCGCCTGTGAGGGACTCGCCGATTGCACCAGATGACCCTATCTCCCGACGCGCGTTAGGCCGGACGCTTGGACTTCGGGAGCTTCGCCACGATCAGCCGATACGAGGTGTCGATCAAGTCCTGCATTTCATCAGCCGGAATCGTCCCGTCGAGGGTAAAGGTGTTCCAGCCGTGCTGGCCGATGTAGGCCGTCTTGGCCGCAGCTCCCCGATAGCGATCCAGCAGCAGATCGGCAGTTTCGCGGTCGCCACACTTCAAACCAATCGCGGTACCGTCGCCCAGGAACGCGAAGATCTTGTCTCCAACCTTGGCGACGACATCACCTTCCCACGGCTCGTCTTGCCACGCACCTGGCTTGCCGAGGCAGTAGCCGAGCCACTGTGTCTGGCTCACCATGGCGTCAGCCCTCCTATGAATCTGCAGCATGTCACAGGGTTGAAACCCAGTTGCGGATCAGCCGACCCCCAGCGTTCCCGGACTTCTCGGGATGAAACTGAGTCGACCACAGGGTGCCGTCCTCGACCGCCGCGACGAAGCTGTCACCGCCGTGTTCTGCCCAGGTGATCCGCCGTTCCGGAGCCGCGGGTAGGTCGCGTACGCCGTAGCTGTGCACGAAATAGAAGCTTTCAGCTTCGACACCCATAAACAGCCGACTGCCGTCGGCGGTCTTGACGGTGTTCCAGCCCATGTGCGGCAGCCGCTCGGCGTGCAGTCGCTCCACAAGCCCTGGCCAGATGTTGCAGCCCGTAGCGCGTACACCGTGCTCGATGCCGGCCTCGAACAGCACCTGGTGGCCGACACAGATGGCCAGCGTCGGCCGTCCGGCCGCCAGCCGCGCGGCGATGATCTGAGGTCCGCCAACGGCGACCAGGCCCGACATGCACGCAGCAAAAGCGCCGACGCCAGGCACCACCAGGCCGTCGGCAGCAGCCGCCAGATCTGCGTCCGTGGTCACCGTCACTTCGGCGCCGGCCCGCGCGACGGCCCGCTCGGCTGAGCGAATGTTGCCCGAGCCGTAGTCGAGGACGACAACTGTCCTCACAGGGCTCCCTTGGTACTCGGTACGCCGACTACCCGCGGGTCGATAGCCACCGCGTCGCGGAGGGCGCGGGCGAGTGCCTTGAACTGACATTCGACGATGTGGTGCGGATCGCGGCCGGAGATCACTGTCAAATGCAGGCAGATCTGCGCGTGAAAGACCAACGTCTCCATAACATGCCGAGTAAGTGAGCCGGCATAAGGAATGCTGGCCGGCGCACCGGAGATTCCCAGCGAGCCACCGATCAGTGCATACTCCTGTCCCGCGGGCTCCCCCGTATGCACACAGTAGGGCCGTCCGGACACATCGACCACCGCTTGGGCAAGCGCCTCATCAAGGGGTACCAGCGCATCCCCGAATCGTTGGATGCCGTGCTTATCACCCAGTGCGGTATGGAGTGCCTGCCCGAGCACGATCGCGGTGTCCTCGACAGTGTGGTGGGCGTCAATGTGCCAGTCGCCGGAGCTTTCCACCTCGAGATCTATCAGTGAATGCCGCGCGAAAGCCGTCAGCATGTGATCGAAGAACCCGACCCCGGTCGAGATCTGGGAACGACCTGTCCCATCCAGGTCGAGACTTATCCGGACCTTCGACTCCGAGGTTTGGCGTTCGAGGCTGGCGGTACGCGCCGCGCTCATGGAATCTCCTTGTTTGATTGGGCTCTGAGGGTGGCCGTCAGCGCATCCTTGAAGGCCTGCATCTCTGTCGGCGTGCCGGCTGAGACCCGCAGCCAGCCGTCAGGTCCGGTCTCTCGAATCAACACTCCGCGATCAAGCAGGGCCTGCCACACTGCGTGCCGGTCGGCGAATCGTCCGAACAGGATGAAATTGGCGTCAGACTCCGCAACCTCGAGCCCGCGAGCGGTGAGCCATACGGCCAGGTCGTCTCGAGCTTGCCGCAGCTGATCGACCTTGGCCAGCATCTCGGGCGCGTGCGCCAAGGCGACCCGAGCGGCCGCCTGGGTGAGCGCGGAGAGGTGATACGGCAGTCGAACGATCCGCAGCGCCTCGATGAACGCGGGCGCCGCGGCAAGATAGCCCAGCCGGCCGGCGGCGAAGGCAAAGGCTTTGGACATGGTGCGGCTGACCGCGAGCCGGGGATAGTCGGGCAGCAACACGAGTGCACTTGGCGTGCCACCCCGGGCGAACTCGTAATAGGCCTCATCAACCACCACCACTCCGGGCGTCGTATCGCAGATCGCTCTGATGGTCTCCAGGTCGACGGCAGTGCCCGTGGGGTTGTTCGGGCTGGCGATCAAGATCACGTCCGGCCGGGTCTGAAGCACGACAGCTGAGGCCTCGTCCGGATCAATGGTGAAATCATCTCGCCTGGGAGCGGTATGCCATTCGCTGTGGGTGTCCCGGGCGTACTCGGGATACATCGAGTACGTCGGGGCGAATGAGAGCACCCGCCGGCCCGGCCCGGCGAACGCCATCAGCACCTGCAACATGACCTCGTTGCTGCCGTTCGCAGCCCAGATCTGCTCGGCCGTCAAACCGTGCCCGAGGTACCGCGCAAGATCAGCGCGCAGGCCGAGTGCGTCGCGTTCGGGGTATCGGTTCAAGGAACGGCCGGCCTCAGCCACCGCTGCGGCGATGTCGCTGATCACCTGCTCGCTCGGTGGATAGGGATTTTCGTTGACGTTGAGACAGACAGGCACATCGAGCTGGGGCGCTCCGTAGGGTTGCTCGCCAATCAGGTCTGGACGCAGCGGGAGATCCTCGAGTGCCGGACTCGCGGTGGCTCCCCCATCAATCGAGGAAACAGGCATCACTGGGTACGCGTCGTCGGGAAGAACCTGCGGGCGATCGCGGCGCCGTGCGCCGGCAAATCCTCGGCGTCGGCAAATACCTCCACCTTCCGGGCGACGTCTGCGAACGCGGCCCGGCTATAGCTCACGACCTGCACCATCTTGAGGAAGCTCCGGACATTCAGCCCTGAGGAGTGGCACGCGCAGCGACCGGTCGGCAGGATGTGGGTGCTGCCGGCGCAGTAGTCCCCCAGGGAGACCGGCGACCATGGCCCGACGAAGATCGCTCCCGCATTGACGATCTTGGACGCGATCCGCTCCGGGTCCGCGGTCTGCACCTCCAGATGCTCGGCCGCATAGCCGTTGGCCACCTCGATGCCCTGCTCCAGATCGTCAACCATCACGATGGCGGACTGCCGACCCGCCAGGGACTGCACGATTCGCTCCACATGCTTGGTCGAAGGCACCTGCGCGGACAGCTCGGCCTGCGTTCCCTCGGCCAGCTCATCGGAATCAGTGATCAACACTGCTGCCGCGAGCGGGTCGTGCTCGGCCTGTGAGATGAGGTCGGCGGCCACATGTACTGGATCCGCGGTTGCGTCGGCGAGCACCGCGATCTCGGTCGGCCCGGCCTCGGCGTCAATGCTGACGCGGCCCTTGAGCAGCCGCTTCGCTGCCACGACATAGATGTTTCCCGGCCCGGTGATCAAGTCGACCTGGCTGCACAGGCCGGGAACCCCGTACCCGAACATTGCGATCGCCTGCGCTCCGCCGACGGCATACACCTCATCGACACCGAGGATGTGGCAAAGCGCGAGGATGTTGGGATGCGGCAGGCCGCCGTACTCGATCTGGGGCGGTGACGAAAGCGCAATGGAACCCACGCCGGCGACCTTCGCGGGCACGACGTTCATGATCACGCTGGAGGCCAGCGGCGCCAAGCCGCCCGGGACGTACAGGCCGACGCGGCTCACCGGAATCATCCGGCGACGTATCACCGCACCTGGCGCGACGCTGACCTCGCCGCCGGTGTCCCCTAACTCGGTCTCGCAGACTCTTCGGCGCCGCTCGATCGCGGTGCCGAACGCTTTTCGAAGATCAGGATGGAGCCTTGCTGCGGCGTTCTCCAGAGCCGTCGTCGGCACCCGGAAGTTGGTCGGAAGCACTCGATCAAAACGCAGGGAGTAATCAGCGAGCGCGGCGATGCCACGGCGCGCGACGTCTTCGCAGATTGGCCGAACGTTCTCCGTCGCCGCGGCTACGTCGAATTCGGCTCGGGGCACGATGGCGGCGTAATCTAGCCGCTCGCCGGCCGCCTGCCGGCCGCGAAGGTTGATCACCCGAAGCACGGAGAGATTCTACGGCCCAGGTGTCGTGCACCGATTCCGATAATCACTAGCCAGTCGGCACCGCGCAAGGAGGCTTATGGCAGAGCCGCCCGCCGACCGCGGCGCGATCCTAAGAGCCGCAATTGGGATTGGCCTTTATGCCATGGCTTTCGGTGCCTCCTTCGGTGCGATCTCGATCGGCTCGGGCCTGAACGTGGCTCAAACCATGGCGCTGAGCTTGGTGATGTTCACCGGCGCGTCCCAGTTCGCTTTCGTCGGCGTCCTGGCATCGGCTGGTTCACCCTTCGCGGCAGTATCCGCGGGCGTGCTACTCGGGGTGCGCAACGCCTTCTATGGAGTGCCGATTTCGGAGATCTTGCACCCTCGCGGACTTGCCAGAGTGTGGACGGCGCACTTCGTCATCGACGAGACAACCGCGATGGCCGTCGCCCAAGCGACGCCTCGGGCCCGACGCTATGCGTTCTGGGCGACTGGGCTGATCTTGTTCACACTGTGGCAACTGGGCAGCCTGACCGGGGCGCTGATCGGGCGAGCAATAGACCCGGCTGCAATTGGGCTTGATGCTGCGGCGCCTGCCGTTTTCCTGGCTCTGCTGTGGCCGATGCTGCGGCGTCGCGAGGCGCGCTGGGTCGCTTTAGGAGGCGCAGCCGTGGCGTTGGCGCTGGTTCCCGTCACGCCGCCGGGCGTTCCCGTCGTTGCGGCTGCAGGGGTGGCGTTGGTCGCCGGCATGCTTCCCAACCGCAACGGGACTGAGCGCGGTGAGAACGGGGAGGCCACGTGACACCGCTCTGGTGGGCGATCATCGTTGCAGCTATCGGCTGCTACCTGTTGAAGCTGGCGGGAGTGTCGCTGCCCGAGTCGATCTTGAACCACCCCAAAGTGCAGCGAGTTGCACAGTTCCTGCCCATTGCCATGCTGTCTGCCTTGGTGGCGGTGGAGCTCTTCGACGATGGCGGCCGCTATGCGCTCGACTGGCGCACCCTCGCCGGAGTCACAGCTGGAGTCATCGCCTTGCTGCTGCGGCGCGGCTTTCTCGTGGTGTTCCTGGTAGCCATCGGGGTGACAGCGCTCTTGCGGCTAATCACCTGACCGCGGGCCGCCGTCGAAACAAGGGCCGCGGCTCTTCGTCGTCGCGCCCGAGGGACGAACCCAGCAGCACGGGAATGATGGCGAAGAACGGCCAGGTCAACAAGGACGCGCGGGCGCGCAGCGTTAGCGGAATGGCTACGAGCTCGCCTGGCTGAGCTGCTGCCAGCCGCGCGGAAAAGTCACCAGGACCGAGCCGGTAGCCGACCAGCCAACAGGTGAGCGCCGCCGCAGTGGCACAGACCAGCACCACGAGCACCACCGACCAGCCGAGCGTGCGGAGCCAGCGCCAAGCCGCGATTCCGATCAGTAGCCCTACCACCAGACCGATGGCGCAAAACCATGCGTCGGGGGCGATGAATTCAGTCAGACCGCGCTCGGTCGTCGTCGCTCCGCCGGTGCTGTTCAGCTCGTACGCCGGAGGCTTCACCACCAGCCACCAGACCACTCCGGCGGCAGCTCCCAAGCCCAGCGAGGCGGCGGCGAAGCCGGCTAACCGACCGGCCAGCCGCCAGGTCGCTCGGGTCGAGCTTGACGCAGACTCGGTCACGACGCCAGACACGATGGCCCTAGGAGTGCTTTGAGATCGGCCATCAGCGGGGGTGAAGGTGTCACGCGTAGCCGCTCGTCAAGCTTCATCACCGTTGTCTTCTCCGCCGATCGCAGCCGGAGCCGCACCTCGGTGAGACCAGGATGTGAGGCCAGTACGTCACGGAGCTGTTGCACAACCTGCGGGGTGCATCGTGCCGCCGGCAGAGAGATTACGACGGGGCCGCTGGGTGCTTCACTGATGTCGGGGAGACTGAGTTCGGAGGCGTTCAGCGAGACGACGTCGTCCTCCACCTTCACCCTGCCCTTGATCTTGACCACGGTGTCGGTGGCCAACACGGTCGAGGTCATCTCGTAGGCCCGTGGGAAGAGCAGGACCTCGATCGAGGCTTCCAGATCCTCGACCGTGATCACGGCCCAGATATCTCCCCGCCGCGTCGTCTTGCGCGTGATGTTGGTGATCATGCCCGCGATCGTCACCATAGTCTCCCGTGGACCGTCGTCGGCGAGCAGCTCACCGATGCCGATGTCACGCTCCGCGGCCAGCACGTGCTCCAATCCCTGCAACGGGTGATCACTGACATACAGACCGAGCATCTCGCGCTCGAACGCGAGCTTGGTTCTCTTGTCCCAATCGGGAATATCGGGAACGCTCCCGGTCAACACCGGATCAGTCTCAGCGAGCTCACCGAACAGATCGTCCTGGCCATTCGCCTCGTTGCGCTTGAGGTCGAGGACCGCGTCCACTGCGGACTCGTAGATGCTCATCAGCCCGCGGCGGGAATGCCCCATCGACTCGAATGCGCCCGCCTTGATCAACGACTCAATGACGCGCTTGTTGCACACCACGAGCGGGACCTGATCAAGGAAGCCGTGGAAGTTCACCGCCTTGCCGTGGGCCTCACGGGCGGCGACGATGCCCTCCACCACGTTGTGCCCCACATTGCGGACTGCCGTGAGGCCGAAGCGAATGTCGGCACCGACCGGGGTGAAGTTGGCTGCCGATTCGTTGACGTCTGGCTGCAACACCTGGATCCCCATCCGGCGACACTCGTTGAGGTAGACGGCCATCTTGTCCTTGTCGTCGGCCACCGAGGTAAGCAGTGCTGCCATGAATTCAGCTGGGAAGTTGGCCTTCAGGTACGCGGTCCAGTAGGAGACCATCCCGTACGCGGCGGTGTGGGCCTTGTTGAACGCATAGTCGGAAAACGGGACCAGGGTGTCCCAAAGCGCCTTGGTCGCCGCATGGGAGTAGCCGTTCGCGCGCATGCCGTCGGAGAACGGCACGAATTCGGCGTCGAGGATCTCCTTCTTCTTCTTGCCCATCGCCCGGCGCATATTGTCCGCCTGGCTCAAGGTGAATCCGGCGACCTTCTGGGCGATCGCCATCACCTGCTCCTGATAGACGATCAGCCCGTGAGTCGTGTCCAGAATCTCCGCAAGCGGCTCGGCCAGCTCGGGGTGGATCGGCGTGATCTCCTGCCGGCCGTTCTTGCGCAACGCGTAGTTGGTGTGACTGTCCGCACCCATCGGGCCCGGCCGATACAACGCCAAGACCGCTGAGATGTCCTCGAAGTTGTCGGGGCGCATCAGTCGTAGCAGGGCTCGCATCGGCCCGCCATCGAGCTGAAAGACGCCCAGCGTGTCACCTCGGCCGAGCAATGCGTAGCTCGGTGCGTCGTCCAGTGGCAGCTCTTCCAGCACCAGCTGGAATCCGCGGTTCAGCGAGATGTTGGCCAGTGCATCGTCCAGCACGGTGAGGTTGCGCAGGCCGAGGAAATCCATCTTGATCAGGCCGAGCGCTTCGCAGCTCGGGTAGTCGAACTGGGTGATGATCGCGCCGTCTTGTTCCCGGCGCATGATCGGGATGATGTCGATCAAGGGGTCGCTCGACATGATCACTCCGGCGGCATGCACACCCCACTGCCGCTTCAGGCCTTCCAGATCCTTCGCCGTGTCAACGACAGTCTTGACGTCCGGATCTATGTCGTAGAGGGCCCGAAACTCGCCGCCCTCGCCGTAGCGGGGATGTTGAGGATCGAAGAGTTTGGCCAGCGGGACGTCCTTGCCCATGACCGGCGCCGGCATCGCTTTGGTGATCTTCTCGCCGACGCCGAACGGGTACCCCAGTACCCGGGACGCATCCTTCACGGCCTGCTTGGCCTTGATCGTCCCGTACGTCACGATCTGACTGACCCGGCCGTCGCCGTACTTCTCGGTCACATAACGGATCACCTCGCCGCGGCGACGCTCATCGAAGTCAATGTCGAAGTCGGGCATCGAGACGCGGTCCGGGTTCAGGAATCGTTCGAAGATCAGTCCGTGGACCAGCGGGTCAAGATCAGTAATCCGCATCGCGTACGCCGCGATCGAGCCCGGGCCGGAGCCGCGACCCGGTCCGACGCGGATGTTGTGCTCTTTGGCCCAGTTGATGAAGTCCGCGACCACCAGGAAGTATCCGGCGAAGCCCATCGAGATGATCACACTGGTCTCGAAGTCGGTCTGCTTGCGGACCTCGTCGGGAATCCCGCCCGGATAGCGGCGGCGCAGGCCGGCCTCGACCTCGTGGATGAACCAGGAGTCCTCGGTCTCCCCGTCCGGACACGGAAAGCGCGGCATGTAAGTGCCGTTGCCTTCGCTGAAGGACACATTGCACCGCTCGGCGATCATGAGCGTGTTGTCACACGCCTCCGGAAGCTCGGCAAACAACGCACGCATCTCCGCCGGTGACTTCAGGCAGTAGCTGTCTCCCTCGAGCTTGAACCTGTTCCCGTCGGCCATGGTGGCGCCGGTTTGCACGCAGAGCAATACCTCATGTGCCGCGGCGTCGGATTGCTGGGCGTAATGCAGGTCGTTGGTGGCGACCAACGGCAGCTTCAGCTCCTTGGCGATCTTGAGGAGGTCGGCTCGTACCCGGTTCTCGATGGTCAGCCCGTGATCCATCAGCTCAACGAAGTAGTTGCCGGCGCCGAACAGATCGCGAAACTCGGCCGCACTGGCGATCGCATCCTGATAGCGACCGAGCCGAAGGTAGGTCTGCACCTCACCAGACGGGCAGCCCGTGGTCGCGATCAACCCGCTGGCGTACCGAGCAAGCAGCTCGCGATCCATCCGCGGCTTGTAGAAGTACCCCTCCAAAGATGCCAACGAGCTGAGCCGAAAGAGGTTGTGCATGCCGGGGGTGTCCTCGGCCCACAGCGTCAGGTGGGTGAATGCTCCGCCGCCGGAGACATCATCGCTGCCGCCCTCCCCCCACAGCACCCGACGTCGCTCCGAGCGGTGCGTCTTCGGCGTGAGATAGGCCTCGATACCAATGATCGGCTGGACCGAGGAAGCTCGGCCCGCTTTGTAGAACTCGTACGCGCCAAACGTGTTGCCGTGGTCGGTGACCGCGATGGCCGGCATGCCCATCCGCTCGCAACCGGAGAAGAGGTCAGCGATTCGGGCAGCACCGTCGAGCATTGAATACTCCGAGTGCACATGCAGGTGAACGAAAGAACCGTCCCCAGGCTGGATGCTCCCCGGCATATCCGCACCAACCTCCAAAAGTCTTCTTGCTGCTCACGGGGAAGGTCAGCAAGCGCCTACATTAGTCGCCCGATCCCTCTACCAGTTTGCGCCGCGCCTCTGACAGGTCGATCCGACGCGAGATGCGTCGAGGCGTTTGCCAGCCGATGGCTCAGCCATCCCGCTGGCACAGCGCAAGCACTTTTTCGACAGTTCGCAGATTGCGAATCGTTGAGCTCACGCCGATGATGGCGCTGAACCGCTCGGCGAGTTTGCTATTGCCCATGCCCTGCGAGTAGTTGACATAGACCTGCTGACCGGCGAACGCAAACGGCTCGTAATCCTTCGCCACCGATGCCACTTTGTCCTTCGCGGCCGCATCGGGCGCTTTCATCAAGAACGCCACAGTGACCTGACTCGGGTTGCCGTCCGGGAAAGGGTTTTCGGCCACAATCTTCTCCAGTTGGACTGCTGTCCGGACCGCGACGTCGATCGGGCGTCCGAAGGTGTCTCTGATGGCTTCGGAAATCTCCCGTTCCAGCGTCGCAGCCTTCCTCGCCGAGGTGATGATCAAGTTGCCGCTATTGATGTAGGTCGCGACGTTGGTGTACCCAAGATCTTCTGCCATCCCGCGTAGTGCCGGCATGGAGATCTTGTTGTTGGGACCGAGATTGACACCGCGCAAGAAGGCGGCATAGGTAGCCACATCACCATCATGGGGTCGCCGTACTTTTCAGCGCAAAAAACAACGATTCCGTTGATCTTGGTGGGGTGATTAGGCCGCGGTGGGCAACGGCGGTACCCGTCGGAGTCCCGACTGCGGCCCTTTCTGGCGAACTCAGCAGGTTCCCACCCCTATCGGGTCGGTGCATGCCTGCCGCCCCCCGAACTGCGCAGTTGCGCGTTGAGCCGTGCGGCCTGTCGCGTGAGGTGGTCCCGTTCGGGGAGATTGGGCGCTGATCGGGCGGCTTCGGCGTAGAGCCGTGCCGCCGTCAGTGGGTCACCGTCACGCTCGTGCAGGTACGCCGTCGCGGCGGTGTGGCGGGGCAGGGCGGGGTCGAGCTCCGCCACGGCGGCTAGTCCGGCTCGCGGGCCGTCAGCCTCGCCGACCGCGACGGCCCGGTTGAGGCGGGCCACCGGGCTGTCGGTGAGCCGCACCAGTTCGTCGTACCACTCGACGATCTGCACCCAGTCGGTCTCCTCGGCCGCCCGGGCGTCGGCGTGCAGCGCGGCGATGGCGGCCTGGGCCGGGAACTCGCCCAGGCGGTCTCGGGTGAGGGCAGTCTGGAGCACGTCGACGCCCTCGGCGATCAGGCTGGTGTTCCACAGGCCGCGGTCCTGCTCGCGAAGAGGCACGAGCCTGCCGTCCGCGGCGGTCCGTGCGG
>DASVEX010000010.1:0-3157 GCA_036380335.1 Propionibacteriaceae bacterium | reverse complement strand
CTCCGAGCATCGACGACCTGACGTCGGCGCTCGCCATCGCCCGAACGCCCGACGACGATCTGGTCGAGGAATGTGCCCGCCGTCTGCTCGACGATGGATGTGCCATCGCCGTGGTGTCAGCGGGTGCGCGCGGTGCGTACGTGGTCAGCGCTGGCGCCGATCGCCTCGCTGCGGGCGGAGCCGCTCTCGCGGCTGTCCGGTCGACCTGGAGCTCGACGTCGGAGTGGGTAGCGGCAGCTGAACCGCGGCTTGTCGTCAGCACGACCGGAGCGGGCGATGCCGCCAGCGCCGGACTCATCTTTGGCCTTGCACATGGAGCCGGCATAAGGCGGGCAACTCGCGTCGCTGCTCGGTTTGCCGCGGCCACCATCGAGGGCAAGCGACCCTCGGCGGAGGAAGCCGGCCGCTGGGCTGCCGAGCTGGCCGCGGCGGGCTTGGACTGATCGAGCCACGGCCGGCCGTCGGTGGTGCGTTCCGCTAAGACAACGTGGGTTCTGCGATGAGGGGAGGCCTTGCGGGCTGGCTGTTTAGTTGGGCCAGCGCCTTATCGATGATCGCTCCGAGGGAATCGACTTCCTCGGGGCTCAAGGCGTCGAAGACCAGGCGGCGAACGGTGTTGACATGACCTGGTGCTGCCTGCTCGATGGCAGCACGACCCTGCTGTGTGATCACGACGAAGGCACCGCGGCCGTCCTCAGCACACTCCACGCGCTGCACGAGACACCTCCGCTCCATGCGAGTCACGTGGTGCGAGACTCGACTGCGCTCCCACTGCATCAGCCGGGCCAAATCGGTAACCCGCATCCGGCCCTCCGCGTTATCGGTGAGGTGGACCAAGACTTCGTAGTCCTGCGTCGACAAGCCGGCATCGTCTTGCAGCTCTCTTTGCAGCGTGGCTGACAGCTGCGCGTTCAGCGTCATCCATCGCCGCCATACGCGTTGCTCCTCTGCGGTCAGCCAGCGGAAATCAGAACTCATGCAGCGCATACTAACGCCGGAATAGTTGACATGTCACCTAAGTTACGCTTGCATATACGTGACACGTCACCAATCAGGCGTGATCCTCAAGACTTTAGGAGCAAGGCATGACTACCAGCACAATCCCCACCACCCTGTCCGATCTGTCCGGCAACTACGTCATCGACCCGGCCCACACCCGTATCGGGTTCGTCGCCCGGCACGCGATGGTTACCAAGGTCCGCGGCGCGTTCAACGAGTTCGAGGGCAGCGCGGTCGTCGACGGCACCGACATCACCAAGTCGACGGGCCAGCTGACCATCCAGGCGGCCAGCATCGACACTCGCAACGAACAGCGCGATACCCACCTGCGCAGCAACGACTTCCTCGCCATGGAGGAGTTCCCGCAGATCACCTTCGTCGCCACCGAGGTTCGCAAGGCCGGCGAAACCACCCTGGAGCTCACCGGTGACCTGACCATCAGGGGAGTCACCAACTCAGTCACCATCCCGTTCGAGTTCGAGGGCGCGGCTACTGACCCGTTCGGCAACCTGCGGGTCGGGTTCGAAGGGTCCACGGTCATCAACCGCAAGGATTACGGCATTACCTGGAACGCCGCGCTGGAGACCGGCGGCGTCTTGGTCAGCGACAAGATCACCCTCGAGTTCGAGGTCTCCGCGATTAAGACCCCCTGAGCTTCACGAAACCGAACCCTGGCGGCGGAGGCCGATCGGCCAACCCGATCGGCCTCGGCCGCACCCCCCTGATCACTGAGGCGTGGCACGGCATCTGCGGGACCGGCGCGCCCTGCTCTGGCAGCCCGTACCTTGATGCAAAGCAGTCCCTCCGCGCAACGGTCGGACTCAGGACAGCCCACTGCAGCGCCAACGCCGGAGAGAGAACGACATGACGACGACCCAGTCCGAGATCGATGACCTGATCGCCCAGATGACGCTGACCGAGAAGGCCGGGCAGCTTACCCAGTATTTCTATTTCCGCTTACCGCAACAGGACGGCGTCGAGCCTGCTCTGCATGTGGATCGGGACAAGCAGCCGCTCGAGGTGGAATCGGCTCTGGGGCAGGGCGGGGTGGGATCGCTGCTGTTTGTCACCGATCCGGCGGAGATCAACCGCCTGCAGCGCCTGGCGGTCGAAGGTAACCGGCTCAACATCCCTGCGCTGTTCGGCTTCGACGTGATTCATGGGCTCCGCACGATCTTGCCGGTGCCGATCGCGATGGCGGCGTCGTGGGATCCAGCGACGATCGAGCGTGGCCAGGCGGTGGCGGCCCGGGAAGCGCGTGCCGTGGGTATCCATTGGACGTTCGCGCCGATGATCGATATCGCGCGCGATCCGCGCTGGGGTCGCATCATCGAGGGCAGCGGCGAGGACCCGTTCCTCGGTGCTGCAGCGGCCGTCGCGCAGGTACGCGGACTTCAGGGCGACGATCTCTCGGCGCCTGACCGGATTATTGCGGGACCGAAGCACTTCGTCGGGTACGGCGCGGCCACGGGCGGCCGCGACTACGACGAGGTCAGCCTGTCCGACGCCGACCTGTGGAACATCTACTTTCCCCCGTTCAAGGCGGCGATAGACGCCGGGGCGGGCAACGTGATGACGGCCTACATGGATCTCAACGGCATTCCAGCGAGCGGAAGCCCGTGGCTGTTCACCGAAGTGCTGCGGGAGATGTGGGGGTTCGACGGCTTCGTTGTGAGCGACGCCAACGCCGTACGCAACCTCTTCACTCATGGCTTCGCGGCTGATCTGACCGATGCCGGTGCCCGCGCCGTGACTGCGGGTGTGGACCTTGAGATGGCGATTACCGATCCTGCCTACGGCCACCTCCCTGAGGCGGTCGAGTCCGGCGCGGTGAGCGAGGACACGATCGATGCAAGCGTCCGACGCGTACTGGAAGCGAAACGGCGGCTGGGCCTCTTCGAGGCGCCGTACGTCGACGAGGATCGGGCCCGTGAAGTCCTTGCCGATCCCGCACACCGCGAGATTGCCCGCATCGCCGCGGAGCGATCGGCGGTGCTTCTCCGCAATGAGGGCGGATTGCTCCCTCTCGATGCTGCAAGCCTGGAATCTATCGCAGTGATCGGGCCGCTGGGCGACTCCAAGCGGGACACCATCGGACCCTGGGTCTTCGACTTTGACTTGGACGAGACGGTGACTGTGCTGGACGGCATTCGACGCA
>DASVEX010000009.1:0-3570 GCA_036380335.1 Propionibacteriaceae bacterium | reverse complement strand
GGCCGGTGAGGTGCCGCCGAATACCCGCACCGGACGGAATGTCTCGGTCGCCGGGCGTGTCATCCTCAGTCGAGACGGCGGCAAGCTCTGTTTCGCCACTCTGCGAGACGGCACCGGCGACTTGCAGATCATGATCGCTCTCGACGCCGTTGGGCCTGAGATGCTGCTGCGCTGGCGGCGTGATGTCGATCTTGGTGATCAGGTCGGTGTCGCAGGCGAGGTGATCACGACGAAGCGCGGTGAGCTGACGGTCCGCGCCGAGTCGTTCACGATCACCAGCAAGTCGATTCGCCCCTTGCCCGACAAGCACAAAGGTCTTACCGACCCTGAGGCCCGGGTACGAGCACGCTACGTGGACCTGATCGTGCGACCGGAGGCCCGCGAGGTGGCCTACACCCGCTCCACCGTCGTGCACAGTGTTCGCGACTCACTGCATACCCGAGGCTTCACCGAGGTCGAGACCCCGGTGCTGCAGCTCATCCATGGCGGGGCAAATGCCCGGCCCTTCGAGACCCACATCAATGCTTACGATCTTGATCTTTTCCTACGGATCGCGACTGAGCTGCACCTGAAGCGTCTCGTCGTCGGCGGCATGGAGAAGGTGTTCGAGATCGGCCGGCAGTTCCGTAACGAAGGGGTGGACTTCAAGCACAACCCCGAGTTCACCTCATTGGAGCTCTACGAGACCTATGGCGATTACAACACCATGCGGGTACTGACCCAGGAGATCATCCAGGAGGCCGCAACGGCGGTCTACGGCTCACCCATTGCCCGCCGGGCAGCAGCCGACGGCACGATCACTGAGTATGACCTGTCGGGCGACTGGCCGGTCAAGACCATCTGCCAGGCGGTATCGGAGGCTCTAGGCGAAGAGATCACACCGGACACACCGGCTTCGGTGCTACACCAGCATGCTCGAGAGATCGGGCTGGAACTCGAACCGAGCGCCACCTGGGGACATGTCCTCGAGGAGATCTACGGCGAACTGTGCGAGAGCACGACGACGACGCCGGTCTTCTACACCGATTTCCCCAAGGAGAATTCTCCCCTCGCCCGCGAGCATCGCGACGATCCACGGCTGGCCGAGAAGTGGGATCTGGTCATCTTCGCATCCGAACAGGGCACGGCGTACTCGGAGCTGACCGATCCGCTCGAGCAACGAGAGCGGCTCGTCGCCCAATCGCTGCGAGCGGCCGCCGGCGATCCCGAGGCGATGCAGGTCGACGAAGACTTCCTCGAGGCCCTGGAGTATGGCATGCCGCCGACCGGCGGCATGGGAATGGGCATCGACCGACTGGTCATGAACCTGACCGGGCTCGGAATTCGCGAAACGATCTTGTTCCCACTGGTAAAGCCGCAGGCCTGAATACCTTGAATGCGCGGCTTGCCTCAAATTGAGGCCGACCGCTCGATCGCGTCTGAGAGCCGGCCAGTCAGGCCCTTGTCCTCGGCAATATCGGTGCGTGCCTTGACACCAAGATCCGGCCGGTCAGTAATGATGCCTTCGACCGCCGCGTTGACGTACTGCCGCATCTGCTGCTCGTCGTCCACAGTCCAGACGATCACGTTGTAACCGGCCGCCCAGGCCTGGTGTATGAACTGGTTGCTGTAGGACTGCTGTTCTATGACCAGAAAATCTGCCTTCACCTCGGGGATGCCGCCGAAGTTGATGGGCACAATGAAGCCGACGACGAGCTCTGGGCGAAGGCGCTTGAGCTCGTCGACCACCTCTCTGCTGAGCGTGTGGTAGGTGTAGGACTCGGTGACGCCAGCATGATCGAGCACCGCAAGCAGCCGCGGCACCAGATCAGGGGTCTCGCCTCCGTGCAGTTTGATCTCCAGCAGCTGCGGCAGGTTCAGCTGGATCGACAACTGGATCCACTCCTCGAGGGAGGGAATCTTGGCCTCCATGCCATCAGCCCGGACGGTGATCTTGGTCAGCTCGTCCTGAGTGAGATCCTTCACATTGAGGTTCTTGCCGGCCAGCCGCTTGAGATTGGCGTCGTGCATCACCACGAACTTGCCGTCTTTGGTCTCCATGACGTCGAACTCGACCCGGTCAGCTCCGGCCTTGGCGGCGGCTTGTAAAGCCGGAAGAGTGTTCTCGACACCACCTGCAATGAACCCACGGTGCGCGACAATCTCGGTTTCCTCGGTGTCGGCCAATTTGACCATGGTCGGGTAGTTCACGACGGAAGTAGCTGCGAAAGCCAGCACCGTGACAGCAGCCGCCAAGCCCCAGAGCTGCTTTCGGCGCCGGGCTGTGACGTGGGAGGGCTCGGAGTAGGAGATGACGGTCGGGGCGTGCCGATGATCTTCGGGGAGGCGCGCCAACCAGTCGCGCATCATTGCGATCAGCGACTGCACGATCATGATCGTTAACAGTGCCGTGATCACGAAGATACCGATCTGCCAGACACTGAGACCGAAGGCAGCCAACAAAGGTGACACAGCGGGCCTGACTCGGTCGGCGGCGATCGTGGGCGCCAGAGTCACCAGCGCCAGCAATACTCCGACCAAACCCGCCGGTATGACGAGGATGATCAGGAGGCCAACAATGCGAAGCGACCGCCAGCGGGTCAGTCGCCAACTGGTTACGAAGGCTCGCCAAACGCCGGCCGACGTCGCTCCCAGCAGCGGCAGAGTCAAGATCAACCGCAGGTTCAGGTAGAAAACCACAAGCGTGAAGGCGCCGTAGAGCAGGCTTCCGGTCCCGCTCTTACTCAGCTCCTCGCTGACAAACGGTGGCACCGCGACCTTCCTGGTCAAGATCGATGTCAACCCGAGCTGGCCCAGTGGCAGTAACAAGATCAAATAGATGATTATCAACAGGCCCTGCGGGTGAACCAGCTTCTTGATCGTTTCCCAGACTTGGCTTAGCACGAGCCGGAATGATGTCGAGTCGCCGTCCTGATGGTGCGACGCAAGTATGAACAAGGTGACTAGCTCGACCGTGATCGCGACAACCGCGACACCCGCAATCAGCAACAGCGTCAGATCGGCGAACGGATTCCGGAGTACATGAGAGATCCGGTCGTACGCAATGCTGCCCAGCCCGGTTTGCAGCAGCACCAACCCGTAGAGCAGCCGGATCACCGGGATGGCGATCAGCAGCAGGAAGACTTGCATCGCACCAACGACGAGGACGTAGAACTGGGGACGCCGCCATGTCGTGCGGTGTGCGATGCCGATCGCGCGGAAGATGCCTATCGGCTTGTCAGCGACCACTGGCTTGTCAGTTCCCACTGGCTTGTCAGACGGCTTGGGTGCTAGCTGCTCCTCCCCGAGGTCGGTCGCACCCACCTACTCACGCTTGCTCGGCCATGGCCCCATCTGCAAATAATGCCAAGTTCAGGTAAATGATGCGAGGTTGATGAGCAGAGCTAACCAGTGGCGGGAGACTTTCGCCGGATCCCGAACAGGGTGAAGGCCAGCCCAGCTCCGGCTGTGATCGTCAACAACCCCAATCCGATGGTGTAACTGTGCGCTGCCTCGTTGTAGGTAGCACCCATGACGAGCGCTGGAAAAAAGCCCCCGAGCCCGCCGGCGGCGCCGACGATCCCGGTGATC
>DASVEX010000008.1:0-9315 GCA_036380335.1 Propionibacteriaceae bacterium | reverse complement strand
CGGGGTGCGGGCACCGATGATTGGGCCGGTCATCCCCGGCTGCTGGAGTACCCAGCGCAGCGCCACTTGGGCGGGGCCAGCCTCCGCCCTTGATCAAGCTGGGGTCTTTGCCGGCTTGATATTGGCGTTGCGGTGAAACATGTTCTCTGGGTCGTAAACGGCCTTGATGCGGGCGAGGCGGTCGTACTTTGTGGGTCCGTAGCTTGCCTTGATGCGATCCTCCTCGTACTCGGTCATTTCGTTGACATACCCGCCGACGCTGATTCCGTACGGCTTGAGGGCATTCCAGAATGACCGAACCCAGGCACGTTCCGCAGCAAGCGCTTCTGGGTCTGTCGTTGCAGCGTTGATGACGACGTCGAGGCAGGGAGAGCGTCCGCCTCCGAAGGCGGTCGCGTCGTCGTCCACTTCTGAATATGCACCGCTCAGCGGATAGAGAAGCACATTAGACATCGGTGAGGTGCGTCGGGGAACGTTTGTCGTGATTGCATCGATTGCTTCGTCGGAGACCCGTGAGATCTGGATTCCCTTTTCATAGCCGAACAGACCCCACGCGCCGGCCTCGTCGAACAACTGTTGAAGTGCAACGTAAGGCATTGGAGTGACGACCTCGAACAAGGATGGCAAGTGCTCACGGATCTGTCCGGCAACGGCCGCATGCTCCTCGGCCGAACCGAAGCCGACGAGAAGCAGTGCATAGCCCGGCTGAAAATGAAATTCGGCTGGGACAAACGGGGCGGGCGGCGCATTGAGCCCTGCGCTGATGGCAGTCACCTCGCGCGGCAGCGAGTCAAGCACGTCCTGAGCGAGACGCAGAGCCTCCGCACCCTGTTCCAGGCCCCAGAAGAACAAGCCGAACTGCACGATGGGCCCGACCTCATGCGCCTGGAACTCAAACGCCGTAACCACGCCGAAGTTGCCGCCACCACCGCGGATAGCCCAGAAGAGATCTGCATGCTCCTCGGGCGACGCACGCAATATCTGGCCGTCGGCGGTCACGATCTCGGCTGACAGCAGGTTATCCACGGTGAGGCCGTGCTTGCGGGTGAGCCAGCCCATGCCGCCGCCCAAAGTCAAGCCGCCGACCCCGGTGTGGCTGACGATACCTGCCGGCACCGCGAGCCCATGAGCCTGCGCCGCCGCATCCATGTCCGCCAATAGGGCGGGCGCCCCCGCCAACGCGGACGCGTGCATTCTGCGGGTCGACGCTCACCTGACGAATGTGACTGAGGTCGATCATCAGGCCGTCGTCGCATACAGCGTGGCCAGCAGTGCTGTGCGCGCCGCCCCGTACCGAGACCTCCAGGCCCCGCTCGCGGGCAAACATGATCGCCGCGCTGACGTCCGTGGCACTGAGGCAGCGGGCGATCACGGCCGGCCGTCTGTCGATGACAGCGTTCAACACCCTGCGTGCGCTGTCATAGTCCACGTCCGCCGGGCCGATCACCGGCCCATCCATTGCGCCTCGAAGAAGATCAAAATCCTGTTGTGCAGTGCCGGTCATCAGGACCTCCTACGTTGCAAGCAAGTTAAGCAAAACGCTCGGCTAGCGGTTCGCCGCTTGATCGGCGGAAGCCTCCTGGACGGTGAGCTCAGCGGCCGGATCTGCCTCAAGGCGTTCGTCCGGGATGGGTGCACCGCTGCGGATCGAGCGGCCGTAACTGCCGTCTTCGACCCGCTGGAGAGCCCGATCGAGTGCCGCGAGCCGGTCCCGCAGGCCGGCAGCCACGGCATCGTCGACGCCCTGTTGCGCCAGCGGCTGCGCCGGATAAGACGCATCGCGTTCGGCATCATGGTCATCTATCCGAGCCGCGCCAAGATCGGCCAGCAGCTGCTGTACATGCGTACGCTCCGCGTCCACCAACGATCGAGCCCGGTTCAGTTCCATCGTGCCGCACCTCCATTGCTCCTGTTGTTATACCCGCCAAGCAGACCATGGTTGCGGATGGCCATCGCCAGTTGGTCCTTACGATTCATCCGTGACCGTCGCGACCTTCTTGGCACACAGCCTGCCGCTTGTGCTGATCGCGGCCGTGAGCCCCGTGTTGTTTCTCAACGCCTCGCGGGTCGTCGAGGCCGCGGGCATCGCGGCGGGCCTCTGCTTTGGCGGCGGGGCCGTGCTCTGCCTTGTCGCTCTTGGCATTCCGACAATGGGTCTGATGGGTGCCACGACGTCGCAGCTTGTCGCTTCCGACTTAGCATCCCGTGGCGTCGACCTGGCGCTCGCGCTAGTACTGATCGCGTACGGTGCCTGGCAAGTCCTACGCAGCCACCGGCATCGCAATGCTGCTGGAGACTCGAGTGGGACCAAGGATCATGCGCTGCCGACGGGTGGTCGCGCGCTGTTCGCCGCAGGGCTGCTCGGAATGCTCACGAACTTCACGACGCTGCCGCTCTATTTGAGCGTCGCCCAGCGCATCGGCACCGTCACAGCCCCGTGGTGGGCACGGTCACTCCTGCTGATTTTGGTTGTAGTCATTGTGGCGGCGCCTGTCTGGCTCCCCGTCGGGCTCAGAACAGTCGTTCCAGAGCACTCTGGCCTCAGACCAGAGACTCAACGCAAGATTCAGACCGCGACCCAGCGGGTCTCGATCGGCGCCTGCTTCCTGGGCGGAGCGGTGATCATCTGGCACGTCCTCAGAGGCTGAGGACAGTAGCTGCCGACGTCTGAGCAAGAGCTGCGCCGATAGGACTGGTGCTCGGTCTGGATCGTGCCGGATGATCATGCGGCGTTTTGCCGTCGGCGGTGTCGGTTGTGGTGGTCGAGTTGGCGTTGGTCGTGGATGCGTTTGATGCGGGTGTTGATGTGGGGTTGTTGCTGGGGGTCGATCCACCATGGTGGGATCCATTCGGGTAGCCCGTCGGCGTTGATGCGGCAGGTCCAGCCTTTCTGCAGGAAATGAGTGTGGTGGTATCTGCAGAGCAGGGTCAAATTTTCAAGATCAGTAAGGCCGCCGAGGATCCAGTCGAGGATGTGGTGCCGGTCGCACCATTGCGGTGGGTGGGTGCAGCCGGGGAATGAGCAGCCGGCGTCTCGGGCGATCAAGGCCATAGTTTGGCCTTTGGAGGCTAACCGTTGGGATCGTCCTAGAGCTAGAGGGACGCCGTTCCGATCAATGATGGTGGGCCAAATCTCGGCCTCATCAGCAATCCGCAGCAGCTGATCGGAGGTGAGTTGGCTGCCGTCGGCGGTCTCGGCCAGCCCGGCCTTCGCGAGCAGATCCTCGAGGCTGATGGTGACCACGACCGATGCCGGTATCCCGCCGACCGAAGGCTGGTCGGCTGATTTCAGCAGCTTGGCGCAGGCCTCGTCCAGGGCGTCGTGCAGCCGTTGCACCTGTGGCCGTGGATCTGGGATCTGGGTGGTGTTTCCATCTGAGTCTTCGATGCTGCTGGTCCGCGGTTTCGCGAGTGGGTCCAGGATCGTGGTCAGTTGCGCACCGACAGTATCGGTGAGTCGGCCTGCCAGATGCCACATGCCGTCGCGGCGCTGCTTGAATTCGAGGTAGCGGCGGTCCTGCTGCAGCTGATCATCAACGGGTTGCGGCCCGTCGGGGTCGGCAGCATTGACCACAGCATGGGCGAACCGCCGCAGCTCCGGCGGCGCCAAGATGACGGCGTGGTCGGTGAGTAGCTGCTCGGCTCGATCAACGTTTTCGGGATGCACATCGTGGCGTGAGAGCTGGTGCATGGCTCGTTCCACTATGGCCACTTTCTCCGTCGACACCACGCCGTCGCGCTGCAACGCCGCCAGTTGGGGCAACTGCGGCTCCAAGTTCTCTCCCACCATGGTGGTGCGTGGCCCGATGGCAGCGGCGGCGCGGATCCGGGTGGCGGCTTCGCCGGGGGAGAGTTGCAGCACCCGGATCAGGAATTGGTTGATGCTGGAGGAGCAGTATTCCTCCGACAGGTGGTGGGCTTCCGCGTCGGCGATCAATCGGTGATCGATGAGCGGCTGCCGGTTGCGCAGGGTTTCGAAGCGTTGCCACACCGCGACTTTCTCGTCAGCTGAGAGGTGATCAAGCGCACCGGTTTCGAAGGTGCCGATCAAGTCGGTGAGGGCCGTGTCGAAGTGGTCGAGGGCCTCATCGAGCCGACTGCGCGGTTCACGCGTCGTTGCTAGAGAGTCCCCGAGTTGCATGCTTCCATTGTATTCGAAAATGTGTTCGACAACAAGCTGTTTGGCCAACAAAATAAGGAAATTCGCCAGCAGACGTGCAGCCGGCGAGCAGGCGCCACACTGCCCGGAGCAGGAGCAACTGATCAGTATCAGTGCCCTCGACAGCCTCAGGGCACATTGCCATTGATCACCAGGTTCAGTGATCAGATGCCTGCGTCTCGACACTGGCGTTGGCAACTGCTCGTACAGATTGCCGGCGACCAGCGCGCTTGGTCGAACTGATTGGCCAAGCGCTCCGCCGTAAAGATCGTGAATTGCATCGCCTGGGTCGCGGCGTAGAGACTGAAGCGCAGCATGTGGTCGGCCGCCGCCTCCCAGCAGTTGCGGCGTCAATAGTGACTGGCAAGAAGCGGTCGAACGGCTCGCACAGATGAGGGTAAATCGGTGACTGACCTGAGCGAGATTCTGGAGCGGTACGTCAGCGATGGATCGGTGCCTGGAGCGGTCGCCATCGTGGCTAAGAGCGATCAGATTGACGTGGCAGCGGTGGGCTCGGCTGCCATCGGCGGTGACCGAATGACCAGGGATTCGATCTTCCGCTTCGCTTCGATCACCAAACCGATCATCGCGGCAGCCGTCATGATCTTGATCGAGGATGGTCGGATCTCCTTGCATGACACGGTCGATTCATGGTTACCGGAACTGGCTGAACCAAGCGTCGTCCGAACACCGGCGAGCCCTCTCGATGATCTTGTCTCCGCGGCCCGGCCGATCAACGTATTCGATCTGCTTACGTCCCGCGCGGGATACGGCTTTCCCTCCGACTTCACGCTGCCAGCCGTCCAGCGGTTGTTCGACGTGCAGAAGGACGGGCGCGAGCCGCAGAGTTTCCTGCCGCAGGACGCATGGATGGCGGCGCTCTCCGAGATTCCGATGTTGTACCAGCCGGGCGACGCATGGTTGTACGACACCTGCTCGGTCTTGCAGGGGGTGCTGATCAGTAGGGTCTCAGGTCAATCGCTGTCGGCATTTCTGGCAGATCGAATATTCCAACCGCTGGAAATGGTGGATACCGGATTCACCGTGCCGGCAGACAAGTTGGAACGGCTGACGAGTTACTACCGAACCACTGCTACCGGCGCCCTGGAGCTCGCAGACGGACCCGATGGTCAGTGGAGCACGCCGCCACCGTTCCCCTTAGGCAATGGCGGCCTGGCAGGAACCGGCGATGACTGGCTGGCCTTCGCTCGCATGTTGCTCGCCGGCGGTGTCACCCCCGCCGGCCACCGGCTGCTGTCGGCCGACGCCGTGCAACTCATGATCACCAACCACACAACGCCCGCCCAGCGCAAGATCGGGGAGCTCTTCCTCGAGGGTCAGGGTTGGGGTTTCGGCGGCTCGGTCGACATCGCGTCCATCGATCCGTGGAACATAGCGGGACGCTACGGCTGGGTCGGCGGGACCGGGACATCGGCACACATCACGCCGTCCAGGGGCACCATCGCGATCTTGCTCACCCAAGTAGCAGCTGACAGTCCCACACCACCAGAGTGGATGCGCGACTTCTGGCGGTACGCGGCCGGTAGCTAGTGCAGAGCATCCGAAGTCGCTTGACGTACGCGCCGCCCAGGCGGCGCTCCGCTGCGTTCTCGTCGTCGCCCATGGAACGCCGACCGTGGTCGACGCATCGTCTTCGTGCCTGATGGTGTGATCCGCTAGGCGGACGGAGGACCGCCGCCAAGATCAATTGGCAGATCAACCTCGAGCCTGGTGCCCTGCCCGGGCGGACTGTCGACGAGAATCGTTCCGCCCAGCGCCTCCACCCGGTCGGTGAGGCCAACCAGCCCGGAGCCGTCAGAGTTGCTGGCCCCGCCGACGCCGTCATCGCTCACCGATATCTGCAGGCGACCGTCATCAGCCCGGAGTTCGACATGTGCGATCGAGGCTCGGGCGTGCTTGGTGGCGTTGGCCAGCGCCTCGGAGACGACGTAATACGCGGCGACCTCGATCGGCTCGGGCAGGCGCCTCTGGACGTCAATATCGAGCTCGACGGGAACTGCAGAGCGTCGGGCGAGCGCCTTGATGGCAGGACTCAGGCCCCCGTCAGAGAGGATCGCGGGATGGATGCCGCGGGAAAGCTCCCGCAGCTCCTCCAGGGAACCGGTGAGGTTGTCAGCCACTCCCGCAATCTGCGCCCGCAGCTCGGGCAGCCGCGGTGGCACCGCGGCCTCGGTAGAGCGAAGGTCCAACACCAACGACACCAGCCGTTGTTGGATGCCATCGTGCAGGTCGCGTTCGATCCGGCGGCGGGCCAAGTCACCGGCTGCCACGATCCGCGTACGCGAGGCGGCAAGTTCCCTGCGGCCCTGCTGCAGCGACTCGGCCATCGTGTTGAAGCTGCGCTCCAGGACGCCGATTTCGGCGATGCCACGCTCTGGTACCCGCACACTGAGATCGCCACCGGCAAGGCGGCCGGCCATGGCAGCGACTGCACGGATTGGCTTGACGATTGCTCGTGTCAGATAGCCGGCAAACAGCACGATCAGCAGGATCGACCCTGCAAGACCGGCTGCCGCAGCCATCATCGCGCGACCTGCAACGATGTCCGAGCGCTCCTGGCGTTCCGCCGCTAGCCCTCGTTCCGTCGTAACGAACTGATCAAACTCCGTCCGAATGGCATCAGTCCGCCGCCCCCCCTCGTCCGTCGCAGCCACACTCCGTGCCGCGCCCGGATCCTTCCGTGCGCGCGTGACCAGCGGGATCGAGTACTCACGCACATACGACGTGATGGCCTGAGCGATCCGCCGCGCCCGAGCCTGCTGTTCCGGGTTGTCCGCGCCCAGATCTTCCAGATTGCTGGCCTGCGCGGGCAAGGCGACCTGGGCTTCCCGCCACGGCTGTAGGAACCGGTCCTGGCCAGTGATGACGAACCCGCGCTGGCCTGTCTCGAGGTCGACAACAAGTCGCTCGAGCCGGTTGGCGACGACCAGCACTTCCTCGGCTGCTCGGGCGCGGCGTTCCAAGGTGCGCAGCTCTGACACCGAGGACAGCAGCACCGCAAACGCGGCGGCGATAATCAGCGCCAGCAGGCCGCTCGCGACGACCATGCGGCGCGTCAGCCCGCCGCGCACCGCCAGCTCCGCTGCAGTGTGCCCATAGCGGATAGTCTCGTGCACACGATGTCAGGAGAGGACTCGCAGTTAGCTCGGGTGGGAATGGTGATCGCCAAGACATGAGCGGGTTGCGGGTGGTCTTGGCCGAGGACGACGTTCTGCTCCGTGAGGGCTTGGCCAGCCTCCTCGAGCGCTCGGGATTCGATGTCGTCGGGCAGGCCGGCGACAGCACCCAGCTGCTGACCTTGGTTCACGAGAAAGCGCCGGCGCTGGTGGTGGTCGATATCCGGATGCCCCCGACACACACAGCCGAGGGTCTTGAAGCGGCCCGCCACATCCGACAAGAGCATCCTGAGACCGGCATCCTTGTTCTCTCGGCCCACGTCGAGGTCGAGTACGCCATGGAGCTATTGGCGAGCGGCCGGGGGATTGGCTACCTCCTTAAGAGCCGAGTGACCGACGTCGAGGAATTTATCGAGACGCTGCACCGGATCGCCAAGGGCGGCTCAGTGGTCGATCCAGCGGTAGTCGCCGAGCTGGTCGCCGCCCGCCGCCGCGATGACCCGTTGGCCGTGCTCAGCCCGCGGGAGCAGGAGGTGTTGGCGCTGATGGCCGAGGGCCGCTCCAATGCCGGCATAGCTCGGCAGCTCTGGGTCACCGAAGGGACCGTAGAGAAGCATGTGCGCAGCATTCTCACCAAGCTCAATCTGCAGGAGACCGATGATGCGCACCGGCGCGTCCTTGCTGTGCTCACGTTTCTCGAGGCCCGCTGACCGGGTCGCCCGGGTTGCTGTCCCCGTGCCTCTGCAGTAGGTCCTGGATGGCGTTAGCCGAGAGGTCTGTCTTGGGAAGGAAGCCGACGGCGCAGCTGGCCGCGATCAATTCGGCATAATCTCGCTCGGCATGGGTGGAGATCAGAATTACCGGTGACCCAGCGAGGCCAGCCTCCCCGTAAAGCCGACGCGCAAGCTCCAGGCCGCTCTCGCCGCCCAGGTCGATGTCGATCAGCGTGACATCCGGCTGAAGTTCCTCGGCGCGTAACAACGCCTCGGCGCTGTTGGACGCAACGCCGACGACTGTGATCCCTTGACGTTCCAGCAGACCGCGTGCTGCGTCCAAGAACCGCGGACTGTCGTCCACAATCAAACAACGCAGCGCCATGGCTCAAGATTGCAATACGTGACGGCGCCGCGCATTACCGCTAACAGGAGATCCCTGAGCCTCGCCGTTTAGCGGTAGGCCGACCGTTATCGTCGCCGATGGTCTGATGGCGTTTCTCACGCAGGAGGACATGATCTCCTGCTGAACCGACTCATCGATCATTTCCGCAGCGGAGAACTGGCCTTTAATGGCTACACGAGGTTCGGCTCTGGGCGGCCAAGCGCTATCACGGCACGAAATCCGTCGCGGATCTCATCAGGTCTCCTGGCTTTGACGACCCCCGTGAACCGGAACGCTGGAACCCTCGGCTGAAACTCATGAAGGAAATCTTGCTTACCCGAGAGCCCGAGGCCGCGGAGTTCCCGCTGGCTCTTCGCCTCTTCACCCGCCTAGCGGCTCACAGCACGGCCTGGTCCCGAAGCGGAACCACCGTGTTGCATTACGGGTTCTACCTTGAAGACGCCGCTGACAAGGCGAAATAGTGGAGCCAAGGGGACTCGAACCCCTAACCCCTTGCTTGCAAAGCAAGTGCGCTACCAATTGCGCCATGGCCCCAGATCACGGTGTGCACCATTAGTACGGGCGGCACCGTTGACAGCTCGCTGCGCAATGTTACCTACCAGATAGCGCGAGACATTCTCTCGACCCCATCAGCATCCTGATCAACGAGAAGGGCTTGGTCGCCACACTAGCGAATGAGCCGAGTCCATTCGATGGGCGTGGTTCGCGCCCTTCGAGTTTGGCGCGCTCCGCGGCGCGATCTTGCGTGAGACGACTAAACCGCGTGGGTCAAAAAACTATGTTGGCCGAGGCCCATCCCCCGAGCAGCCCCGGCCGACGCACGACGCTACACCACCGCGGCAGGTCGAACAATTCTCAGAATCACCCCCGAGCGGAGCATGCGTCCGCCGCGCCACGCTC
>DASVEX010000007.1:0-13888 GCA_036380335.1 Propionibacteriaceae bacterium | reverse complement strand
AGGCATGCCTCAAGTGATACGACCGGACGGCCTCTACCAAAGCCAGCAGCGCTTCGGCTTATACCGCTGGCATGTGCCCGACCCCATTTGCTTCGCCACTGACCTGCGCGCGGAGATCCAGGCCCTCGGCTGGCAATCCGGCGGCCGATACCGCCCGCTGCATGACGACATTTCCTCGACGGCGTTGTTCTATCTTGATCGGCCGAGCACCCAGCGGCCCAGCCTGCCGTACGTCGACGCACTTCGGACTGACGTCTGACGCACGGATCAACATCGTTTACCGCACGCACCTCACGTTAGAGTGGTTCATCCGGTGAGCCTGTTGATGACACCGCGGCCTTCCCGGCACAATTGAAAGTTGCTCGTTCAGGCACAAGAATCCGGAGGGCACCAACTTGTTGTGGGGCATTGGGATTGTTCTGCTGTTCTTTGTGGGCTACTACGTCTCGTTGATTCTCCATCCTTATGCGAGATGCACGAGATGCCACGGCAAGCCGAGGAAACAAGGTGCGATCTTCGGCTATTCGCACCGCGTATGCCCGAGGTGCCAAGGCACCGGGCAAGAGCTTCGGATGGGCCGCAGGTGGTTCAAGATGGACGAGAAGTAAGAGCTACTCGTCTATGCTCCGATCATGCTTATCCTCGGACTCATCTTGTTCGGCATGCTGGTCGGTGCCGGCGCGCAGTTGATCTTGGGCAGGTCGGCCAAGGGCATCGATTGGGCCGTGGCCCTGGTGGCTGGACTTGTTGGGTCTTTTGTCGGCGGGCTACTGATCAGTTTGCTGTCAGGCGATGGCCTGCGGTTCCGGCCCAGCGGCATCATCGGCTCGCTGGTCGGTGCGCTGCTGGTTACGGCGGGCTGGCAGTGGTACCGCCGGCGTAACAAGGCTTCTCACGCCTGAAGGCGGGACTGTTTCTCGGATACGCCCTTGATGCGCATCCGCTTGGAATATCTGAGTCGCATGACGTAGCTGGCTCACGCATCACAGCGAACAGGTAACGATTTCGCTGACCTCTTGATCGGTCAGCTCAATCGGATTCCCTCGCATGCTGCTGGCCTTCTGGGCGGCCGCAACCACCTCGGAGATCTCAGCATCATCATCGAGCCCGTAGCTCGCCAATCCAGGGATGGACAGTGCGGTTGTCAGGTCTTGCAGCCAGCCGATCGCCTCTTCCGGGGTGGCGTCCGGCTGACCGGCCAACAAGCTCGCTACCTCGGTCATCCGCGCTAGCGCAGGATGTTCGGGGGCGCGATCGCGCAGCGCCCGCAGATTGACATCCATAGCAGCGGCGAGCACGGCAGCGCAGACGGCACCGTGCGGCGCGGAAAGTCGCGCACCGGCCGCTGCAGCGAGCCCATGAACCGCGCCGAGTCCGGCGTTGGCCAGACACAACCCCCCGAACAGGCTGGCGAGCGCTAGGTCCTCCCGGACAGCTGGATCTTCCATCCCTTCTTGATACGCCCGACCCAGCGATCGTGCTGAGCGGCGCATCCCATCACGGGCCAGCGCATCGGTGAATGGGTTGGCTCGCTGCGACAACAGAGGCTCGATGAGCTGAGACAGCGCATCCATTCCACTGGCCGCAATGGTCGGCCGGGGCACGCCAATCAGCAGATCTGGATCGATCACAGCCAGCTTCGGCAGCAGGAGCGGACTTCGGAGACTTGCCTTGACTCGACCGCCGGACAGCACCGAGTTGCGAGTCACCTCCGAACCCGTTCCGGCGGTAGTCGGCACCGCGACGCATGGTAAGCCCGGTCTCGTGATCGGCCGGCCGTCACCGATGACCTCCAGATGGTCCAACGGATCGGCTCCACTGGTGGCCAGCACCGCGACTGCTTTGCCGACGTCCAGAGCGCTGCCGCCGCCGAATCCCAGAACGGCGTCGCACCCCGCTTCGGCGACCAGCGCCACTGCGGCGCGTACTCGCTCGATCGACGGCTCGGTGGCGACCCCGAATGCAATGCTCGAGATGCCGACCTCGGTAAGCATCGACCGGACGGCCTCCGCGCGAGATGTGGTGCGGCCGGTCACGACCAGAACGCGACGCGCCCCGAGCGCGGCGAGCGCGGCTGGCACCTCGCTGACTCGGCCAGCCCCGAACCGTACGTCGGCCGGGACTGCCAGATCGATGCGGACCACTCGGGTTACCAGTCAGAGTCCTCAGGGGATTTGTTGACGTACCGAGTCGCCTCTCGAGGTCTGGCCATCATGGGCGCCACAATGTCGCGCCACCGCTGATAGTGACCGGTCTCCTTGTGCGCTGCGGCAGCGTCCTCGTCTTGATAGACCTCGACGAGCACCAGATGAGCAGGATCGGTGCGATCGCTCAACAAATCGAATCGTACGATCCCTGACTCGCGGCGACTTGCCATCGCGTTCTCTTCAGTCGCCGCGAGGAAACCCTCGACAAAATCGGGAATGACCGCAACATCAACGTGGACTATGAGCAGGCTGTTCGACACGAGCCGACCCTATATCCCTACCTCCGCCGATACCGCTGGCTCGAGTGATCACAGTCTGAGTTGGTCTAAGTGCGGGGCGATCTGAGCCGCGGCGGCCGCGCCGTACGCGTCCTCGAAGCGGGTCAGGAATGTCCCGTCGAAGCGATACTCCTGGGTACCGACGACCTCGATTGCGTAGGTCGCCAGCAGCGAGCCGAGTTGCGCGCAGCGCTCCAGCGGCACCGTCCAGGCGAGCCCAGCCAAGAATCCTGCGCGATATGCATCGCCCACTCCCGTGGGGTCGACCCGTGCGACCTCACGCGCAACGGGAATGTCGAGCCGAGGTTCGCCCGCAATCTCAACACTGGATCCCTTGGCGCCGCGGGTGATGACTCGAACGGCAACCCGCTGCAGGATTTCCTGGTGCGACCAGCCGGTCTTCTGCGTGATCAGGCCGTCCTCGTAGTCGTTGGAGAAGAGGTACGCCGCACCGTCGATCAGTCTTTTGATCTTCGCGCCATCAAGCCAGGCCATTTGCTGGGAAGGGTCCGCAACGAAGTCGACTCCGCGGTTGCGGCACTCGTCGGTATGTCGCAGCATCGCCTCTGGATCATTCGGAGAGATCACGACCAGATCAAGGTCGCCGGCGCGATCGGCAATCGGTTGCAACTCGATCTGGCGGGCCTCGGCCATAGCACCGGTGTAGAAGGACCCGATCTGCGCATTCACCGAGTCGGTCGTGCAGATGAACCGAGCGGTGTGTTGGGTTTCCGAGACCCGTATTGGCCACGTGCGGACGCCATGCCGCTCCAGCCAAGCGCGATAGTCGCCGAAGTCCTCGCCAACTGACCCGACAAGCAGAGGTTCCAGCCCCAGCGCCGCGAGGCCAAAGCAGATGTTGGGCGCGATACCGCCGCGGCGGATTTGCAGATCCTCCACCAGGAAGGACAGTGATACCCGATCCAGCTGCTTTGTGACGAGTGATTCCGAGAACTGCCCAGAAAACCTCATCAGATGGTCCATGGCTATCGAACCGGTGACCGCGATGCGCACGGGCTGAGGGTAACGGCTGCCGCTGCGGCCCGAGCCAGTCGTGCAGAATCTCGGTGATCGTGTGTGGCGACGCTAGGTCGGCGGTGATTGTTTGACGCGCAGCCGTATAACTCGATAGATCATCCCGACAACGAAGATCAGACTGCCGCCGATCACCGCGTTGAGCGGCAGCGTCAGAACCAGAATCCCGCAGCCGGCGACGCCGATGATCTGCAGCACGCGCGGGAATTTGCGCTGATCGGGAGGTTGCGTGTACGCGGCCACATTGGCGATCAAGTAATACAACAGGACACCGAAGGAGGAGAAGCCGATCGCGCCGCGCAGGTCTGTCAGCAAGATCAAGACGCATACCAATCCACCGATAGCAATGTCGGCATGATGCGGCACCTGGTGACGATCATGGACGGCGGCCAACCAGCGCGGAAAATCATCGTGTCGCGCCATTGCCAGGGTTGTTCTGCTCACGCCGGCGATCAATGCGAGCAGCGCGCCGAGTGCCGCGGCCGCCGCGCCTACCCGTACCAGCGGGCTGGCCCAGACCCAGCCCTCCGCATCCACTGCTGCGGCTAGGGGCGCACGGCTCGCGGCCACCCCGGCCGGGCCGAGAGCGATCAAGATTGCGACGCCGACTAGGAGGTAGATCAAGACCACGACCGTGAGTGCGGTCAAGATCGCCCGGGGGATGGTGCGTTCGGGCTCGCGTACCTCTTCACCCATCGTGGCGATCCGGGCATACCCGGCAAAGGCAAAGAACAGCAGACCGGCCGACTGCAAGACGCCGTACCAGCCGCCTGCGAACAGATCCCACGAGCCGATTGATTGTCCCTCCGCGCCACTTAAAGAGGCGGCCACAACTAGCCCAAGCGTCGCGAGCACGAGCGCGACGATGATCTTGGTCAGCCCCACAGTCCGAGTGACCCCGTAGTAGTTGACCGTCGCCAAAATGATCACAGCCGCAACTGCGATCGGCTTCTCCCACCACCCAGGTGGGGCGACGTACGCGGCAAAGGTCAGCGCCATCGCCGCACAGCTGGCCGTCTTACCGATCACGAATCCCCAGCCGGCCAGGAAGCCCCACCACGGGCCAAGTCGCTCCCGACCGTAGATGTAGGTTCCGCCTGACGTCGGATATTGGGCCGCCAGCTGAGCCGAGGCGGTGGCGTTGCAGTATGCCACCAGGGCGGCGATGGCGAGCCCGATCAACAACCCTGCACCGGCCACCCGAGCGGCAGGGGAGAAGGCGGCGAACACCCCGGCGCCGAGCATTGATCCCAGTCCGATGATCACCGCATCGCGGATGCCGAGCCGTCGCGCCAGTTCAGGCTGGCTCACGACTCGATGCAACCACACGGCGTCACCAAGGACCCCTTGGATCCACCAGTTATGGGCAACACTAGGTCGTGTCCAATTGCTCGCTCCGCTCGATGCGGGATATCGACGCCGCGCTGGTTACCCGGCTGGTTCAGAGACAGTTCCCGCAGTGGGCTGACCTCCCGATTACCGCAGCCGAGCCGAATGGCTGGGACAACCGGACCTTCCGTCTCGGTCGAGAGCTCTTGGTGCGGCTGCCGAGCGCCGAGCGTTACGCCGCACAGGTCCGAAAAGAGCACCGCTGGCTCCCCGTGCTTGCGCCGCACGTGCCGCTGCCGATCCCTGTGCCGGTAGCGATGGGAGAGCCGGGCGAGGGCTAACCGTGGACTGGTCGGTGTACCGCTGGCTCGACGGGACGTCCGCCAGCGCAGCGCGCATCGACGACCGTTCCGAGTTCGCGGTGGCGTTGGCCTGCTTCCTCGTGTCCTTAGAGAAGATCGAGTCGACCGAAGGACCACCTCCCGGCCCGCACAACTTTTTCCGCGGCGGCCCGCTGGAGATCTACGACGCCGAGACTCGCAAGGCGATCGCCGCAGTGCGGGAGATGATCAACGCGGAGCTGGCGGCTGAGGTGTGGGAGACCGCGCTGGCGGCGACCTGGCACGGTGGGCCGGTCTGGGCTCACGGAGACGTCGCGGCAGGGAATCTGCTGGTCAGAGACGGTCGGCTCGCGGCGGTGATCGACTTCGGCTGCTCAGGCGTCGGCGATCCCGCCTGTGACCTAGCCATTGCCTGGACGTTTCTCTCAGGGCAGAGCCGGGACGCGTTTCGGGTCGCACTGCCACTCGATGCCGAAGCCTGGGCACGCGGTCGCGGCTGGGCATTGTGGAAAGCTTTGATTACCTTCGCAGGAAACCTTCAGGCAGACCATGCCGCAGCGACGCAGGCTCTCCGGGTGATCGATGAGGTACTTGACGAGCATGTCCACGCCGTCTGAACTGCTTCCGCACCTGCGCCGCGCCCGCGACCTGATTGACAGCTGCTATGCCGATGACCTCGATGTCGCGATCGTTGCACAGCGGGCCGGGGTGTCGAAGTACCACTTCATTCGCAGCTTCAGCGCGGCGTACGGCCAAACCCCCGCCCAATATCTCGCCCACCGCCGCATTGAGCGTGCCCAGGATCTGTTGCGCGCGACAAACCTGACGATCACCGAGGTCTGCATGCTGGTGGGTTACTCGAGCCTGGGGTCGTTCAGCGCGAAGTTCCGCTCGCTCGTGGGGGAGACGCCGTCGGCGTTTCAGCAGCGCTATGGCGGCAAGGGGGTCCCGCACATTCCCGGGTGTTACGTCTTCATGCGCGGCTTGCAAGAAAGAGCAATTCCGGAGAAGCCGGCCGGTGGATTCGAGGACTAGCGTTCCAGTCATGATCACGAATGTCTCCCTGGTAACCGTCTATGTCACGGACCAGGACGAAGCCAAGAAGTTCTACACGGAGGTACTCGGGTTCGAAGCCCGCGCCGACGCAACATTGGGCGATTACCGCTGGGTCACCGTCAGCCACCCCGACCAGCCTGAGCTGGAGGTCACTCTGATGGTCCCTGGGCCACCGCTCGACGACGAGCTGGCCGAGGTCGTACGCCGCGCGCTCGCCAACGGCCGGATGGGCGGCCTCGGCCTGAGGGTCGATGACTGCCAGAAGACTTACGAAGACCTCAGTGCCAGGGGCGTGGAATTCCCGCAGCCGCCGTCCGACCGCCCGTACGGGGTGGAGGCCGTGATGCGTGACAACAGCGGCAATTGGCTCGTACTGGTGGAACCCAAGCCTGGCGACTAAGAGCTGAGACCTTGTCCGCGTCCTATTGCCCGTTGGGATAGACCACGGACTTGAGGCTGTTCGGATCCTGGTCGCTCTCCAGCGCCTCGTCCGCGCGCTCAAGATCAAATCGTCCGGTGACCAGTGAATCAAGATCAACTGCGCCACTGGCCACCAGGTGAATGGCCGCCGGCCAAGTATCGGTGTAGCGGAAGATGCCTGTCACAGTGATTTCGAGGTTCTGGATGTGCTCGACCGGCAAGGTCATTTCAGACGAGCCCAGCCCCACCAGAACGGCCGTACCTGCCGGGCGCACTGCCTTGATCCCCGACATCACGGCGTGCGGCGATCCGCTGGCGTCCACGAAGGCGTTGACATCGAGCCCGGCAGTGGCGACATCGGTCTCCCGCGGATCGAGTACGCGGGTGGCGCCGTAGCTCAGTGCCCGGTCACGCCGCTCGGCCACCAGATCGGTGACGATGATCTCCGCGGCTCCGAAGGCGCGTGCAGTCTGCGCGCAGATGATCCCGATTGGCCCCGCGCCGGCGATCAGCATGCTCGACCCCGGTGTCACTGCTGCCTTACGCATCGTCGTCACAGCAACCGAAAGCGGCTCGAGCAGCGCCGCAGCCTCGTCGGACATCGAGTCCGGTATGCGGTGCGCGAATTCGGTACGGATCACGCAGTACTGGGCAAACGCGCCGTCGATTGGAGGTGTGGCGTAGAACTCCATGTTCGGGCAGAGGTTGTAATGACCAGCGCGGCACTCCCGGCAGCGGCGGCAGTTCTTCTGCGGTTCGATGGCCACCCGTTCACCGATCCTTGACTCAGGCACCTCATCGCCCACAGCGACGATCCGTCCCGACAACTCGTGACCGAGGATCAGCGGGCTGGTCACAATGAAGTCGCCGATTCGCCCGTGCCGGTAGTAGTGGGTGTCTGAGCCACAGACTCCCACCGCGGCCACCTCGACCAGCACCTCGTCGCTCTCCATGGGCGGCGTAGGTACATCCTCAATGCTGAGGGTGAGCGGCGCGGTCAACACGCTGGCGCGCATCCGTTCGGGAATGGTGGTGGTCGGGGTCATTGCAGTTGGTCCTCTCTCACGTCAACGGATGGTGTAGCCGCCATCAACCAGCAGGTCGACGCCATTGATCATCTTCGCAGCATCGCTGGCGAGGAACACCGCGACGGCCGCGATCTCCTCAGGCTCAGCGAACCGCTGGGTCGGAATCTGGGCCTTGAGCGCCTCACCCTCGGGGTTGTCCCAGACCTCCTTGGCGAGTGGGGTCATCACCACTGTCGGGCTGATGGTGTTGGCCGTAACTCCGCGTCCGGCCCATTCCAGAGCAAGCACCTTGGTCATGCCCACCAGGCCGAACTTGGACGCGCAGTACGCGAGGTGACCAGGCAGCGCAACGGTCGCCGCCTGGGAGGCCAGGCTGATCACTGTGCCGCCGCCTTGGGCGAGCATGACTCGACCCACGTGCTGGCTGACCAGGAAGGCGCCCCGTAGGTTGACCGCCATGGTGGCGTCCCAGTCGTCGACGGCGAGCTCCTCCGCAGCGCCTGTGACGGCAATGCCGGCGCTGTTGACCAGCACATCAATGCGTCCGAACTCTGCCTTCACCCTGTTGATCGCCTCGGCGACGGACTCCTCGTTCGTCACGTCGCATTCGACTGCGGCGACCGCATTGCCCTCGGCAGTCTCTCGTCCAGCAGACTTCAACGCCTTGTCGAGCACCACCACGCTGGCGCCCTTCGCCGCGTAGGCATGGACGATCGCCGCGCCGATGCCGGAGGCGCCGCCGGTTACGACGGCAACCTTGTGGGTGAGGGAAAAGTCGTAGTCGACGTGCGACGTCATATCGGCGCCTTTCTTCGGGCGTTGCCGAGGTGCCCAATCTACGGCTGCATGTCGTAACAGAAACTAATCGCGACCAGTGATGGTGCTACGGCGTTCGATCATGATCACGTCGCGCCATTGACCGCCCAGCGGACCGTAGGTCATTTTCCCGACTCGTTGGCGGGTGCCGACGATTCGGAACCCAGCCTTTTCGTGCAGCCGCATGCTTGCGGTGTTCTCGGGAAAGATGCCGGATTGGATGGTCCAGATCCCGGCGGCTTCGGTGGAGGTGCCGAGGCCAGCCAGCAGGGCCCGGCCGATGCCGCGGCTCTGGACGGCTGGGTCAACATAGACCGAATGTTCGACGACGCCGGCATAGACGCAGCGGTCGGACACCGCCGAGGCGGCGGCCCAGCCAAGCACGGTTCCGCCGAAGTCGACGGCGACCAGTCGGTGGGCTGGCAGCTTGCTGGCGTCGAATGCCGCCCAGCTGGGTGGCTCAGGCTCGAAGGTGGCGTGCCCGGTGGCTATGCCAGCCGCGAAGATGTCCCGTACCTGGGGCCAGTGCCCGACCTGCAGCGGCACGACCTGCACCAATGGGAAATCGATCATGGTTCACTTTCTGTTGAGAATTCGAGTTCGGCAGCAGCACCGTCAAGGAGTCCAATGGCCATTCGGCTGAACCACACGATTGTCCGGGTTAGCGACAAACGCGAGTCGGCGGCGTTTCTGACCGAGATTCTGGGTCTGCCCCCAGCTACGACGTATGGACCGTTCCAGGTCGTCGAGCTTGACAACGATGTGTCCCTGGACATTGCCGATGATCATGGTCAGCTGCATCCGCAGCACTATGCGTTCCTTGTGGACGAGCCGGATTTCGACGACATCTTCGGTCGGATCAAGGAGCGCGACCTGCCCTACTGGGCCGACCCGTTCCGACGGTATCCGGGCGAGATCAACACCAACGACGGAGGCCGCGGCGTGTACTGGGAGGATCCGAACGGACACATGCTCGAGATCATCACCAGACCGTACGGAAGTGGCGAAGGCTCTTGAAGCATCAAGCTACTTCGCCAACTACACTGACTTCCCGCATGTTCAGGCTGCTTCCATCCGTTCCAGACCATCCCGCCCTCGAGGAAGAGATCCTCAGCTGGTGGGAGGAACGCCGCATCTTCGAGCAACTCCGTGAGCGCAACCGCGGCGGTCCGGTCTGGAGCTTCATCGACGGCCCAGTCACGGCCAACAAGACTCTCGGCGTGCACACCGCCTGGGGCCGCACTCTCAAGGACGTCTTCCAGCGATACAAGGCGCTGCGTGGTTTCGATCAGCGCTACCAGAACGGTTTCGACTGCCAGGGTCTGTGGATCGAGGTAGGCGTCGAGCGAGAGCTGGGCCTCAATTCCAAGCCTGAGATCGAGGAGTATGGCCTTGCCGAGTTCGCCCGTAAGTGCCGGGAAAAGGTCGCCTGGTCAGCGCAGGAGCTGATCCGCGGGTCGAAGCGTCTGGGCCAGTGGATGGATTGGGGCAACGACTACTACACCTTCTCCGACACGAACATCTCCTACATCTGGCGCTTCCTGAAGCTCGTGCACGAACGCGGCTGGCTGTATCGCGGCCATCGATCCACCGAGTGGTGTCCCCGTTGTGGGACGTCAATCTCGGCGCATGAATTGGTCGGAAGCTACGAGGAGCGCATCGACCCCTCGCTCTTCGTGCGCTTTCCGCTTATTGACCGGCCGGGCCAATCACTGACGATCTGGACAACGACGCCGTGGACCCTGCCGGCGAACGTCGCCGCCGCGGTTCATCCGGACGAGGAGTACGGCCTCCAGGAGAACGGCGAGTGGGTGGCAATCAAGCGCTACCCGAACGAAACCTACGTCGAACGCCGGCGCGGAGCCGAGCTCATCGGCTGGCGGTACGACGGGCCCTTCGACCACCTTCCTGCTGCAGCTGGCATCGAGCATCGCGTCATCGGTTGGGACGAGGTCACGATGGATGAGGGCACGGGCATCGTGCACATCGCACCCGGGTGCGGCACCGAGGATTTCGAGCTGTCCCGCGTACACGACCTTCCTATCGTCATGCCGGTGGACGAGGCGGGCCGATTCTACGATCGTTTCGGCTGGCTACATGGGCTCTCGACGTCCGAGTCGACCGAGCAGATCGTGGCTGATCTCGCCGAGCGTGGCCGTCTGGTCGCGTCCGGAGAGTACGCGCACCGCTATCCGTTCTGCTGGCGCTGCAATACACCGCTCATCTTCCGCATTGCCGACGACTGGTTCATCTCCGTCGACGAGGTGCGGCCGAGACTGCTTGCCGCGAACGCGACTGTGGACTGGACGCCGGCGTACTTCGGCAAAAGGATGGACGACTGGCTCCGCAACATGGGCGATTGGAACATCTCCCGCCGCCGGTACTTCGGGCTGCCCCTGCCGATCTTCCCGTGTACCTGCGGCCACGTCGCCGTCGTCGGTTCGCGCGCCGAGCTCGAGGAGCTGGCGACCGCCGGCATGGATCAGCTCGTGGAGCTCCATCGCCCGTGGATTGACGCCGTCGAGATCCGCTGCCCGGCGTGCGGAGCGGCGGGCGTACGCCGCATCCCCGAGATTGGCGACGTCTGGCTTGACGCTGGAATCGTGCCTTTCTCCACGCTCGGCTGGGAAAACCCCGAGTTTGTGGAGGGCGGCTACGGGACCGGCGCTGCCAAGGGAGTCACCGGCGCCGATCTTCCTGATCACAACTACTGGGAGACCTGGTTCCCGGCCCATTGGGTTTCTGAGATGCGCGAGCAGATTCGTCTCTGGTTCTATTCACAGCTCTTCATGTCGGTCTGTCTGGTGGACAAGGCGCCGTTCCGGTCCGTGCTCGGCTACGAGAAGATGCTCGACGAGCACGGACGCCCAATGCATGGCTCCTGGGGGAATCTCATTCCGGCCGAGGAGGCTTTCGCCCGGATGGGCGCGGATGTCATGCGCTGGCAGTACTGTGATCAGCCGCCTGACCGCGACCTGCTCTTCGGCTATGGGCCGGCGCATGAGATCAAGCGCAAGCTCCTCACGCTCTGGAACTCGCTCGGATTTCTTGTTCGATACGCCAACATCGAAGGCTTTCGACCGACGTTTGATGATCTTGCCTCGGGCCCGGTCGGGGTCGAGCTGCGTCCTCTCGACCGCTGGCTCGTCGTGCGTACCGAGAAGATGCTTGCCGACGCAACGGCCGCGCTGGAGCAGCAGCTCACCCATCGACTGATCGCGGCCTTCGAGTCCTTCGTCGACGACCTCTCGAACTGGTACATCCGCCGATCTCGGCGGCGTTTCTACGACTACGACGACGCTGCCTTCCGGACCCTCTGGTTCGCTTTGGTGACCGGCTTGCGAGTGATCTCACCGGTCATGCCGTTCCTCGCCGAGCACCTGTGGCGAAACCTGGCCGCCGACGTATGCGCGGAGGCTCCGGAAAGCATCTTCCTCGCGGGGTGGCCGGAGCTCGGCGAGCCCGACGAGGGCCTCCTCGCCGAGATCAGCGAGGTACGCCGCGTCGTGGAGCTTGGTCGTGAAGCGCGCAGCACCGCTGGAGTAAAACTGCGCCAGCCGCTCCGCCGGGTGTACGTGCGAGGCGCACGTCTCGCCCAGGAACATGCGCAAGAAATCGCCGAGGAGTTGCGGGTGGACGAGGTCGGATTCGACCAAGGTCCCGTGGCTCATGTTCGGCTGCTGCCCAACCTCCGGGCGCTCGGCCCGCGGCTGGGACGCAAGGTGCCGGAGGTCAAGGCTGCCCTTGAACGTGGCGACGTGGAGGAGCTCGGCGACGGCCGGATCCTGGTCGCCGGTGAAGAGCTCTCGGCGGACGAGGTGATTCGCGGCGAACGTGTCGAGATCGCCGGCTGGACGATCGCGTACGACGGCACGCTCTCGGTCGCCCTTGATACCGAGCTCGATGCAGAGTTGGAGCTCAGAGGCCGGGTTTATGAGCTCATTCACACCGTCAACAACATGCGCAAGGACGCGGGCCTGGAACTGACCGACCGGATCGTACTGACCCTTCCCGACGGCGACGAGCTGCAAAGCCATGAGGACTGGATCAAGGCTGAGACTTTGGCGAGCCGCATCGAACGGGGCGAGATCCTGGCGATCACGAAGGCCTAGTGTCGTTCCACGGCACTAGGACCAATGGTGGGGTCATTGGTTGACCCCACCATTGATTCCGCGAGATTTGTTAGCTGGTCGGAACCTTGCAACCTGAGGGAGCCTCGGCCGGGATGCTGATCGGTGCTGTCCCCGCTGGCGCCTCAAAGAACGTCGCAGTGAATTCAGCCTCTGTGTTTCCGGTGTTCACCGCAGTGTGCACGTGTCCATGCCCCGGATCGACGAATGCAGTTCCGGCCGGATAGCGCCGGCTGCTGCAACCCTCGGACGAGATGTAGGTCAGCTCACCCTTGACGATAGTGACGAACACTGGGCCCGGATGGGTGTGCCAAGGAATTTGCGCACCGGGTTGCACGGTGACCCTGGTGGTCACGACGTTGGACAGGTCTGAAACCTTGATCACGTCGGTTCCGTGCCCATGGGCTTTGAGGCGAATCTGCATCGACGCCTGGTCGG
Organism: Propionibacteriaceae bacterium; assembly: GCA_036380335.1. Lineage (GTDB taxonomy): Bacteria > Actinomycetota > Actinomycetes > Propionibacteriales > Propionibacteriaceae > Microlunatus. The sequence goes on along the minus strand of DASVEX010000007.1, from coordinate 810 downwards.
TGAAGGCCGCTCTCGGCGTGAGGACCTCGACCGCGACCGGGGTTGGCGTGGGGTCGGCCTGCGCAGTGCCGCCGTAAAGCACGACACCTATTGCTGCCATTATTCCTACTAGTACGGCATTTCTTAGTCGTCTGAACATGTCTTATTTTCCATTCAGCTTAAAGGGCGGGTTATTGTTGCTCAGGAATGACGATTAACTCAAGATTGGCGATCATCAGCCTCCTTTCGTGCAGGTACTTGCGCAAATACCATGCTGAATCTCATCGTTCTTCCCAATCAGTGTGGAGGAATGTTGATATTGAATCGGAATACATTGAACGGGTCGTAGTGATTCTTGGCAGCCTGCAGTCGGGCGTAAATTGCGGCCGGATAGCTTGCCCGGGCATTGTCCTCGCCACCTTCTCCGGTGAAATTCACGTACATCCCTCCTTTTCCGTATGCCGCCATGGCGTCTCGGGCCGCCCGAGCCCAGGCGGCATGTGGCGAAAGATCGGCTGGTTCCGGCGTACGGGCCAAGCAGTTGATCACAAACGGGGAGCTGCGGTCTGTAAAGGCGGTGCTGGTCGCCGGGACTCGCGCCACGGCTCCACCGAGGTGATGGAGATGGAGCTCGGCCTGCACCGGCAGGTCGGCGGAGCTCCGGTGGTAGTCGGTAAGTGTCTCGATTGCCTTCTCCGGCAGCCGATCGAGGAAAGTGGAGGTGAAGTAGTTCGCAGCGCCTGCCTGCCACGCGGGGTCGACGAGCTGCTGCAGATCGACGTACGGAATGGAGCCGATCAGGTCCGTAATGGGCGTACCAAGTGTTCGTAG
>DASVEX010000006.1:0-25131 GCA_036380335.1 Propionibacteriaceae bacterium | reverse complement strand
GACGATGGCCGGTTGCCGGAGGAGGAAGTCAGCGCGCCGTACCGGAGAGGAATTCGTCGTGTCTTCGATGAGGCCTTTCCAGAGCCAGGTTGGCAACTGCAGTTTGCCGAAGGAGATGCGGGCCCGATGCTGGTGGCGGAGGCGGAAGGGGCAGATCTGCTGGTGATTGGGACCCGTGCCAATCCGGACTGGACGGGCGAGGTTGCTGGTCCAGTGGTGCACCACTGTCTGGGCCGAGCGACCTGTCCGGTGGTCGCTGTGCCGTTAGAGGATCCCCGGCGCTTCTAGCTCGAGTCATTGACTCGGTACGCGGGACCGTGCGACGGGCAGCACGAGGCTGACAAAGCTCGTCATGGCACACAGGCTGACTGACGTAGCGACGATGCCGAGCGGGAGCGCTGTCTGCTCGCCGGCGATGCCGACGAGCGGTGCCGCGATCGCGCCGAAGACGAACTGGCTGAGCCCCTGAAGCGAGGATGCGGTGCCGGCCAGGTCGGGATAATCGGCCATGGCCAGGGCATTTGCCGTCGGGAAGATCAGGCCTACCGCGCAGACCATGATCACAAGAGCTCCAATCAATGCCGCCAGCGACAACCCGCTGATTACCGTGATGAGCAGCGCTGTCGCCCCGAAGAGATTGATGGTCAAACCGAAGCCGAGTACCCGCGGCAGCGGCCAGACGAGGGCGAGGCGGGCGCCACCTTGGGCCGCGGTAACCAGTCCGAGGGAGATGCATCCGAACACCAGCGAGAAGCCCTGTGGCGACATGCCGTAGATCCGTTGCAGCACGAACGTCGAGCCGGCGATGTAGGCGAACATGGAGGCGCCGGCAAGGCCGGAGGAAAGCGCGCAGCCGACGAAGAAGCGATCATGGAGCAGGGTGTTGTACCCCTGTAAGGTCCGGCGAAAGCTGCCGACGATGCGCCGCTCGGGCGGCAGTGTCTCTTTGAGACCGAACAGCCCAGCGAGCAGGAGCACTGCACCAAACCCAGCCAGTACGCCGAAAATGCCGCGCCAGGTCATGATGCGAGTGAGCTGACCACCGAGAATGGGTGCAATGACTGGTGCCAGGCCTGCCACCAGCAGCAACCGAGAAAAGAAGATCATCAGCGCTCGACCCGAATAAAGATCGCGCGCGATCGCCCGGGAGATCACGATCCCGGCTGCACCAGCCAGACCCTGGACCAGGCGGAGCAGTACGAGGACTGCAGCGGTGGGCGCGAGAGCACACGCCACCGAAGCCAAAAGAAAGGCGACCAAGCCAACGATCAGTGGACGTCGTCGGCCCAGCCGGTCCGACAGCGGGCCGGCCACAAGCTGGCCAACCGCGAGTCCCACCAGGCATGCAGTGATCGACAGCTGTGCTAACGACGCTGAGGCACCCAGATCGTCCGCCAACTGGGGGAGTGCGGGCAGATAGAGGTCAAGCGAGAGTGGCCCAAACGTCGACAGCAGACCGAGCACGACGACCGTACGAACTGGCGGTCGGGCGGGCTCGACGGCGTGCATGGCGAGAACACTATGGCTGCGATGAGGCTCAGCTGAAAATGTCGCTGCGTTCTTCAAGCTCGTCGACGCGCCGCAGCGTCATGCTGCCATACCGCAGCGAGCCGTCCGGTGAGAATTTCACCGACTCACCGATAGAGCCGTATCCGCTACCCGCGACAATCCGGAACTTGCCGTGATCGATGACTTCGAGCTCGTCGGCACCGTCCAGCGGGTCCCACTCGGCCGGGTGAGTGGCAAGCAGCCGGCTACCCACCACGCCGATGTCGAGCATCCCCCACAGATTTTGGTACCGCCCGGCGCGGTCGAGCACATCGGAGAACGGCGAGCCGTCCGTCGCCGGATGGGCTAGGGCATCGTCGACGAGCTTGAGTACCCCCGCCGCCAACTGGCTGGCTGGACCATCGATCGCGTTGGTCAGCGCCACCACGACAAGCCCAGTTTCGGGGTCGAGCAGGGAGCGCGTGATGTGACCGGGATATCCACCGCCATGCCCGACCACCCGGTGCTCGTCAAAGGACTCAGCGGCCATGCCCAGGCCGTACGTGGGTCCGTCCGGTTTGCTCGGATCGGCGAGGTTAGCGGTCCGTTGCATCAGCCGCTTGGCCCGGTCGCTCAACAGCTGAACGTCTCCCAAGGCGTGCGCGCCGAAGTAGCTGACCAAATCCTCAGCGGTGGACGTCACTCCGGCAGCGGCATCCAGCGCGCGGGTGTCGACATGGTCGAGGCGCTGTCGCTGCAGCCCGGTGGAGAGCCCGGTGTAGCCGCGCGCATAATCATCGGCCCGCTCGGCGAGGTAGCGGCCGGCAGTGTTGGTCAAGTTCAGCGGCTCGGTGATCTGCTGCCGGACCATCTCTGCGTACGGCTGGCCGGTCACCGAACTGAGTACCGCGCCGAGCAGCCCGAACCCGAGATTGCTGTAGGCGAACAGTTCGCCCGGTGATCGTTTCGCCCCGGCACTGACGAGCGAGATCATCTCCTCGTAGTCGGGGAAGGGACGCAAGCCCAGCCAAAAGTCAGCGTCCTCGCCGTCACGCAGCACACCACTGGTGTGCTCGAGCAGTTCCCGGAGCACGATGTCGCCGAGCTCCTGATCATGTAGTTCCACGACGTGATTGCCGACTCTGTCGTCCAAACTCAGTCGTCGTTGTTCGACGAGCTGAAGGATGAGGGTGGCGGTGAAGGTCTTGGAATGCGACGCAACCCGGAACAGGTGATCAGTCCGCATCGGAGCCCGTTGCTCGAGATCGGCGTAGCCGTACGCAGCTGAAAAGACGAGCTCGTTGCCGAAGCCGATGGCCACCTGGGCGCCGGGCACGTGACTGTGCCATACCCGGTATGCCACCCAACGGTCGATGGTGGCCAAGGTCGCCTCATTGAAGCTGGCGGTCGATGGCTGTCGGTCATGATCGCCTTGTCGGTCATGATCGTCTTGTTGGATCATTGGACGTGCTCCTCGAGGTGCGATCGGTAAGACCACTCATCTTGGCAGGGCAGGTGCGATGGGGCTTAGGTGCCGCCGAACTCGCGCACCTGCTTGACGACCCACTGCCCGTTTTCGAGTAACTTCACCTCGAGGTCGAGCGACTTCTGCTTCTGATTGTCAACAGTCACGAACTCGCATGGCCCCGAGTAGTAGTCCCGCTTGGCGACACAGTACGCGTTCTCAACCCGGCGAGCGAGATCGACAAGATCGAGCATCTGCTCCCGGGTGAGGACCGGTTCCGTTAGCTCCGTTGAATCCCTTGTTGGCTTCGCGAAGCGGGTGATCGTCAGGCTGATTGGCTCAGTCTCGGAAATGAAACCGGCAATGGTCACCTCGGAGTAGGTGCCCGGATCCGGATTGGTGACGAGGTTGTTGCCCTCCTGCACCGACAACGAGTAGCCATAGACATCACTGGTATTGAGCACCCGGGTGACGACGACCGCATTCGCGACGACCTCCGAGTCAATGTCGTACGCCGGCACAATCGCCAGGCCCATCGCCACACTCGCATGATCAATTCTGGCAAATGATCTTTCCTCGATCGCGCGCTTGTTCCACAGGCTGGCGTAAACCCCCTTCACCGCGCACAGCACGGACTTTGGTTTGACCTTCCGTTTCACCTCACCGCCGTCGCCGCCGCTATCAGTAACCCGGCAGCCGCAATCAGGAAGATCATCTTTGTCGGTGTCTGCGGCGAAGCTGTCGTGCAGGCCAGCTCCATCGAAGTTCGGTACGTCCTCGGCATTCGCGCTGGACCGGACCTTGATCTTTTCCACTCCCGGCAATACCTCATTGAGCTTGGCGCGCAGCCGCTGCAATGCGTCTGGAGGGAACTCGGCAGCCAGAAAGGCAGCCTGCACATCAGCGACCTTCGCTGCGCGCTCCCGGGGCGATAGCGCCCCACCGTTCTCCGAATCGATCAGATCAGCCAGCTTGGCACGAAGATCACCATTGGGCGGATGATCAACAAAGTCGATGTAATACTGCAGCGGCACGGCGAATCCTTGCGGCACCAGGTCGTAGCCCTTCATCGCACTGGGACTGCCGGCGTCGTCAACCCGACCGAGTGCCAGCCGATGGGCCAGGAACCCCAAGTTGGCAGCCTTCGAGCCGTAGCGCCGGGAGGCAGCAAGGGCGGCAGTCCGGCTTGACGTCGCAAGCTCGTCATAGGACCGCACTTCCATCTCCGGCTTCCAGCTCAGCGAGATCAGTGGCTGGCTCATCCGCTCGGCGAGTTTTTGGGCGACAACCTCCTCGGTCGTCTCCTCCAGTGTGAAGTCCTCCCGCGCCACAATCAGGTGGACCGGACGGTTGGCGTACGGGGAAAGTCGCGGATTGTCAGGCGAAGCGTTCCGGAGCACCGCGTTAGGGGTGTGACGTTCCTTGGACTTGAGATTGACGTGGGAGTTCGTGTCCTGAACCGCGCGGGTCAGTACGCCCGCGACTACCGAGAGGTCCAGCGGCAGCTCATCGAAGACCGGGATGTCAGTTGGCCGTAGCTCGTCAGTGCTCGCCGGGAAGATCCGCAAGAATCCCGAGGCCTCGCCAAGATTCAGCGGGATGTATTGAATGGTGCCAAGAATTTGATCAAGGGGCAGGACAGGCAGCCCGGCGGCGGCGAGTTCGGCGGCAACGGTGGCCGTCGTCTGCTGCGAACCGGTGGGCACGAATGCGAACCGCGCGCCCATGATCGTGATCTGCTCCTTGACCACTCGGAGCGCCTCAACGATGGTGCCCTCGTTGATCACGTCTTGCGGATAGAACTGCAGGCCGTACACCGGCTCGCTCGCCCCGTCGAGAAAGTAGCTGTGTACCACACCGGCGACGTAGCGCTTGTCATTGGTGAAGTAGGTGACCGCGTTGAACTCCTCCAGCGGCTCACCGATCCCGAGTACGGCAAGCGCGAACATGTAATGGAAGCGCGCGGAGTCCGGGACCACGCCGCCTTCGGTGAAGTTGCCGTTGATGAAGCGGACGACCGGCTGGGTGGCGTCACGGCGGTCGATAAGAAATTTGGCAACGCGTCCGTTCGAGATCAAATCGCTAGCAGCGATCGAGATGGCCTCGAATTCCGCAGCGGAATCGATCGTGGCCAACGACAGTGGGAGCTCGGCGACGGCTTCGGGCGGCGGGGCGAGCGTCACTGATCCCTTAGCTCGCCGCGATCGCCTGGGTGCTGCAGGCATCCACGGCATGAAGCCGAGTGCGTCGGAGGAGAGATGATCGAGATTTGGGTGGCTTTGCGCACCGCTGGAGTTCATCAGGACCTCCTTCGGTTGCCTAGGCCCGCAACTCCTTGGCGTGTTTCGCCCCTTGCGCTCGAAGCCAGCCGGCCAATTCAGCCTCGGCGTTCTCCTCGACAAGATCAAGAGGCGTCTTGTCGTCCCATCCGATCCAGTTGATGTCGGCACCATGTTCAACGAGGTATTGCGCGGCAGCCAGTTGGCCTCCGTTGCAAGCGCTCCACAGCGCCTGAGTGATCTCCTCGCGATCGGGGCCTGGAGCTTGAGCGAAGATCATCTCGACTCGATCCAGCAGCCCGAGCGAGGCGGCGTCGCTCAGCCGGGTGGCGGCGCCTCGTTCCACGAGTCTGCTGGCGGCCGCCCAGTTGCCGAAGCCTGAAGCGTCCGACAGCGGAGTGCCGCCGCCGAGCACTGCACCGGTTGCCTCGATGTCGGCTCCGGCATCGAGCAGTGCATCGAGGACGGCGACGTCATCGCTGCTTGCGGCCCAGTGCAGCGGCGTCTCGGTGTGATGGCTGAACTGGCTGTGGGCATTGACATCGGCACCGGCTGCCACCAAACGAACGACAACGGCTGGCCCATTGGGAAAGTGCCCTGGCCAGTCGGTCGCGGCGTGTAGCAACGTCCGATAGCAGTTGGGGTCGCCGATGCGGGCGGTCGCAAGCCAGGGGTCGGCGGTGAGGAGGCCCTCGAGCGCATCAAGATCGCCCGCCTGCACAGCTTCGGTGGCCGCGACTGCGCGTGGATCATCGGCGGCCACGAGGCGGACGGAGCCGTTGTCGCCTGACTCGACGGGCATGGCTGTCAAACTACCTTCGCCTCGAGAAGACAATGGTGGGGTGGGTGGCCGGCGCAGGAGCGCACAATGAAATCGATCAACTTTCTTGTGGTCCTGACTGCGGTCGCTCTGGTCACCGCAGCCTGCAGCAGCGAAAAAGCCGTGACACCTGGTGCCGCTACGCCGACCGCATCCTCATCGGCGACTCCAAGCATCCGGCCGACTCCTCAAAGCACCGCATCGACGCCGCCGGCTAAGCCAAACGCGAAGAAGCAGGCGGCGCTCGACGAGCAGCTCATCGCGGCTGCCTGGAAGAACGACCTTCGCCGCGCTCGAACACTCATCGATCAAGGCGCCGATGTCAACGCCAAGGACAACACCGTGCAGAGCGCCTACCTCATCTCCACCAGCGAGGGCTATCTGGAGCTGCTGAACCTGACCCTGCGACACGGTGCGGACGTCGACTCCAAGGACTCCTTCAACGGCACCGGGCTGATCCGGGCCGCGGACCGTGGCCACGCCGACATTGCCGGGCGGCTGATTCAGGCCGACATCAAGATCAACCACGTCAATAACCTGGGCTGGACCGCGCTGCACGAGGCGATCATTCTCGGCAATGGATCAAGCCGTTACGTCGATACTGTGCTGGCCCTGGTCGCTGGTGGCGCCGATCTCCGGCTGCCATCGCAACGTGATCAGATCAGTCCGCTCGACCACGCCACAGCCAAGAGGCACGACGAGATCGCGAAGGTGCTCCGGACTGCTCTCGACGCTGATAAGCCATCGAAGCAGGTGGCAAACCGACGGCTACTCGCCGCGGCGCAGCGCGGTGACGCGACAGCCGCGGCACTCGCTGTTCGGGCGGGTGCGAACCTGGAAACCCGCGATCAGCGAGGCCGTACGCCGCTCCTGCTCGCTGTGACGGAGGATCGGCTCGCAGTCGCCCGACTGCTCGTTCACCTGGGCGCCAGTCCTGATGCGCTTGATGATCAACACGACACCCCGTGGCTGGTTACCGGGGTAACGGGCAGCGTCGACATGCTCGAGGTGTTGCTGCCTGCCGGGCCCGATCTCAAGATTCGCAACCGGTTCGGCGGGACGTCGCTGATCCCGGCGAGCGAACGTGGCCACGTGGCGTACGTGCGACGCGTGGTGCGCACCGATATCGAGATCAACCGTGTGAACAATCTCGGCTGGACAGCCCTGCTGGAGGCAGTAATCCTCGGCGACGGGTCAAGGCGCTACCAGCAGATTGTGAGTTCGCTCCTCGACTCTGGTGCCGATCCCAAGATCGCTGATCGGCAAGGGGTTACCGCCTTGCAGCACGCCGAGCAGCGCGGTCAGCGTGCGGTGGCGCGGATCCTGCGAGATGCCTAGCGCATGATCATGAAGAAGGCTGGTCTCCGACTGCCAGCACCTGCGCCAATGAGGTGGCCGGATGTCGGGTCACCACGGCAACGTCCTCGCTGACCCCGGCAAGCTCGCCAGCAGCGATTGCGGTGTAGGTGCTGACCCATGCATCGACCTGCCATGGCGGCGCGCCGTAGCCAGCGCGCGACGCGTACGCCTCCTCGATCGTCTCGGGAACGTAGGAGACGCGCCGGCCGAGATGATCACTCAGGATGTCGGCGATCTCGTGCATGGTGAGAGCCACCGGCCCGGTCAGGTTCAGAGTTCGCCCGTCGTACGCGCCATTGCGGGTGAGCACCGTAACTGCCACATCAGCGATGTCGGCTTGGGCTACGACCGCTGCCCGTCCGTCACCGGCGGGCCCACGAATGTTTCCGTCGGCGGCGATCATGTACGGCGCGAAGTCGGCATAGAGGTTGTCACGCAAGATCGTGTGGGCCACCCCAACCGAACGCAGATGCTCCTCTGTGGACCAGTGGTCACGAGCCAGCGTGAACGTCGCTGTGGGAGAGGCGCCGAAGAACGACACATACACGACCCGTTGCACCCCCGCATCCGCCGCTGCGTCGATGAAGGTGAGGTGTTGCTGGACGCGGTCCGGAGTTTCGGATGCGGAGACCATGAAGACCGTGTGGACACCGGCCAGCGCTGTCGCAAGCGCCGCGCGGTCACTGTAGTCAGCGGTCGCGATGTGGCTGCCAGACAAGTCTGGCGCCCTGGCCGCATCGCGTACCAGAAGGCGTTGCTCCACGCCGAGCTCGGACAGTCGGCGAGCCACCCGCACGCCAAGCCGACCGGTCGAGCCCGTCACGGCGATGGGCGTCTGGGCGGCGATCATGGCAAGCCGAGGACGGGTGGTTCGGTCTTGTCTCGCAACTCCTGGTCCGAGACGTCCGGAGCAAGCTCAACCAGCCTCAGTCCCTGAGGCGTGACGTCGAGCACTCCGAGATCGGTAATGATGCGCTGCACGGACCTTCGACCGGTGTAGGGCAGCGAGCACTCCTTCACGATCTTGTACGACCCGTCCTTGGCAACATGCTCCATCAAGACGATCACTCGCTTGGCACCGTTCGCAATATCCATTGCGCCGCCCATCCCCTTGATCATCTTGCCCGGGATCGTCCAGTTGGCAATGTCGCCAGTCGCAGATACCTGCATTGCGCCGAGAATCGCAGCGTCGATCTTGCCGCCCCTGATCATCCCGAATGAGGTGGCCGAATCGAAGATCGACGCTCCCCTTCGCAAGGTGACGGTTTCTTTGCCGGCGTTGATCAAGTCCGGGTCCTCCTCACCCTGGTAGGGATAGGGACCGACGCCCAGCAACCCGTTCTCCGACTGCAGCACCAGCTCAACACCCTCGGCAACATAGTTGGGTACCAGGGTCGGCAATCCGATGCCGAGGTTGACGTAGCTGCCGTCGGTAAGCTCACTTGCCGCTCGCGCGGCCATCTGCTCCCGGGTCCAGCTCACGCTGCCTCCTCGGCCCGCTTCGGGCGTACGGTGCTGCGCTCGATCCGCTTGTCAGCGGCCTGCTCGGGCGTTAGCGGCAGGACCCGATGAACGTAAACCCCAGGCGTGTGGATGTGATTCGGATCGAGATCACCGGGCTCCACCAGTTGCTCCACCTCAGCGATCGTGATCTTGCCCGACACTGCAGCCATCGGGTTGAAGTTGCGAGCTGAGTACCGATACATCAGGTTGCCGTGCCGATCACCCTTCCACGCCCGTACTAGCCCGAAATCGCAGACGATCGCCTGCTCCAGGACGAACGGCTTCTCTCCCTCGGCGGTGAAGAATGTCCTGGTCTCCTTGGCTGGTGAGGAGATCAGCACGTTGCCTCCTCCGTCGTATCGCCACGGCAGGCCACCATCGGCTACCTGAGTTCCCACTCCCGTCGCGGTGTAGAACGCCGGAATGCCGGAGCCGCCGGCCCGCAGCCGCTCCGCAAGCGTGCCCTGGGGTGTCAATTCCACCTCGAGTTCGCCCGCGAGGTACTGCCGGGCGAACTCCTTGTTCTCCCCGACATAGGAGGCCACCATGCGCCGGATCTGCCGGGTCTCCAGCAGCTGGCCAAGCCCCCAACCGTCGACTCCGCAGTTGTTCGACACCACTTCAAGATCATCGACGCCCGACTCGAGCAGCGCAGCAATCAGTACGCTTGGTACCCCGCACAATCCGAAGCCTCCTACCGCGAGGGAGGACCCCGGCACGATGTCGGCGACCGCCTCGCGGGCGCTTGCGACTACCTTGTCCACGACTCTTACCGTAGACCCGGAGTAGTCGCGGCAACGCTTTAGAGAACCGCGTCAGCGAGCCGGTCGATCTGATCGAGCTTGGCCACCGTCGGGTCGAAATACAGCTCGGTAAAGCCGGCGTCCTCAAACGCCTTTACCGCGTCAGCCACCTGGGAGAGCGATCGAAGCGCGCCGTTCGCGATCATCGGCCCATAGTCGCCGAGGAAGCGGTAGTAATCGAGCAGGTACTTCCGAGAGGCTTCCTCGGCATCCTCGCCGAGGGAAAAGTACGCGAGTGAGGCGATGCGCGGTTCGCCGCTGCGACCGGCCGCGGACCAGGCGTCCCGTACCTTCGTGGCGTACGGGGCACTTTGCGCGGCAGGTGCGCCGCCAGCAGTCCAGCCAGCTCCCCAGGTGAGCACGCGTTCGATGGTCTTGTCACTATTGCCGCCGAACAAAATGGGTACGCGCTCATCGCGCGTTGGCGTCGGGCTAGCTGGTGAGGAGCCTTCGGCAAGGGCATCACCGCGCCACACCTGATGCATGACCTCGAGCGCATGATCGAAATCACGACCTCTGCGGCGGAAGTCGCGGCCGGCCACCTCGAAGTCGTCTGGTCGGCCACCCGCCGCCAAGCCGAGCGTAAATCGGCCGCCCGACAGCCGGTCGATGCTGGCCGCTGTCTTCCCTAGCAATACCGGTGGATAGATCGGAGCAAGCAGGATGTTGGTCATCAATGAGATGCGCTCGGTTGCCCCCGCCGCTGCACTCAGCGCCGTCAGGGAGTCATAGCTCGGATAGGCGATCCGATCAATGGTGACCAGGCCGGAGAATCCAGCTTCCTCTGCTCGCTTGGCCCATTCGACGAGAACATGCCCCTCGGTGTTTGGCACCGGATTGGGTAGGCCGATTCCGATCTTCACTCCCAGCTCCCCTCATGTGATCGTGCAGTGCTAGGGCAACGCACATTGTCACCCCACTATTTCGTCAGGATCATGAGCCTGCTGTGCCAGCAGCGCACGCGCTGGTCCAGATCCGGTGACAGCTTGATGGTTCGCGCCGTCGAAGCAGCGGTTGAGAGGGCGTCCGGCGCTACCATCACGGCATCGGCGTGCCCAGCGGACGACCCATCTGGTGCACACTCTCGAAGGGACGAGCTTGATCAACTCGACCGACGTCGTCATCATCGGCGCGGGATTAGCTGGCCTGGCTTGCGCTCAGCGACTGACCCGCGCCGGCATCGACGTCGTAATCCTCGAGGCGTCGGACGGGGTGGGCGGCCGAGTACGGACCGACGTCATCGACGGCTACCGATGTGACCGCGGCTTCCAATTGATCAATCCCGCCTATCCGGCACTCGAGAAGGTCGTCAATATCGAGGAGCTTGATCTGCGAGCCTTTGACGCCGGAGTGGTTGTCGCGCACGGCTCCCAGCGCTGGACTCTGGCCGATCCGCGTCGCGAGCCGGCCCGTTTGCTCTCAACGGTCCGTGCACCGCTTGGCTCGACGGCGGACAAGCTGCGGTTCGCTGCGTGGGCGGCGCGGTCGCTGCTCCCGGTACGGCGCCAGCTTGCCGAGCCGGACCGCACGCTGGCTGCCGACCTGGATTCCGCAGGGGTGACGGGCCAGCTCCGCACCGGCGTCGTCGAGCCATTCCTCGCCGGGGTGTTGGCTGAACGCGACGGCTCAACGTCGGCGCAGTTCACCAAGCTGCTCGTTCGGTCCTTTGTGCTCGGTACGCCATCCGTACCGTCGCTGGGCATGGGTCGGCTGCCCGAGCTTCTCGCAGCCTCACTGCCGGCACCGGCTCTGCGCCTCGGTACCGCCGCGGAATCGCTGACCGCTGGCGGAGTCCGCACCGCGGATGAAGAGATCGCGGCTCGTGCTGTCGTGATCGCTACCGATCCGCGTACGGCGGCCTCGCTGACCGGTCAGCCAGCGGTGTCGATGAAGCCATTGACGACCTTCTGGCACTCCTGCGCCGTGCCGCCGACACGGCAGCGTCTGCTGCACATCGATGCAGACCTCAGGGGTCCCGTGATGAACACGGCAGTCATGACTGCCGTTGCACCCACCTACGCGCCGGCCGGCCGATGTCTGACAGCGACCACGACGCTGGGCGCCGACGGGTCAGCGCGGGCTGAGGAAGCCGCGCGCCGCCACGCAGGCCTGATTTACGGTGTCGATCCGAGCGGGTGGGAATTGGTGGCCACCCATGTGATCAAGGAGGCGCTGCCGGTCCAAGCGCCGCCGCTGCAAGTTCGCCAGCCTGTAGCACTTAGCGGGAGACTTTTTGTCGCCGGAGATCATCGCGACACGTCGTCGATCCAAGGCGCCATCGTCTCAGGACGCCGGGCTGCCACCGCGGTGCTCGCGCAGCTCGCGATGTCTGGCGTCGACTCTTCCGCTTAGGTCCAGTCCGAGGGGCCATCGGAACCGGCGGCGTATGACTGCATCGGAACCTTTCCATCCCGCCAGACCTGGAGGATCGGATCCACGATGCGCCAACACTCCTCGGCCGTGTCACCACGGACCGAGAGCAACGGGTCGCCGTCCAGCACACCCGCCAGAACCTCCCCGTACGCCGGCAGTCGCCCCGGATTCAGGTCCGTGTCGAGGGATACCCGATCCAGCTGCAGCGGATCATCTGGACCGTTCACGTTCATCTCCAATGCCATCCGATCCGGGCTCATGCTGAGCCGTAGCTGATCCGGAATCGGTCGCCCCTGAAGCCCCGTTGGCAGGTGTGGCAGTGGCTTGAAGGTGATCAGCACCTCCTTCCGCAGCTGCTTCATCGCCTTGCCCGATCGCAGCCGGAAGGGCACTCCAGACCAGCGCCAGTTGTCGATCTCGACTATCAGCTCGGCCAGTGTCTCGGTGTTTCGAGCTGCGTCCACCCCTGGCTCAGCCGTGTAGTCAGGCACTTCTCGATCCTCGATGGTGCCGTGGGTGTAGCGGGCCCGGCGTCCCGAGCTGACCGGGTCGCCATTCCATGGGCGACAGGCGCGTAACACTTGCGCCTTGGCATCCCTCAGATCCGTCGCATTAGCGGCGGCGATCGGCTCCATCGCAATCAGGGACAGGACCTGCAGCAGGTGACTCTGGATCATGTCCACCAGTGCGCCGGCATGGTCGTAGTAGCGCGCCCGGTTCTCCAAGGTGAGCTGCTCGTCGAACACGACGTCGACGCGCTCGATGTGCTCATTGCTCCAGACCGGCTCGAAGAGCCGATTGGCAAAACGCACACCGATCAGATTCAGCACCGTAGAGCGCCCGAGGAAATGATCAACTCGATGCACCTGATCTTCTGGCACTAGCTCGGCCAGCAGCTGGTTGAGCTTGGCTGCGCTGTCATGATCAGTTCCGAACGGCTTCTCCAGCACCAGCGTTGTGCCGGCTGGCAGCGATACCTGCTGAAGTGCGGTGCAGGCCGCAACAGTCACCGATGGGGGCAGTGCGAAATACAGCGCGGGCGCCACGGGGCAGGAGTCGATCAACGACTGCAGATCCTGCACACTCGTGACATCGGCCTGCTGATAACGCGTGGTGTCGAGGACGCCTTTCAAGGTTTGGTCAGAGACCTCGCCCGATCCAAAAGAGGACCGAACTCGCTCCTGCCAGGCATCGCTATCGAGGTCTTCGACGCCGGCGCCAATCAGCACAACGTCCTGACGCGATTCTTCGCGGTCGAGCAACTGTCCGAAGGCCGGTAACAGTAGCCGCCCGGCGAGGTCACCGCTAGCACCCAGCAGGAACAAGCTGCCGATCTCGTGAGCCATCGAGCCTCCTCAGATAGCGAGCAGGAACCTGCCGTTGAGAGGCGTACCCGCTCCCACGATTCGGCAAACCGGCGTCAGCCCTCAGCGAGCAGGGCGTCGAGCTTTTCGTAGCCCTCGTAGACCCCGACGTCCATGCCGCTGGCCATCATCCCGTCACGAGCCTCGAAACTGTCCAGGACGGACAGCCCGACGGTCCTCGTCCGGCCATCTCCGAGGTCCTCGAACACCATGGTGTCCAAGCTGACACCATCAGGCATTCCTTCCCAGGTAAAGGTCTGCACAAGTCGCTCGTCTGGCCGCACCTCGTGGAAGGACCCGTAGAAGGTGGCAACCTCGGCGCCGTCCTGCAGCGCTGCGTAGCGATAGTGGCCGCCGGTGCGAGCGTCCCACTCGTCGATCCTCATCTCGTTGCTCTTCGGTCCCAGCCACTTCACGACCAGCTCCGGATCGATCCAGGCCCGGAACACCTTGTCCGGCGGCGCATCGAAGTCTCGAATGATGCGGATCGTCGGAACGTTCGGGTCAGCCTCGATTCGGGTTTGTTCGGTGGTGGTGGACTCATGCGTGGCGTTCGTGCTCACGATGCTGTTCCTTCCTAGTGGTGGTTTCACGGTCGTCGTCCATGGAGGCGAGTACGGCGTCGAGTCGGCGGTATCGTTCCTCGGCCTGCCGCCGGTAGCGCTCGATCCAAGCGGTCATCAGGTCGAAGATGTCCGCTTCGAGGTGCCGTGGTCGGCGCTGTGCGTCGTTGCTGCGGCTCACGAGGCCCGCGTCTTCGAGCACCTTGAGGTGCTTGGACACAGCCTGGATCGACACGTCGTACGGGGCAGCTAGTTGGCTGACCGTGGCGTCGCCGACCGAAAGCCGGGCCACGATGTCACGCCGCGTGGGGTCAGCCAGTGCGGCGAAGACTCGGGAGAGTCGATCCTCACTCATTCCTCGCCTCCTAGTCGGACGTTATTCAACCGATTGGTTTAATAAGAGTTTATGCAAGCTGCCCGGTGTTGTCAACCGATTGGTTGAATAAGAGGAGCGAGAACTCAACAAACCCTTTTGGCTACAGCACCACGGTCATGCCGCCGTCGACGTAGATCACTTGACCATTGACATAGTCCGAGCCATCCGAGGCGAGCCAGACGGCGGGACCGACCAGATC
The DNA here is from genome assembly GCA_036380335.1 of Propionibacteriaceae bacterium. Classification (GTDB taxonomy): domain Bacteria; phylum Actinomycetota; class Actinomycetes; order Propionibacteriales; family Propionibacteriaceae; genus Microlunatus. The sequence continues at coordinate 10,539 of DASVEX010000006.1, read as the reverse complement.
CGCACTGCTGCCCCAGCGGCCAGCAGGGGTGCGATTCAACACCCAATCATTGAACGCCTGATCGTCGACCAGGTGCTGGGTCATCTCGGTGTGGATGTAGCCCGGCGCGAGCGCATTGATCTGGAGGCCGGCCGCTGCCCACTCGGCGGTCATGGCCCGCGTCAGGTTGCGCAGCCCTCCCTTGGCTGTCGTGTACGCCGCAATCGTGGGTCGGGCCAGCTCGGATTGCACCGACGCAATATTGATGATCTTCCCGCGGCCCCGGGTGATCATGTGGCGAGCCACCTCGCGACCCACCAGAAACGCGCCAGTCAGGTTAACGCGCAACACCTGCTCCCAATTCGCTTCATCAAGTTCCAGCAGCGGCACACGATGTTGGATGCCGGCATTGTTGATCAAGATTCGAATCGGTCCGACTTCATCCTCGATCCAATTCACCGCCGCGGCTACCTGGAGCTCCTCGGTGACGTCGAAGGCTCTGGCATACACCCGATCTGCTCCATATTGCTCACGAAATCTCGCGGCCGCCTCCTCAAGTCCGGCGCTGCCCTTGCCGTTGAGCACGATCCTGGCACCCGCATCCGCTAGCCCGGCGGCCAGCGTGCGGCCGATCCCGCGACTGGAACCGGTGATCAGCGCGATCGCGCCACTGAGGTCGAATGTGTCCACGATGTGCTCCCACCTTTGCTGCGCCGCTAGCAAGTGGCCGTTTGTACAGATCGTGGCATGACCGCATTCAAGCCCTCCGTTGCGGCTACCGAATGATCAGCAACCTGACTCCAGGGCAAGAAGTTCTTTACGTGATCAACTCTGCTGAACACATGAGTCGGCATATCGACACCAACTCAAGATCGCGCTGATACCTGGCTCGCCGATACTCCCGGCGCTAGTGTCGTGGAATCCAAGCGCAAAGAGACTTGGGTTCCACGGCACTAGGGTCAGGACTTGAAGCGCTGGGAGTGAGGCGATGGCGAACGAGCAGGCAGAGCGCCGAATTCTGGTCGGGGTGACCTACGGGCAGCCGGACATTGTGCTGCGCCATGCAGCTCGTTTCGCGCGGACCTTTGGCGCAGCGCTGGTCTGCGCCCATGTCGATCCCGGCCGGTACGTTATCGAGGAGCGGCCGGACGGAACGGTGGTCTCACTGCCGCTCGATCCGGAATTGCCCGAACTCAAGGACACCGACTTCGACCAGGCACTCGTGGCACAGGTTCGGGCGGCGGTCGCCGACGGTTCTGTGCAACTGTCCTTTCGGGAGCTGGCCGGCGATGTCGCGTACGCGCTCACCCGGCTGGCCGACATCCTCGACGTTGAGTTGATCGTCGTCGGTAGCCGGCGGGGTGGCGTACGGGCTGGGCTGAAGCACTTCCTCACCGGCTCTGTTGCGGCCCATCTGGCCCATCGTCAGCATCGTCCGGTCATCATCATTCCGCTCGCCCCGGTGGCCGAAGGCAAGCCGCTGCCCTGGGAGGAGTAGCCGGGCAGGTGGGATGGGCAATCGCCCGGGTGCGCCATGATGTTGTCATGGCGTCACCACCATTGGAGATATTCGGACCAGGTCCGCCTTCGGAGATCCGCGCCTTGGCCATACCGCCCAGCCGTCACAGATCGTGACCAGGCGGCTCTAGCCCAAGGCTTTCTGACTCTTGCCTCACGTGCTGCGGTGGCTCATCGGCCTGGCGACGTCGTTGATCGGCAATCACATCTACCTGGTCACTCTCGCCTGGGCCGCTGTGCAGACAACCACCCCAGCCAACGTCGGTCTGATCCTCGTTGCCGGCTCCATCCCTCAGGCCGCCCTCCTGTTGATCGGCGGTGTTTTTGTCGATCGGCTCGGACCGAAGCCGACCATAATCGCGTCGGATGTGCTGCGTACTGTGATCATGGTCGTCTTCGCCGTCGTCGTTTCCGGCGGCGACGTCAGCCCGCTGCTGCTCGGCGCGCTCGCGGTGCTGTTCGGGGTGGTCGACGGCTTCTTCTTACCTGCCGTTTCCACCGCGCCCCGATATCTGGTCCCGCGTGACTCACTGACCCGTGTCGTCGCGGCCAAGACAATCGTGGCGCGCGGTGCCGAGTTCGCCGGCGCGCCGCTGGGTAGCTGGCTACTGGTAGTGGCGAGCGCTGCGGTGGCGTTCTGGGTGAACGCGGCGCTGTTCGCGGTCTCGGTCGTCATGTTGGCACTCACCAGAATGGCTCTGCCTCAGGCTCGTCACGGTGATGCACTGCCTGATGCGAAGCGAAGCCCCACAGCGCCTGAAATGTCGGTATGGGCGGACTTGGTGGCCGGAATCCGCTTGATCCGTGGTTACCGCACTCTGGCGATGCTGTTGATCATCGTGTTCATCGCCGAGCTCGGATTCAGCGGGCCGATGATGGCCGGGGTGCCGCTGCTGGCCAATCAGACCGGTTGGGGCGTGCGAGCAGTCGGCTGGGTTCTCGGTGGTTTCGGGCTCGGCGCGGCGGGTGCCGCCGGGTTACTACTCTGGCGCAACAACCTCCGCCACACCGGAATCGCTGCGCTCTCGGGTTTGACGGTGATGGGATTCAGTGTCGTCGGGCTCGGCTTGTTGCCTGCTCTGGGACTGTCGGTGTCAGCGGCCTACGTCTGCGCCGGATTTCTGGGCCTCATGTCGGGCATCGGCGCCGGGTTCTACGGCACGCTGGTCACCACTGCGGTGCTGCGGCTTGCTCCCACCGGCCAGATCGGCCGCGTGATGAGTGCGCTGTCCTTTGCCAGTCTCTCCGCGGTGCCTCTGACTTACGCACTTACCGGGCTCATCACCGATGTCACGGCCGCTCAAGTTCCGTTCTTCATTGGGGGCTCGCTGGTCCTACTCGCTGCAGCCATCGCCTTCGCAAACCCTCAGCTACGTCATCTGAGGATGGATGCCACGGATTCTGCTGAACAAAGCTCGGATGGGACCATCAATGCCCGCGCGAGGAGATAGCTGCCGGGGGCACATGTTTATGTCCCTGGTACGCGGGGTACCCCCAAGAGCACGAGAGGAGGTGCTGCCATGAACCGGGGAATTATCGGCGTCATCATTGGTGTGCTGGTCATCATCATCTTGGTGATCGTCATTCTTCAGCTCACCTGACAGCAGACCGCGGGCCGGCAGGGCGCAGACTCCCGCCGCCCGTGGGTAGCCTTCCCGCACAAACCTGCACCTCGGCGCCGCGAAGCCTAACCCTGTGCTTCGCGGCGTTCGGGGTGTTGCGCTGCCAGGTACTGGTAGCTGGCAGCGAGATCCTGACTGCTCAGGCCGGCCCGGTCCAGAAGTTGGAAAAGTTCTCGTACGTTCGTCAGCAATCTCGCGGATGTACCCGTCCGCCAGGCCTGCTGAGCTGCAATGTCGAGCGGTGCTAAAGCAGTTCCGGCTGGCAGATCGGGCTGGAAGTCGTGATTCAGCAACTTTCCGCGCGCCGCGCCAAGTACTCGACTCCCCGCCAGGGACAGCTCCCAGCTGTGCAGCACCCGAGCAAGATCAAGACCGGCGCGTTCGGCAATCACTGCCGCCTCGCCGACAGCCATAGCCGTAGCGGCGATGACATATTGCTCGCACGCATTGGCAACTTGAGCGCTTCCGACCCCACCCACACGTACGCAGGTGCCCAGCAACTCCAGTACCGGCAGGGCTTCGCGATACAGCCCCGGGGTGGCACCGACAGCTATCGCAAGCTCGCCATGCGCAGCTGTCGCCTGGGTCCCGCTCAGCGGTGCATCGATGATCCTAAGGAGGCCGGCTGTTCGCTCGACAAGATCGCTGCTCAGATTGCGAAGGTTGTCCGGAGAGGAGATTCCTCCGAAAACGACGATGGTCGGGCTATGCACCCCGGCCAGCAACCCACTCGGACCGCTGAGCTGTGCTTCAAGATCATCGAGACTTTCCAGCAGCCCAATGACGAACTCGCTGCGGGCGGCAAGATCGGCAGCACTGGCGGCGCTTTTGGCTCCTTGCCGTTGCAGTTGAGTGAGTACCTCGGCATCCGGGCCGTACATCGCAATGTGTGTCGCGGCCGGCAGTGCGCGCAGCAGTCGCTGCATGACCGGCTCGGCCAGGAATCCGTGCCCAAGCACCCCGACTGAGCGCGGGTAGTCAGGGTCGCGCGCTCTCCCCGTCGGCACGCTGGCCACTCTATCGAAGCTGCGTTCAGCCACCCCGGTTCAGCACGACCTGGACAAGCCGGCGCAGCTCGGGTGTCAGATCCTGCTCGGGCACGGTGAATCGCCAGGCGCCATATTCAACGGTGTAGGTAAACCGATCGGGAGCCGGTCGAGTGGCCGAAATCTGCTGCCGGCCGACCCGCATGAGCAGATGCCGAACCTCAGCACCCTCGGGATCGGAGTTGAGATCCAGTTGGCCGACCTTCGTGGTGCCGGCAAAGCCTCCGCTGCGACGTACGGCAACGGTCCCAGGCAGGCCCGTACCGGTCGGGGATAAGGCCTCAACAGGCTGGCCGGCCGACAGATCCGCCGGCTGGGCCTGGAGCAAGCCGACCTCGACCCACGCCGCATTCAGCTTTTCAGCGATCGACGGGTCGTCGGGGAAGAGGCGGCTCGCCGAGCCGAGCGTGGCCCTCGCAAACGATCCGAAGCTCGCCTGCGCACTCAGCTCGCCATGGACGAGAGTGTCGTACCAAACCTGTCCAGTCTTCTCCCAGCTGGCCCCACCGATGTCCAGCGCTGCCAAGACGAAGGCACGGTTGGGAATTCCTGAATTGATGTGTACGCCACCGCTGTCATCGTCGGTGTAGACGTAGTCGGCCATGGAACCGACCTGCAGATCGCGGCCGATTTGCGGATCGTCGTACGCCGTTCCCGGTTCCTTCATCGACCGCAATGCCTTCGCATTGATGGCTGAGGTAAACAGTCCCTCGCCGATGAGCCAGTCGGCCTCGGCAGCCGTCTGGCCAAGGACCCGCTGTTTGGCCATCGATGCAAAAACGTCGCTGATGCTCTCGTTCAACGCACCCGGTTGATCCTGATAAGCCAATCCCACGGTGAACTGGGTCACACCATGTGTGAACTCGTGCGCCATAACATCCATTGGTTTGGTGAACCGCTCGAATATCTGCCCATCTCCATCGCCGAACACCAGTTGGATGCCATCCCAGAAGGCGTTGTCGTAATCCCGCCCATAGTGGACCGTGATGGAAACGGTGCCACCGCGACCATCAATAGAACGCCTGCCGAACTCGCTACGAAATAAGTCCAGAACTTGCCCGGACGAGTCGAACGCTTCGTCAACGGCCTGGTCGCCGGCGGGGGAGTCGCCATCTGTACGAACCGGCTCGCCCGGCAATGTTTCGGTGTTGTTGGCGGTGTGCACGACTCGGGTCCTGACTCCCGGCACGCGAGGCGCGGCAAGCTCTGGCGGCGGAGCCTCGCGCCGAGCGCGCAGCCGGTCATCGACCTGCAGCGTCTCCGTGCCCGAGGCGGAGGCATGCCGTGTTCCCGCCAACAAGGCGACGCGCCGTAGCAGATAGGGCGGAACAAACATGCAGGACATGATGCCTCCTTGACGATAGGCCTTCCTAAGAAGACACCTAAATGCGAAACATTCTGGCGGCAGAGATGATTTGATAGCTTCATCGCGCGTGCCTGCAGCATGCTCACTGGCAGGTTACATTCGGGTTATAAGGGTCCATCGGGGGAGAAATTTTGAGCAGGGTTCTTGACGGCGTGCCGTCGCACGTTTCAGGCTGACACCGGGAATGGGTCAACTCGCTTGCTAGCGGATAGCCTGTTCTGTGGGTCGCTTGACGGCGCACAATCGGTGACGGTCACCATGCAAATGGGGCGATTCTATGGCCACGGGGGCCATAGACCGAGGCTGTGCGTCCGTAAGACCGGGCCCGCGACGTACGCGTTGAGAGTGTGCCTAGCACCTAACGCGATTTTGGCATGTCCGCTTTAGGACATGTCAGTTTCCTGCTGCCCTTTTCACGTGACTTCGTTGACAGCGGCTGCATAGCGTCCTTCTTGACATAGGTCATCGTTTCTCCCCGGTTGCTTCGCCAGCCGCGGCGAGACGTCAAGAAGGGAAAACTCATGCAGCACGCAACTCGCGGACATAGCCTCAAGGGTCACAGCCTGAAGGGCCATAGCCTCAAAGGTCACAGCCTCAAGGGCCATAGCCTCAAGGGCCACAGCCTCAAAGGACATAGCCTCTAAGCCAAAAAGCGTCGGGCGAACCTACGCTCGAATGGCGCGATGCGCCGAATAGCTTTAGCCGCCGGTCGGTTGGAGTTTCCACGATCCGGCTCAGTTGCACCGGGACTCGCGCGTTTCCGATGTGCTTCGAACAGCAAATCGCGGGCGAAACGCTAGTGAAATCATGCCAAATGTCCGATAGTGTTTGGCATAGGCAAGCGAGCACAAGATCTTCCGCAAGGAAGCCGGGATACCTGACGTTCCCGGTGGTCGAGTTGCGAGTGAGCGTGGCTTGACCAGCACAGCCCGTGTGGAACTTTTCCCCGAGGTTCCGCTCGGAGTTCCTCCCCCTGGGCGACGCCCGCGGTTCGTTTAGGACCGCGGGCGTGGCTTTGAGTACTGCCTGCGACTCGCCCTCATCTTCGGTGCAGCGGAATGACCGCATGATCACGGTCGAACGCAACGAACGGCTCGCCGCGCAGACCATCTGATCGGACAAGTGCCGCGCCGAGCTGCAGGCGAGTCGAGACCCCGAGCTCATCCATGAGATCGGAGATCCAGCGACGCACCGAGCGCACGTTGATGTTCAGCGTGTTGGCTATCGCTGAGTCAGTGGAGCCCGTCATCAGCAAGGAAATCAACATCTGACGGCGCGGATCGTTGTCGCTGTTGATGGAGGTCATGATCGGCACGGCGGCGTCCCAGACGGCCTCGAAGAGCCATTGCAATGCCTCGACCAGAAGCGGATGCCGCACGACGGATGCGCGTAGATCGTGCCCGGGGGTGTAGGAGCGCATTGACGGTATGAGCGCGGTGTGAGAATCGATGATGATCAATTTCATTGGAACTGGCGACGTGCGCGACTGCTCGCCCTTCTTGGCAAACAGACTGAGTTCGGCAAGCCGTTCAGTGTCGAAGCCGGGGTCGTAGACGCATCGTAAGATCACGTTCCGCTCAAGTGCTTGCCACTCCGGCTCGATGCTCAACGCCTCTTCGGTGATGATCGATCGGATCTGGGCGTATGGCGGCTTGTCGAAGAAGCAGATCTCATGGCGTGCGGAATCCATGAGTTCACGGTGAGCGGCGACAATGGATTCTCGTCCGACGAGAGTTTTTATGCCATCGGGCTGGGTAGCCCCAGCGGCTAACAAGTGACTCTCCAGCGACTCGGCCGCCACACTTGCCTGCTCGATCTCGGACAGCCGTTGCGCCTTGAGCTGATTGATGACATCCAGCAGCGGTAGCGCCCGCCAGTCGCCACGCGAGGAATCCGTTGCCAGGCCGATTCTTCGCAGCTCCTCGAGGGTTTCCGCGACTTTCTCAGGTGTTAACGAGGTGAGCCGCGCCAACTCGACCACCGATGCCGACGGCAAGGGCCCGAGCGCGACGTACACGGCCTCCGCTTCGGCACTAATGCCCAGCGGCTGAAGCATGCCTTACCTCCAGCACAGGTTGGACTGGGGCCAATGGTGCCCGACCCGCCGATAGGCGCAAGCCGATACGCTGAGCCAACACACGTAGAGCGACCCCGCTCGCTGCTCGATCGTCTCACAACGCCCCAAACGGCCTCAAAGGAGAGTTGTCAAGAAATGGCTGAACTCGCTCAAATCGGTGTCACAGGCCTTGCCGTCATGGGCCGCAATCTCGCGCGAAACTTCGCCAGGCATGGACATCGGGTTGCGATCCACAATCGCAGCTACGCCAAGACCGAGTCGCTGCTGGCCGAGGCCTCCTCAGAAGGGGCGTTCGTCCCGTCGGAATCCATGCCAGACTTCGTCGCCTCGCTGGAGCGTCCGCGCCGAGTGTTGATCATGGTCAAGGCAGGTGCCGGGACCGACGCGGTGATCGATGAGCTCACTCCGCTGCTGGAGGAGGGCGACATTGTGATCGATGCGGGCAACGCTCATTTCCCAGACACGATTCGCCGCGAGGCGAAGCTCGCCGCGATCGGCCTGCACTTCGTCGGCACCGGCGTTTCGGGCGGCGAGGAGGGCGCGCTGAACGGCCCGTCGATCATGCCGGGTGGTTCGGCTGAGTCGTACGAGTCGCTGGGTCCGTTGCTGGAAAGCATTTCCGCCAAGGTCGATGACGTGCCGTGCTGCACCTATGTGGGTCCGAACGGCGCCGGGCATTTCGTCAAGATGGTTCACAACGGCATCGAGTACGCCGACATGCAGTTGATCGCCGAGGCGTATGACTTGATCAAGCAGGGCACGGGCGCGTCGGCTCCGGAGATCGCCCAGATCTTCCGGACGTGGAACGAAGGTGATCTTGAGTCGTTCTTGATCGAGATCACGGCCGAAGTGCTCGGTCACACCGATGCCGAGACGGGCAGGCCCTTCGTCGACATCGTGTTGGACAGAGCCGAACAGAAGGGCACCGGCCGCTGGACAGTGCAGAACGCTCTTGATCTTGGTGTGCCGATTACTGGTATTTCCGAGGCGACCATGGCGCGTGCGCTGTCAGGATCGGTTCCGCAGCGGGAGGCGGCGGTGGCCAAGCTCCCCTCTGGGACCGGGGACTGGAAGATCGCCGATCGCGATCAGTTCGTGGAAGACGTGCGGCAGGCTCTTTACGCATCCAAGGTGGTGGCCTACTCGCAGGGCTTCGATCAGATTGCGGCGGCGAGCGCCGAATACGACTGGGACATCGACCGCGGTGCCATGGCAAGGATCTGGCGCGGCGGCTGCATCATCCGGGCGCGCTTCCTCAACCGCATCACCGAGGCGTACGAGCGCAACCCCGACCTGCCGCTGCTCCTTGCCGATGACTACTTCACCGAAGCGGTGGGCAACAGCCTCGCAGCGTGGCGGCGAGTCGCCGCGGGTGCTGCGCAGAACGGTATTCCGACGCCCGCGTTCTCCTCCTCGTTGGCCTACTACGACGGCATTCGCGCCGAGCGGTTGCCGGCTGCTCTGATTCAGGCGCAGCGCGACTTCTTCGGCGCGCACACCTACCACCGCGTTGACAAGGACGGCTCCTTCCACACCGAGTGGAGCGCCGACCGCACCGAGGGTCAGGTCGGGGAAGCCTTCAAACAGGAGGTGCCCGCAGCCAAGGAGTCCGAGAAGGCGCCCGCCAGTTCGGCATGACCCGCTTCGGTCCGCAGATCCTGACGCGCCTGGGTGGTCGAACCGCTTGGGCCGCGCGAGCCGCCGGGGCCCGGCTGCGGAACGAGGTGGCGGCTGGTGGCTTCGCCGAGCGGGCCAGTGGCAATGGGCTGGTGCCCAATGCCGGGATTGCAGTGTTCTTCGCGACCGGCCCCGAAAATTTCTACCAGTTTGAGCAGTGGCGGTTGCCCTTGGAGCACCTAGCTCAGCAGCGGCCGCTCTTCGTGATCGTCGACCGGCCGGATACCGGCGATCTGGTGTTGCGCAGCAGTGGCCTCCCGGTCGCCTTCGCTCGCGGCAGCCGGGCGCTCGAGGAGCTGGTCGCTGAGCGTGATGTCCGGGTCGTCTTGTATCTGAATCAGATTGAGTCGAACTTTCGCATGTTGCGGTTCGCGAGCCCGGTGCACATCCAGATCGGGCACGGCGAGAGCGACAAGGGCGGCAGCGTTTCCAACCAGCACAAGGCGTACGACCTGACTTTCGTCGGCGGTGACGCGGGGCGCGATCGACTCAGTCAGGCGCTGCGCGGATTCGATGGCGAGGAGCGCACGCTGGCCGTTGGCCGTCCGCAGCTCGACTATGGCTACCCCGGCGCTCCGCCGTGGCCAGGCGATTCGGGTTTGCGGGTGTGGTACGCGCCCACCTGGGAGGGAGACCGGCCGAGCATCGCGTATGGGTCGCTAGCGAGCCATGGTGTGGCAATCATTGAGGCGCTGCTTGCCGATCCCGCAGTCCGGGTGATCTACCGGCCGCATCCGCGTACCGGATATGCCTCTGCCGCGCATCGCGCTGCCGACAAGGCGATCCGAGCTCTGTTGGCGAAAGGTGGCGACCGGCACCTCATTGATCGCGAGGGCTACGGCTGGCAATGGGACTTCGCCGACGCGTGCATCACCGACATCTCGGCAGTCGCGTATGACTGGCTGGCTACCGGCAAGCCATTGGTGATCACCGAGCCCGCGCCGAGCGCGTATCGCCCACGGTCGGCGCTGCTGGACAGCATTGCGCTGCTCAACAGCGCGGAGGCGTCAGACGTGATGTCGCGAATCCGGGCGTTGCAAACTGATTCGGAAGCTCGGGAGCAGCTGCGAGGTCTGACGTATCACTACTTCGGTGACGTCAGCAATCAGCAGAGCACGAAACGTTTCGAGGACGCGATCGAGCGCGCGTACCAGATCCAGCAATCCACAACCGGCTAATCAAAGTCCGCGCAGGAAATCGATGTCGTCGTCAGGTGCCTTCGGAGGCTGCCGTTGTTTTGTGCCCAACGATTCT
>DASVEX010000005.1:0-4983 GCA_036380335.1 Propionibacteriaceae bacterium | reverse complement strand
TTATCTCAGCCTCGCCCGTAAGCCCGATCTCGGGGGCCCGCCGATGATCGCCGTCTGTCCTGCGGGTCACTCGTCATTGGCGCAGGACTACTGCGACGTCTGCGGGCTGCCGATTGATGCCGCGATGTCGCCAACGACGGTCGGGTCACCCGCCAGCACCGCCACCCAGCCAGGGCGCCAACCATGTCCCAACTGTGGAGCCGACAACTCCGTCGACGCGTTGTTCTGCGAGAGCTGCGGCTACGACTTCACGACGGGAACGATGCCCCGGCCGCTCGTCGAGGCCGCGTCCCAGGGCACGCCTTCTCCTAGCTACTTGCCGTCGGCGCATACCCCCGTATCTCCTGCGGTCAATGACGCCCAGCCTGCCTCAACCTTTGACTGGGTGGCCGAAGTCTGGATTGATCCGGCGTGGTACGAAGCCCAGCAAAGTCCCGATCCGATGCCCTCTCCGGGACTTCCTGTCGTCCTCCCGCTGCGCGAGAAGTCGATCTTGGTAGGCCGTATCTCGCACAGCCGTAACATCCATCCCCAGATCGATTGCGAGCCTGACTCCGGTGTGAGCCGCCGCCAGACCCAACTGACCACCGACGGCACCCGCTGGTGGGTCGAGGACTTGGACTCCGCCAACGGCACGTTCGTTGCGGCAGCTACGGACCCGATTCCGAGCAACCCGATTCCAGTTGGGGTGAAGCAAGAACTGGGCGCTGATGATCGCATCTATGTCGGCGCCTGGACCCGTATCGTGATCCGTCGGGCAACCCAGGACGAACGGGCGACCCTGCCCTAACGGAGACACGAACCGGGCTGCGACGCTTTGCGCGAACAGGGCAAGGCTTCACGTCAGGAATGTGGCACCGTTGCTTCAGTGCCACCGCGGCAGGTCAGCGCTCACCAGGAGGAACAGTGGAGATCAAGGTCGGCATCCAACACGTCAATCGAGAGATCGTGGTGGAGACCCAGGAGTCGGCCGCCGACGTCGAGAAAGAACTGATGAGCTCGATTGCCGTGGGCGGTGACGGGGTCTTCACGGTCTCCGACGAGCGGGGCCGCAAGGTGCTGATACCTGTGTCGAAGATCGCCTACGTCGATCTCGGCGAGGAGAATGCGCGGCACGTCGGCTTCGGCGCTGTCTAGTTTGATCTGTTCGCTCGCGCAATCGCGCGGTGAATCCTCCGCCGTCGTCGTCGCTCGCGGAGGAAAAAACGCCTCCGCTCACTCCTCCTCCGTGCGGCGGCGCGCGATTTCCCGACGCTCGCGAACCATCGGGGTACTCCTGACGCGAAGGGTGGTGGGCTGGAGTCGGTCCGCTACGCCTGGAGGCCGAGATTGGCCATCCGTCGCGTGTGGTTCTCGACCAGCCTGGAGAACATCCGGCTGATCGCGGCGAGATCCATTCCGGGACGATCAACGGTCCCGGTCAGTAGCTGGGTCAAGGCATCGCGTTCTGCGGCCACCCGTTGAGCCTGGCTCAGCGCCTCCCCAACCAGACGGCGCCCCCACAACGCGAGACGGCCCGCTACCCGGGGGTCGGCGGCGATACCAGCGCGGACCTTATCGACCACGAAATCAGCGTGACCCTCGTCAGCCAGCACCTGGTGCACCAACGCGCGGGTATCCGCATCAACGAACGCCGCCACCTCCCGGTAAAAATCAGCCGCGAAACCATTCCCGACATAGGCCAACACCAGACCTTCCAGCCAGTCCTTGGGCTTGGTGTGTGCATGAAATTCATTGAACGGAGTTTGGAACGGCTTCATTGCCGCCATGACATCTCCGTCGAGCTCGGCCAAGCGCGCCCGTACGGCATCGAAGTGCGCTATCTGAACAGCAGCCAGCGACGCGACGTACACCTTGTCGGCCACACTTGGCGCTCGGCGCGCATCCTCTGCCAGCTGATCGAAGGCCGCCAAAGCGCCGTACGCCAAAACGCCCAAGAGATCGATCGCGCCTTCCCGATATGCCGGCTCGGAGACCCATGGCTCTGCCGCAGCGTGGTGGGCCACATCAGATTGCTGCGACGCATCGCTCATGGCCGCAGGATAGTGCCGTTCTAGCCTTAGCTTCCGGCCGCTCTTGCGGACATCATTTGGGAGGCGATGATTCGGGCGGCACTCTCCGCTGATGTTGTCGTTGAGTCCACGGTCAGGTGCTCCCTCCCCCACGGTTCGTACTCGCGATTCAGCACCGCAGTCCACGCCGGTTTCATCAACCCCTCGACATCGGATGAGCGCGCCTCAACACGCCGCCGATGCTCGGTCTCGTCGGAGCAGACAACCTCGACCTCGAGGATGCCAGCGCCAGCTGCAGTGGCGGTGCGCACCCAGGCATCACGGGTGAGCGAGCTCGGATTGACGCACTCGACGATCACGTCCAAGCCAAGCCGCAGTTGCTCGTCCGCCAACGTGTGCGCGACCGCATACCCTGCCGGGCCGAGAGGGTGTGAGAGCTCCGACCACTCCACGATCGCGTGCTCGATGCGATCCACCCGCAGGTACGGCGTACAGGCCTCGGCCCCGAGAAGCGTCGCAATCGTCGACTTACCGACCGCTGGAAGGCCCCCGATCACAACAAGCACCTGTCGCACTGGACGATGCTCGCATGCGGGCGGGAGAGCGCGGCGAGCCGCTGCTTAGCCAGGCTGCAACGGTGCCGGGGTAGAATCCGTGAGGTTCGTGACCGGTTAGCGGTCGCACATGACGAAATTCGTGCGATGCGCTCCCACGTGTGCGACACCCGACCGTCCCACATGAGTATCGAGGCGAAATTCTGAGTACGCAAGCCACCGATCAGGCAGGCTCAAATCCAGTTGTCCCTCAACTGGAGCCCCCGACAGCAGCCTTTGCCCGCCTGGGGGTACTGGACGCGGGCGTACAGGCTCTTGCTGATGTCGGCATTACCACGCCGTTCCCCATCCAGGCGTTAGCCATTCCCATTGCCCTGACAGGCACCGACATGATCGGCCAGGCGCGTACCGGCACAGGCAAGACCTTGGCCTTCGGCATCCCCCTGCTGCAGCGGATAGTCGTGCCAGAGGATCGCGACTATCCGCAGCTCTCCCGACCCGGCGCTCCTCAGGCGCTGGTGGTGACGCCTACCCGGGAGTTGGCCAGCCAGGTGACTTCCGATCTTGTCACCGCATCTTCGCGTAGACACGCCAGAGTGATCAGCGTCTATGGCGGCGTAGGTTACCAAGATCAACTTGGTCCACTGAGCCAAGGCGTCGATGTCGTCGTCGGCACTCCTGGGCGACTTCTTGATCTTGTCGAGCGTGGTGCTCTTGATCTTGGTCATATCAAAGTGCTAGTGCTCGACGAGGCTGACAAGATGCTGGATCTTGGCTTCCTGCCGGACGTCGAGCGAATCTTGTCAAGAACGCCCGAATTGCGTCAGACCATGTTGTTCTCGGCGACGATGCCGGCTGCGATCGTGTCGCTGGCTCGGCGCCATATGCGTCATCCGGTCAATATCCGTGCCGAGTCCGACGGCGATACCACGACCGTTCCCGCCACGGCGCAGTTCGTCTATCAAGTTCATGACCTGGACAAGCCGGAGATCGTGGCACGCATCCTGCAGGCCGAGAATCGCAACCGCGTCATGATCTTCTGCCGAACCAAGAGGGCTGCGCAGCGGTTGTCCGATGATCTTGTCGAACGCGGTTTCGTGGCGACGTCAATCCACGGTGACCTCAACCAGATCGCGCGCGAGAAGGCCCTACGACGCTTCCGGGAGGGACGCATCGACGTGTTAGTAGCGACCGACGTTGCCGCCCGCGGAATCGACGTCGAGGGTGTCACCCACGTGATCAACTACGAATGCCCCGAGGACGAGCAGGTCTACGTGCACAGGATCGGTCGTACCGGACGGGCAGGTGCTTCCGGCATCGCGATCACCTTCGTCGACTGGGCGGACCTGGTTCGCTGGACAGTGATCAACAACATGTTGGGTCTGCCGTTCGAGGAGCCCGAGGAAACCTATTCCACCTCTTCGCACCTTTATCACGATCTTGGGATCGACCAAGCTGCCAAGGGCAGGATTGGCGCCACCGCCCCGGAGACCGCCAAGCGGGAATCCAGGCAGTCGAAATCAGCCAGCGCGGCGCCGCGGGCTACGCCCCGAACCCGCGCTCGGCGGCGACTGCGTAATGGCGTTCCGGTGGAACGGGGCAACGGTGTGTCGGTGGAACGGGGCGAGACCGCCGTACGCAAGCCGTCCCGGCGGAAGCGCTAGCGAGCAAGACCGCGCGGCTTGGCGACCACCACAAGATTGCTGTCGTATCCGCCCCGGTCGCGGTGATAGTTGCCGGCACACGTGATCAGCACCAGGCGATGCGGGCCGGACTGCTGAAACGCCTGGCTTTTTGTCGCCAGCGCTTTCTTGGCCACTTGTCGCACCGAAATGACCCGATATTTCAGCCAATGTGAGTTCGCACGCAGCGTGACAGTGTCGCCGACCTTGATTCTGCGTAGCCGCACGAAAAAGCCGATGCCCTCGGTGGCCGAGTCGAGATGTCCGGCGATCACCGTCGAGCCGAACGCCTCACCCGCCTGCGCGCTGCCGTCCCACCAGCCCACATGCTGGACGTTCTCCGGCACCACGAGGAACCCGTCGACGGTGGCCGCAGGCTGGACTGCCGCACTCGCCCGTCCGGGGAGTGTGAGGCGTTCTGGGACGAACGTGACCCGTTGACTGGCGGCCGGATGACCCTCCTGCGCCGGAGCGACCGAGGAGGATTGACCATCGGATCCACCGCTGCTGGGGCTGGAGTTGCCCGACGAGGCCTGTGCGGTGCAACCGCAGAGGAACGTGACCAGGCAGAGCACACTCACCAGGCAAAGACGCAGTCCCGGTCCGCGTCGCTCGAGGCTTCGGAACCGGGACTGCAAGGCTCGTCGTGTCAACGCGCCAGGTTCACCTGCAATGCCGGGCCTTCACCAACGGCCTGACCACCGGTTCCCGTGTTCACCTCGGAAGGCTTGTCGG
>DASVEX010000004.1:0-9590 GCA_036380335.1 Propionibacteriaceae bacterium | reverse complement strand
GCGGAGCGCCCCGGTGTGGTCCAGTGCGGCAGGTAATGATCGATCCAGCGGGCCTTATCGAGGGCGTCACCGGTGAAGTCATCGCCGAAGACGAGCTCGAACGTCGAACGGTCCAGCTTCCCGCTCATGACGTGAATGTAGTGGGAAGTCCGCTGACCAATCCGACGGGACAGCCAATGCATCTGGTCTCTGATCCCCTCGGGCGGAGACCGTTCACCTGCTGGGCGATAGCCGTCAGGACTGCTTGTCGGCGCCGGACCCCTTGTGGGCAACAGAGACCATGCGACCTGACCCCGCAGCCAGCGCTGTGCCCTCGTGGTCGACCTGGTCCACGCTCTGGAATCCGGCGGCGAGGAGCCAATCTTTTAGCTCAACCCCGATGAACATACGCACCGAAAAAGTGAACCGTCGGACCTGTCCATTGCGGACACAGGTCCTCTCTGTCACAGCGCGGCCCGTCGCCGGCTCAAACGTAGACCGGTCGATCATGAAGTCGCCGTCCTGCTCGACCACCACAGCCGGCAGCCAGCGGGGCAGGAGCTCAGCAAGGTTGTTGTTCTCGATAAGCAGCCGGCCGCCAGGACGAAGCACCCGGTGCGCCTCGGACAAGACTTCGTGGTTTTCGACGTCGTCGAAATACCCGAAGGAGGTGAACCAGCTGATTATTCGCTCAAAGCGGCGCTCAGGCCACGGCAGGGACCGCATATCACCGCAGACGTAGTCGACCTCGACTCCTCGCTCTGCGGCGTCCCGACGTGCGTGCTCGAGGAAGAGCGGCGTGGCGTCGAGGCCCGTGACGTGGGCACCCCGTTGCGCCAGGCGGTTGGCAATTCGACCGTGACCGCAGGCAAGGTCGAGAACCTCCATTCCCGGCTCTAACTCGAGCAGGCGCCAGATCGTTTCGGTGTGGGCATCGCTGACTGCCTCGAGATGAGGCCCATAGAAATAGAGATAGTCCTCGTTGAAGACCTCCGAGAACTCGAAGACGGGCCCGGTCACGACCGCAGCGTACGGGCAAGTTCGGCGAGATCCCACAACGACCCAGGTGGAAGAACCGGTCCATCTTGGGGAACAATCACGACCCTGGCATAGTTGAGCCTAGTACGCTCAAGTAATAACTTGAGTGATGCAGACTCAAGACAATCCCAAACTTCCTAGCTGGAGGAAATCGCATCATGGCTCGTGCAGTCGGCATTGACCTCGGAACTACCAACTCCGTCGTCGCCGTACTTGAAGGTGGGGAACCCACCGTCATCCCCAACGCAGAGGGTTCCCGGACCACCCCATCGGTGGTCGCATTCGCGAAGGGCGGCGAGGTATTGGTTGGCGAGGTCGCCAAGCGCCAGGCCGTCACCAACGTCGACCGCACCATCCGCTCCGTCAAGCGCCACATGGGCACGGACTGGAAGGTAAGGATCGACGAGAAGGATTACCGCCCCCAGCAGATCAGCGCCTTCGTTCTGCAGAAGCTGAAGCGAGACGCAGAGGCCTACCTGGGCGAGCAGGTCACCCACGCAGTCGTGACCGTACCCGCATATTTCTCTGATGCGCAGCGCCAGGCGACCAAGGAGGCCGGCGAGATTGCTGGCCTGACTGTCGACCGGATCATCAATGAGCCGACTGCCGCGGCGCTCGCGTACGGTCTGGACAAGACTGATCAAGAGCAGACGATCTTGGTCTTCGATCTTGGTGGTGGCACCTTCGACGTGTCACTACTGGAGATCGGCGATGGTGTCTTCGAGGTGAAGGCCACTAACGGTGACAACCGCCTCGGTGGCGATGACTGGGACTCCAGGATCGTCGACTGGCTGGTGAAGCAGTTCAAGAACAAGAATGGCACCGACCTGTCTCAGGACAAGATCGCCCGACAGCGCCTCCAGGAGGCAGCTGAGAAAGCCAAGATCGAACTCTCCTCGGCGAGCGAGACGCAGATCAACTTGCCCTACATCACTCTGGGTCAGGCTGGTCCGCTGCACCTTGAGGAGAAACTGACTCGCTCGGAGTTCCAGCGGATGACCTCTGATCTTCTGGATCGTTGCCGCGCGCCGTTCCATTCTGTCATCGAGGACGCGAAGATCAGCGTCGGCACGATCAACCACGTGATCTTGGTCGGTGGCTCGACTCGGATGCCTGCCGTTGTTGAGCTCGTCAAGGAGCTGACCGGCGGCAAGGAGCCAAACAAGGGCGTCAACCCCGACGAGGTCGTTGCGCTCGGCGCGAGCCTGCAAGCCGGTGTGCTGAAGGGCGAGGTCAAGGACGTGTTGTTGCTCGACGTCACTCCGTTGAGCCTCGGCATCGAGACCAAGGGCGGCGTATTCACCAAGATCATCGAGCGGAACACCACGATCCCGACGAAGCGTTCCGAGGTCTTCACCACCGCTGATGACAACCAGCCGTCGGTGATGATCCAGGTCTACCAAGGTGAGCGTGACTTCGCCAAGGACAACAAGTCGCTCGGCAACTTCGAGTTGACCGGTCTGCCGCCGGCACCGCGCGGCGTGCCACAGATCGAGGTCGCCTTCGACATCGACGCCAACGGCATCGTGCACGTCAACGCGAAGGATCTGGCGACCAGCAAGGAGCAGTCGATGCAGATCACCGGCGGCTCCGCGCTCGGCAAGGACGACATCGACAAGATGGTCAAGGAGGCCGAGGCCCACGCCGAAGAGGACCGCAAGCGCCGCGACGCCGTCGAGCTCCGCAACGAGGCCGACAACCTGGTCTTCCGTACTGAGAAGCTGCTCAGCGAGAACGCCGACAAGATCAACGACGATGTCAAGAAGCCAGTCGAGGAGGCGATCGCCGAACTGAAGACTGCTCTCGAGGGTGAGGACAACGACGCGGTCAAGGCTGCAGTCGAGAAGTTGAACACCACCAGTGCTCAACTGGGTCAAGCCATGTACGCCGCGGCACAGGCCGCCCAGCAGGCACCGTCCGAGGCCGGTGAGCCGAGCGAGCATGCTGAGTCCAACGGCGAAAGCAGCACTGCTGACGATGACGTTGTCGACGCCGAGATCGTTGACGATGACCAGACCTCGAGCGAGGCGCGGTGAGCGCACCCGGACCTGATCAGCGGCGCGCTGAGGCCGAGTTCGAGCAGCGCGGCCCGACCATACGGGATCGGCGTCGCATCGACCCGGAGACCTATGAGGTAAGGGAGCCGCAGGCAACTGCGGCTCCTCCTTCAGGGGCGGCCGACGATGACCAACCACCCGTTCGAGATCTTGAGGCGGAAGTGACAGAACTCCAAGAGAAGCTGGCCGAGCGTACCTCTGACCTGCAGCGACTGCAGGCCGAGTACGTCAACTACAAGAGGCGCGTCGACCGTGATCGCGATCTTGTTCGCAAGGTGAGCATCGAAGGCGTGCTGAAGGATTTCCTCTCCGTACTGGACGACGTGCGATCGGCTCGAGAGCATGACGAGCTCAATGGTGGCTTCAAAGCTGTCGCTGAGGAGATCGAGCGGGTCACCGCAAAATATGGCCTGGAGACGTTTGGCCAGGCGGGCGATCCGTTCAACCCACACATTCACGAGGCGCTGCTCCACGCGCACGCGGACGGGATCGACGGACCGACCTGCGTAGAGATCTTGCAGCCTGGCTACCGCATTGGAGATCGCATCCTGCGGCCGGCGCGGGTTGCGGTGGCCGAGCCTGAGCCGGAGGCAACGCGTTCTGAGCCCTTCGACGAGCTCAGGACAGCGCCTGCCGAAGAGCCAGCCAAGGCAACAGATGAACCAGGCACAAACCAGCTGGATGCCGACGCTGATCGGTAGTGCCCGTTACTGCGCCCCGGCAGAGGGAAACTGTCTGTGGAACATCTGCTCACTGTCAGTAGTTGATCATCGCGAAGGGAGGCGTCGGTGAGTACCAAGGACTGGATCGAGAAGGACTATTACAAGGTCCTCGGTGTCGCCAAGGATGCCAAGCCTGAGGAGATCAAGAAGGCGTATCGCAAGTTGGCGCGGGAAAACCATCCCGATCAGAATCCAGGCGACGCGGCTGCCGAGCGGCGCTTCAAGGAGATTTCCGAAGCCAACGACGTGCTGTCGAATCAGGACAAGCGCAAGGAATACGACGAGGCGCGGCGGCTGTTCGGCAGCGGCGGTTTCCGCTTCCCAGGGACCGGTGCCAGACAGAGCGGCGGTCCGTCGGTTGACGATCTGTTCCGCAACGCTGGTGGCGGCTTGGGTGACATTTTCGGCGGTTTGTTCAACGGCGGCGGTCCCACCACACAGACGACGCGGTTCACCACGACCCGCGGCCCGCGTCGCGGCAGCGACGTGGAGGGCGAGGTCACTGTGGACTTCGTACAAGCCATCGAGGGCGTCACGGTCGGGATGCAGATGGTGTCCGATACGGCCTGTGAGGCGTGTCGTGGCACCGGCGCACGTGCGGGGACGGTTCCGCGAGTCTGCCCTACCTGTGAAGGCAGCGGCATGCAAACCTCCACCTCAGGTGGTGTTTTCGCGGTGACCGAACCGTGCCGCGAGTGCCGTGGTCGCGGGATGGTCGTTGACGATCCGTGCCCGGTGTGTCACGGCTCTGGGCGGGGCAAGTCCACCAAGACGATGCAGGTTCGGATTCCGGCCGGCGTTACAGATGGCCAGCGGATCCGGCTCAAGGGTCGCGGTGGAGCCGGAGAAAACGGCGGAGCACCCGGTGACCTCTACGTCATCGTCCACGTACGGGCGCACAAGGTCTTCGGGCGCAAAGGCGACAACCTGACGCTGACGGCACCGGTCACTTTCCAGGAGGCCGCGCTAGGCGCAGAGATCGAGGTGCCGACGCTGAACGGCGCGCCGGTGAAGCTGCGGCTGTCACCGGGGACGCCGAACGGCCGTACCCTTCGCGTACGCGGCAAAGGTGTCAGTAAGCGCGATGGAAGCAAGGGCGACCTGCTCGTCACCGTCGATGTGTTGGTGCCGTCGACGCTCAACGACGAGGCTCGTGCTGCTCTGAACTCCTATGCTGAGGCGGTCGGCTCGGTTAACCCGAGAGCGAAGCTCTTCGCGGCCAGATGAGGTGAGACGTGTCTGCTTCTGAGCTGCCGCAGCGAATCGATCATGACGCGCCCGTCTTCGTCATCTCGGTTGCCGCCCACCTCGCCGGGATGCACCCACAGACGTTGCGAACCTACGACCGGATGGGTCTGGTCTCGCCACGGCGTACGGCAAAGCGGGGCCGGCGCTACTCGGCACGCGACATTGCGCGGCTGCGTCTGATCCAGCGGCTCTCTCAAGACGAGGGCATCAACCTGGAGGGCATTCGCCGCATCTTGCGCATGCAGGACGAGATTGACGATCTGCGCGCCAGGATCAACGAGATGAGCCAACTACTCGCAGCCGTACGCGCAGCGCCGCCCGGGTCTCGGCTTTTCACCGCCGATCCGATGGGCGGCGTACATATAGGCGGAACGCGGATACGACCCGCGCAGCGAGCACTGCCGGGCCCGAGCAACTGAGACTCGGCGGCCGTGGCCCGCTAGCTCTTCAGGCAGATGTCGAACGGGTGACCGCCTGGATCGAGCAGCACGCGCCACCGCGACGGATTTGGCTGCTCGTCCGGCTTGCGGGCGCCTAGTGCTAGCGCTTGTTGCTCAGCTTCATCGAGGTCGTCGACGTATAAGTCGAGGTGGTAGCGCTTCGGTGCCGACTCGGCGGGCCAGCCTGGCGCGGTGTAGCCGGGCAGCTTGCCGAATCCGATGTTGATCGAGCCGTCGCCGATCATGGCGTAGTCGGCCTCACTGTGCAGCACATTCCAGCCGAGCACGGCGGAATAGAACGAGGCAAGCCCGGCCGGGTCTTCACTGTCGAGGTTGATCATGGCGAAGGAAGCGAATCCTGACATGGGCATAGTCTGCCCGGGCCCACTGACAGCGCGTCCTTAGCCCCCAATTTCACGATCAACCAGTCCGGCCAGCAATTTTCGGACTCGGCGCGAGATCTGCATGCTGCAACCGCCGATCCATTACCGCATCACCTAACAGTGGCCCCAGCGTGTGGCTGCGGGCATGGGTCTCGGCCAAGCCGAAGTACACCAAGCGTGGTCAGTGCGGCACTCTGACGTGAGCATTCAAAAAGGTCAGTGGCGGACAATACGGTTGAACGCACAAAGAGTTGCGAAGAAAGGACGCGTTATGGCCGAGTCGCTACATCGTCATCACTCAGTCGACTACATAGAGATTCCGGTGGTAGACGTCGCTGCAGCCAAGCAGTTCTACGGATCGGCATTCGGCTGGACCTTCAACGACTACGGACCG
The DNA here is from genome assembly GCA_036380335.1 of Propionibacteriaceae bacterium. Taxonomy (GTDB): domain Bacteria; phylum Actinomycetota; class Actinomycetes; order Propionibacteriales; family Propionibacteriaceae; genus Microlunatus. The sequence continues at coordinate 3,329 of DASVEX010000004.1, read as the reverse complement.
GACTATGCCGGAATCCAGGATCCCAGCAGAGCTGCCGAGGTCGGCGGGCTCGCCAAGACGGACTCGGTACGCCCCGGCGGCCCGCTCGTACTGCTCTTTTCAGATGATCTAGACGCCAGCGTCCAAGCCGTCGTCGAGTCCGGCGGAAGCATTGTGAACGGGCCGTACGAGTTCCCCGGCGGTCGCCGGTTTCAGTTCAGCGATCCGAGCGGCAACGAGTTGGGTGTTTGGGCAGCACAGTCGTAGGCCTCGACTCGTACAAAATCCCTCACCGACGCTGATAAATCGCAACGCTGGACACGGCGGGCATGGCCCGGCCAATGGCGGCCGAAACAGCGAACCTGTGAGTTGAGGTTAGCGACGCGGCTCGACATCGCGGCGATACGATCAGTTGACGGCGCGGGATTTTGTGGGTACTAGCCCCGCGCTGATCCTCGGAGTCTGAGGAGGACGGGTGGCTATTCGCACAATTGAGGTTCCGTTTCGCGACGATTACAACATCGGTGTCGGTGCTGACTTAGCCTCGGGTAGCCCTATGGGTTTCGTGGTTGACGGCGCCGCCGAAGGTGTGCAATCTGCTGGCGGTGCAACCGTGAATTTCACGGTACGCCGGATTCATACCACTGAAGAATTGCACCGGTCGCTCGGAATCGATGCAGAAGCTAGCTTCGGCTCCGGATTATTCGGAGCAGGCGGTTTCTCGGCTCGTTTCTCCTTCTCGAAGGATTGCGCCGTGCAGACCAGCTCGTTATTTCTACTGCTCAATTGCAGGGTTGGCTTGGAGCACCTCTCCATCAAAGCGCCTCGACTTACACCGAGTGCCGCGCAGCTCATCGACAAGCCTCAGATCTTCGCGGAGCGCTTCGGCAATATGTTCGTTCGGGGACTCGACCGTGGTGGCCTGTTCGTCGGCGTGTTCCGACTCGACGTGCATAGTGAAAGAGATCAACAAGATATATCCGCCGAACTGGAGGGCTCCTACGGGCTCTTCAGCGCCAGCGCCGCGATGAAATTCAACGAGGTTCGTAGTAAGTTTCGCTGCGACGCACTGGTCAGCATGTACCACGAGGGTGGTCCAGTGGACCTGCAGATAACCGATCCAACCGTTCCTAGCCAGCTGCTGGATAACGCGAACCGGTGGTTGAGGTCGTTTCAGGATGAACCGGCGCGCAATGCGGTGCCATACTCGGTCACCCTCGCTCCGCTGACGATCGCCGAAGGTCCGCTACCGCTGAATACCGCCGATATCGAGCATGCCCAGGATGTGCTTGTGCTTTGTGCGAAAAAGCGCAGCCAAATTTGGATCAGATCAATTTGTTGAGCTTTATCCTCGCCCATCAGAGTTCTTACGACTGGACGGGCGACCCGACGCCTACACCTGCCAGCTTGAACGCATCACTTAATGGTTTTGAGATGGACCTCGATCTTGTCGCGGAGTGCGCAAGCCTGGCAATCAACCATCCAGCGGACGCCGTAACCCCGGCCAAATTCGCCTCGAACATGGGTCAGACATTTCCTGCTGGAATGCTCCCCAGCCTGCCGGTGCCCAAGCCCATCGAAGCGGTCGCGCCGCAAATTCCGCAAACCACTGTCACTGTCCCAGATGTATTGGACGAGGACGTCACCCTGGCGCGAGCCACTCTCGAAAATTTGGGACTGCAAGTTTCGACGACTATTCAAGCGGTGCCAGGCCTGCTTCCTAACGTTGTCGGCTTCCAGGAACCTAACATTGGCAGTGTTGTGCCATTAGGGACGACAATTTCACTGGTCGTCGGCCAATGACTCCTGCGGCACCTCGATTCCGAAGACAAGCAGGCTAGCTCCCCGTATGTCGACTGTGGGATCGGGGATGAGTGAGCGCTAGCTTCGCTCTAGATCAGCGGCCGGGCACCGCTGGACGTCGACGACCACCGGTCCGGTCCAGCATGACGGAACTCTCGCGCCCCGACGATCCCAACCGACCGTGGTGGAACATCAAGAGCGCTTGAGCAGGGTCACGCAGTCCTCGCCCTCGGGCGAAGTATGAGTGTGACGCCTAACGCAGCGACCCAAAGTCCCCAGCCGGTGCTGCCAATCACGCCTGCCAGATCAAACACGGGAAAGTTTGGCAGCGCGGTTGCCAAGATGTCTCCCTGGTTGAAGAGGTAGAGCGCACTGACCAGGAGGCCCACCGCTCCAAGCCAGCGAGGCAGCACCCGAGTACGTAGCACGATGATGCTCAGTGTCACGGACCAGCCAATCCCCAGTAACTGTCCCAGGTGCTCACCTAGTAGGGCCCCGCCGAATTGATGCTGCGCAAGCCATGCCGCCGCCACGGCGCTCCGGTTTGCGGCGTCGCCTTCTAGGTAAAGACGCGCGAGCGGTGGCACGACAAAAACCCACCGTAGAAAGCCGATTAGCGCAAGCACGGCTGAGATCGCGCCAGCGAAACTCGCTACCCAAAGAGCCGCGTCGTCACGCCGTCCAAGCGCGGTGGGCAGCAGCAGGATCGGCACAACCAGGATGGCGTACGTCCACGCCGTCGCGAACCAGGTCCACACCAGACTCGGGCCGCCAGCCGCGAATTTCGTGAGCACGACGTCTGCTGGTTGTCGAAGTATGTCCGGCCAGTCAAATGTGGCGGACAGAAGGGTTGCTGCGGCCGCGAAGGATAGGGCGCCAATCAGGAACAGGGCGCCAGTCACTCGACACAAGGTGCGGCCGCCGCTTTCAGTAGTCAACGATGTCCCCCTCAGAAGAGATGCCATGCGCGTGAAGTTCAATGTGTCATGGTCGGGAGCCTTCGACGGACTTATCCGCACAGGCTTTTGACTCCCAAAGTTGGAATAGCCGGAATCTGAGCAAGGTTGAGTCTAATGCACTCAACTTTGGTCTTTGAGAACCCGAATCTGCTGGCGCATAGTTGAGTGAGGCGTACTCAAGTTTCAATCCAGAGGGGACATGGACACCAACAAGCTCACCACCAAGAGTCGAGACGCAGTCTCAGCCGCGCTACGGACCGCCCTGACTGAGGGCAACCCGTACGCCGAACCGTCCCACCTGCTGCACGCGCTACTGCAGGTGCCCGGCAATACCGCCGCGCCTTTGATCGCTGCTGCTGGTGCCGATCCGGCCGTCGTTGCCGCTGCCGCCCAGGGTGCGATCTCCAAGCTGCCGTCTGCTAAGGGTTCGTCGGTCAGCCAGCCGAGTCTCTCCGGCTCGTTCGCCCGGGTGCTCGCGGACGCAGAAGTCCGCGCCGAGCAGCTCGGTGACGCGTACGTGGCGACCGAGCATCTGTTGATCTCACTGGCAACCATTGATTCCGACGCCAAGAAGGTGCTGGCAGCACT
>DASVEX010000003.1:0-9911 GCA_036380335.1 Propionibacteriaceae bacterium | reverse complement strand
AGGATGCGGGTGCGCCCGAGCTCACCGGCGTAGCCAGCGCGGCCGGTGACGAGCTGGCCGTTGGTGATGATGGCTAACGGTGACGTAGCAGAAGTCGCGGGTACCGCGGCCGGCGCCAAGCTGCCATTCCGCGATGGTGGCGGCGTTGGCGTCGTTATGGACCTGGACGGGCAGCTGCAGCGCATCCTGGAGACGCGGGCCGAGGGGGATATTGCTGAAGCGGGAAGGGTGGTTGCGCTGCGGATGAGCCCGGTGCGGGGTTCGACAGGCCCGAGGGCGCCCACGCCGATAGCTACCACTCCCGGATGCTGGGCGATAGCCTCGCGGATCTGATCAAGGATGGCGGCAATGACTCCAGCAGGGCCGCCGGTCCGGGGGGTGGCGATAGCTCGGCGGGTCAGCATTTGCCCAGTGGAATCGAAGACGGCGGTGCGGGTCTGGGTTCCGCCGAGGTTGACGACGATGTAGACGCGAGCGGATTTGGCTCCGCGAGAGCGGCCATCAGGCTGGGCAGTTGACACGGTCACAGTGTGCTCACAGTTGGCGGAGGAAGTCGTGGAGCGCGGTCTGGATGTCGGCGGCGAAGCGGGCGGGGTCGGCGTCCTTGCTGGGGACGGTGCGCAGGGTGGCGCCGGGGATGGTCTCGGCGTGGGCCTCGGCGATCTCGTACGGGTGGAAGGGGTCGTCGTGGTGACCAATCACGAGGGTCGGGACTTCGACGGCACGCCAATCCTCGATTGAGCCTGTCGGGCTGGAACCCGGAAAGGCGCGCAGGATGACCGCATTCTGGGCCGCACGTGGCCGGGTGAGCTGGCTGAGCAGGGATGCCGCGGCCGCCGGGGAGATGTTGCGGACGATCTGATACCTGCGGGTCTGGGTGTAGCGCGCGGCAGCTGTCTCGGGTGGGCAGCCCTCGAGTAGATCGGCGATTTCGGTGTAGGTGTGGCAGTTGAACTCAGCTTGAGGTCGGTCGAGCCAGGCCGGTCGGCACAGCACGAGCGCAGCGACCCGATCCGGATAGCGGATGGCCAGGTTCAGCGCGGTCCCGGCGCCAAGAGAGATGCCGCCGACGAGGAACCGAGCAAGCTCGAGCTGGTCGGCGAGGGCGATCACGTCGTCGGCGAAGGTGTCGAAGGTGGCCGCGGCTGGGTCGATGTCGCTACTCGGGGCGTGGCCACGCGCATTCAGACTGATCACTGGGCTGGGCGGTGCATCTCCGATATAGCCGAGGGGCTGGTTCACGTCACCGCCCATCCCGTGCTGGAACACGAAGGGCATGGATCCGCCGCCCGCGGCGTCGATCTTCCGGTAGACCAGGCTAGCGCCGCCGATCTGAAGTCGGCCCGTCGCTGAGGCTGCGCTCATGTGGTCGGGACCGCAGCGAGTGCGGCCTCGAGCGTCGTTACCGCGAGCGGAACGCTCGTCTCGGGCAGGCCGTGGATGACCAGGGCGCCGTCGAACCCTGCTTCGTGCAGGGTCTGAACGATCAGCGGCCAGGGCAGCAGGCCCGTGCCGGGGGCGGCTGGGGCGCGGTCGGCGATGAGTTCCTTGGCGTGCCCCAGCGTGATGTGCGGCCCCAGGATGGCGATGTCGCGAGTGATCGCCGTGGCGGCAGCAGCCGGGTCGTAGCCGTCCGGGTCTAGCAGGTTGGCCGCGTCGTAGATGATCTTGAGGGCGGGGGAGCCGATCTGGTCCAGCATGGTGATCGCCTGGTCAGCGGTGGCGACGACGTTGCTGTGTTCGGGCTCGACTGCCAGCGTGAGACCGTAGTCCTCGGCGAGTGTCGCTAGGGCCTGGAGGGTGGTGCGGGAGTCAGCCCACGCCTGCGGGGTGGTGTTGTCGGGATGCCAGCGCCACATGTCCTGCGGATCACGAGACCCGCTGCTGAGGGTGATAATGCCGATCTGCAGGTCTCGGGCGACTGCGCACACGTGCGGGAACCGGCCCAGGTAGGTCCGCCGGTGTGCCGGGTCGGGGTGGGCGGAGTTGAAGGTGCCGGAGATCGCGGCAAGTGCGACACCGGCCTGGTCGGCACTCACCCGAATGGCATCCAGGACGTCATCCGGTACGGGCTCGTCAGGGATGGTGGGCAGCCCGGCCACGGACAGGTTGAATTGGGTGGCGGGGATGCTGGCGTCGGCGACAGCCTGGAGGCAGGAAGCGACGTCGGGCCGGTCGAACGTCTTGGCGAAGATTCCGAGTTGCATCACACAAGTCCTCCGGTCACGTCGTCGAGCTTGACCCAGTCGCCGGTGGTCACCGACTTGGCGAGGGCGACCATGGCGCGGACGGAGGCGAGCCCGTCTTCGGCGGTCGCGCCGCGTGTGGTGGCGCCGGTGATCGCCGCATTGACAAGGTCCTCGACCTGCAGGCGGAACACATTGGCATCCTCGCCGATCGGCTGGCGGTATTGGTCGTCCTTGACGGAGAAGGCCTGCACCTCCGCGGCGCGGAAGTACCACGGGTTGAACAGCTTGCCGATCACACTGCCAGCGCTGCCGTAGACCTGGAAGCCTTCCCACCAGTCCATCCGGACCGCGATCGTGAGGTCGAGTTGGCCGAGGCAGCCATTGGCGTAGGCGACCTCGAGGAACCAGCAGTACGTGTCGGCCTTCGTCGACAGCCGAGCCCGGATGGCCTCCAAGGGGCCGCCGAGGTACCGGGCCATGTCGAGCATGTGACTGCCGTGGCCGAGGATGAGGTAGCGCTGCCGATCCGCCTTGGGATTGCCGGAAGGTCGGCGGGCGGCGGCGCTGGACTCGATGATCGGCTGCAGGGTGTCGGTGACGCTGTAGCGGTAGGTGGAGTCGCAGTACCAGTGCTTCAGCCCGATCAGCTCGCCGATCTCGTCGCGGATGAAGTCGTGGGCGAAGGCGACGCCGGGGTCGTAGCGCTTCTCGTGGCCGACGAGCACCACCCTGTGGTGAGTCTTCGCGGCCTCCAGCAGGGCCTCGGCATCCTCGATGGTGGTGGCCATCGGCTTCTCGACCAGCACATGCTTGCCGGCCTCGAGGGCTTTGATCGACAGTGGGACGTGGAACTGGTCGGCGACTGCGACGATCACGGCATCGACATTGTCGTCGGCAAGCATCGCGTCGTAGTCGGCGTATGTGGTGGTCGGCTGGTGTACGGCGGCCATTCGCTCGCGTAGGTCATCGGCGGCGTCGCACATCGCATAAAGCTGCGCGGTCTTGGCCTTGCGTACGGCGGGGAAGTGCGCCGCCTGCGCAATCTGACCGGCTCCGAGGACCCCGATATTGAAGGTGCTGCTGGACAAAATGATCGCTCCTTCGGCGATGTCGGTTTGCTATTTCGTTGATGGTTCGCGGAGAGATCCGACTCGGTCGAGCTCGGCACTGGCTGTGGGTCGGCTCCCGCCCCGATGGCTGGCGGGAGCCGACAGAGCCAAACCGAGGATCACCGTTCTTGCCTGACCCCGGCTCAACGAGTGCCTCAAGTAGCGTGCCAGGAACCATCGCCGTTGCGGACGGCTCACGCCGGTGGTCGAATGGAGGTCGGAAGCGACGACTCCCGTTTCCCGACCCTTCAGGCGCGAGCGAGGCAGGCGATGAGCAACAACCTTTCGCTGGATCCAAAGACCACGGCTGTCGTCCTGATCGAGTACCAGAACGACTTCACCTCCGAGGGAGGCGCCCTCCACGGAGCTGTGGCTGACGTGATGGATTCGACCGGCATGCTGGACAACACGGTCCGGCTCGTGGCGGCGGCTCGAGCCGCCGGCGCAACCATCATGCACGCCCCCATCACCTTCGCCACCGGTTACAACGAGATCTCCGCCCACCCGTACGGGATCCTCAAGGGCGTCGTCGATGGCAACGCCTTCGTGAAGGACAGTTGGGGTGCGGCGATCGTTGACGAGCTCGCCCCGCAGACCGGCGACATCATCGTCGAGGGCAAACGCGGACTCGACACCTTCGCGAGCACCAACCTCGACTTCATTCTCCGCAGCAAGGGGATCACCACAATCGTCCTTGGTGGTTTCCTCACCAACTGCTGCGTTGAGTCGACCATGCGCACCGGATATGAGAACGGCTACCGCGTCTTCACTTTGAAAGACTGCGTCGCCGCCACGTCGCAGGCTGAGCACGACAACGCCATCACCTACGACTTCCCCATGTTCTCAATGCCCGTCTCGGCCGAAACAGTCATGGCAGCGCTGTCGCCGTCCGCCAGTGACGCAGCCTGACGCCCTGCGACTCTGGCCAATGAGGAAAGGCCCAGACCAACCCACCTCGGGCTCGGGCTGCAGCCATGGCGGTCTATGCAAGCGGGTGGTGACCGGTCCGATGCCACGCTGTGGAGCGTGGTCCTGTCGGACCGATTCGCACAACTGCTCACACACTCTTTGCGGACCTGACAATCACGATCATGGAGGCCTCATTGGACGGCCTCAGAGCGCGGTCGCGAACTACGGATCAGGTGGTCCACGCCGCTCACGCTCGGTGCGCAAGTACCCGGACAGGTTGATGAGAGCAAGGGCCGCTGCCGCGACAGCGCCGGCCCACCAGTACCAGCCGCCATCCGTCACGGCGGCCACGATCAAGCCGGCGGCCAGCACGAATTCCATGCAGGCGAGCCCCAGTCGCCACCACCGAGGGAACACTGAACCCACGCTGCGAGCGTATTTGGCCCAGGCCGTGGACCTGAACACATCCGATTAGCGCTCCGAGTACGCATCACGGGTTGTCACGCCCTTTCCGCCACCCGACACCACCATCGTCGCGCTGGCCGGCCAGGTGCACTTCGCGGTAGCAAGGTGCACTGCGCGGTAGTCCCATCTAGCGCGCAGTGTCAACAATCAACGCGGAGTCAGGCTCAGCACCCGCCTCAGCTCGGACGGATTCAGCCCGGATAGGCCAGCGTCGGCCCGCCGGCTCGGTCGAATCGTCGCGCCGGCAACCTCAACCGCCAAGCCCGACAAGGTCAATTACCGCTTACTCTGCTTTCGCAGATCCTTCGCTAGCAGGAGTTGTAATTTCGAGGAAGGGGTCGGTCAGGCTCAGGGCTTGATCCATTGCAGTCGCCTGTTGTATCAACAAGTCGCCGGCCACCTTGAGCGCCTCACCGGCGGAGCGAGTGGTGTCGGCCGCTTGCTGCAGACCCTCTATGACGTGCCGCATGGGAGCAAACGCTTGTTCGGTCAGCTCTCGATTGAACTCTGCTTGGGTTTCCAAGGCTTTCTGGATGAGATCCAACTGCTGCTGCATGGGAGCGAACATCATCTGCAAAAACTCGGGCGCATTCGAACCAAGTCCAGCCTTCTGATACTGCTCGATCATGTCCCACCAGGCTTTCATCGGATCATTCACACTGGCCACGTCATCCGCCTTTGCGCTCGCGTATTTGTCGTGCCGCCGGCCGGCCTCAGCGTCCGCCGGGGCCCCACAGGACCCGACTTTAACCTCCCTAAGGGTGTAATACATCCGCCCTTAGGGTGGTTGAGTTGTAGATGCAGTGGAACCGCTGCCAACCTACGGCACGCGCTTCGCAGCACCAGAAAGATTCATCACGTTTGAGGAGGAAGCATGGAGATCATCGGTGTCCTCCGCGTTGACCGCCAGGTCGCGCACGCGCGCACTCTAACGCTCCAGCCTCTTTGAAACGCTCGATACGGGACTGATCCACAGATGCCGCCGACCGGCGCACCAGACGATCTGGCTTACGCGACCGCTCTAGCCGCCGCTTGCCAGAGGATCTTGGCTGCACCAGACGCGGCCGCACTGTGGCGCACAGTCCTCGACGAAGCCCTGGCGCTGATCGTCGCCGACGGGGCAGCGGTCGTCAGCTACACCGAGGGCTTCTGGCAGACCCTCGCCGTAAGCCCGAGGGACCCGGCGCCCGGTGACTCGGTAGCCGCGGAGGTAATAGAGATGCTCTTCCGTCAGGGTCTACTTCAGCAACCATTTCCGAACGACGATCCGGCGGAAGTCGCCGCGTGGGATGCGCTGGGCGAACGCGCTGTGCTGGTGGCGCGGATTGAGGGTTCGCCTCGGGAGCCTCTCCGATTGGTGTGGTATGCCACGGGCCCGGCGTCCCTGTCGCCGTACGCCGAGATAGCCGAGGCCATCGCCCATCACGCCAGCCAGGCCCTGACAGTCGCTCGGGAACGGGACAACTTGGCCCGAGCGATGGCCGCACGGCATCGAGTGGGGTTGGCCCAAGGGATCTTGATGGTTCGCCGTGAGATTACGGCCGATCAAGCGTTCGCTCTGCTGAAATGTGAGTCGCAGAACACTCATGTGAAACTACGAACAATCGCTCAAACGGTCATCCAGACCGGCGATCTGCCGTCGGCGCGGAGAGTGAGGTCGGATGACATTGCGACTGAGGAATCCCATGACAGATGTTGAGAATGCCAGCCAAAGTCGCCGCTGCGCGGTGATCTATAACCCGACCAAGATCAGCGACAAGTTTCGCGCTCTTGTCGAAGAAGGCGTTCAGCGAAAGGGCTGGGGCAACACGCTGTGGCTGGAAACATCGGTCGAGGATCCAGGCGGAGCAGTAACCAGACAGGCCGTCGCAGCGCATGTTGATCTCGTTATTGCTGCTGGCGGGGACGGCACCATCCGCGTCGTTGCCGACGCTCTGGCCAACACCGGTATTCCGCTAGGACTGATACCTGCCGGCACTGGCAACCTGCTGGCTCGAAACCTGGATCTTCCCCTTGAGGAAGTGGATGCTATCGAAGTCGCATTGAGCGGGCAGATACGCCAGGTGGATCTGGTGAAGATCACTGTCGACGACCGTGCGCCGGAGCATTTCGCCGTAATGGCAGGGATCGGTATCGATGCCGTGATCATGGACCAAACCGACGAAGGCTTGAAGGACAAGGTGGGCTCCGCGGCGTACTTCGTTGCAGCGGCGAAGGCATTGGGCCGGCTGCCGGTACGTATGACGGTGCAGCTGGACGGCAACCGTCCCGTACGGCGCCGCGCCATGCTTTGTGTCATTGGCAACGTCGGGACACTTCGGGGCAACCTCACCCTGATTCCGGGCGCACGCCCGGATGATGGTCTCCTCGATGTCTACATCGCCTCGCCCCGCCGATTCCGCCATTGGGTCAAGATCGCGCTGCGGCTCATGACCCGACGCGCCAAGAAGGATGACCAGGTCGACCAGCACACGGGAACAAGGGTGCGGATCAAGATCCACGGAAAAGACAACTACCAGCTCGACGGTGACGTGATCGCCGAGGCCACCACCCTCGACGCGGAGATCCAACCGGGTGCTCTGGCCATATGCGTGCCAGCCGTCCTCGCCTAGGAGCTGACGCCCCACTCCTTGCTTTACGCCCCACGTACATGTGAGGCGTAAGCAACAAAGTGGAGCGTAAGCAACAAAGTTGGGCGTCACAGTGTCCAGAACGACGAAGCTCCGCTGCACACTCCGGTTGAGCGGGTCAGGGCGTCCCCGGATCATAGTGATGCAGACCGATGAGCAACCCGACCGGATCGGTGATGTAGCAACCGCGTCCCACGCCACTGATCGAGAAGGCGGGCACCACGACTTTCCCCCCGCACGCCACAACGGCGGCCAGGCTCGCCTCCAGATCGTCGACCCGGATGACCGGGATGGTTCGTGGGTTCCCGTCCTGGGACGGCATGAGACCGCTGTCGACGCCGCCTCCATCACCCGCGGCGGCCACGAGATAGTCGGCCGCGGCGAAGGGCTCGAGATGCCAATCGAAAACCTCCTCCATGAACGTGCGCGTCCGTGGCAGGTCAGGACTGTTGATCTCGACGTAGGTAACGGGCTGGATCACGTCATCGCCTTTCCGCTTTCGGCGCCTTGCGCCGTGAATCGGTACTGGGCGGCGCGCTCCCACACTGTGACGACCCGGTGGGCCCACGCCTCGACATCCAGGAGCGGCCCGGGCACCAGTTCATAGGCGCTCAGGCGATTTCCGCTCTCCGGCTGAATCAAGCCGGCCTCCCTCAGCACCCGAAGGTGCTGCGACACGGCCGGCCGACTCATGGGGAACAGCGCGGCTAGCTGCCCTACAGTTGCGCGGCCGTGCGCGAGGCGCTGACAGATCGCCCGGCGTGTGGGATCGGCGAGGGCTGCGAAGCTCGGATTCACATCGGACCACTTCCCCACCCCTGGTAAGTTACTCCTTACCAGTGGTGGGCGCCAGACTCGGCTGCCAGACTGATCAAACGAACGGGCGAGCAGGGTCTGAGTCGTCCTGTGACGTGAGCGGAGTACTAAGGGGTTTACTGCCATGGCGAGAAGTCCTCGGGCCATTGAACGCATCTATTCGACTCATGAAGTGGTGGCCAAGCTTCGTCGCCTCGCAGATGCGCTTGAGAAGGACGAGTCATTCAGGATCCAGATCGCCGGCGTACGGATCCGAGTCCCCGAGCGCGCTCAGTTCTCGATCGAGCATGAGCTCGGAGATGACGAGGAGGAGATCGAGTTTCAGTTCAAGTGGCCGGTCGAGCCTGGTTCACGGCCCGAGTCTGAAGAGGGATCAGTCGTCTAATTTCCAGCTGGATCGTTCATCTGGCTCGCGATTGACCACGATCAAGATGCCGATGGCAACCCCATAGATCATTCCCGCGATGCCAATGATCGCGGCCACAGTGGTGATCAAATCCGGAATGACGCTCGTCAAGCTGCCGAGGAGCGCAGCCGCCAGGAGGCCGAGGCCGCCGAGAAACGCTATCCAGCTTCGTTGGCTCACTCGCCGCAACTCGTCCCCGGATGACCGCTGCACCGGTCAACGGTAGCCAATTCACTCTTTCCACCCTTGATATGGCGGACACGACCCGCGACCGATGAGAATGGCCGGCCGACGAGGTCTGCCTGAACACAGAGACGAAAAGATGGAGGGGAGATGACTGCTATGAAACTCGGCGTACACCTTCCGGTGGCGGGCAAGGGCGCGTCGCCGGAAACGATCATGCAGGTTGCGGTAGAGGCTGAACGCATTGGGTTGGACTCGGTGTGGTCATGGGAGCGGCTGATGCGGCCGACGGTGCCGATCGCGCTGGGCGGGGCGGGCGGGCCGGTCATGGATGCGCCAGAGATGTTCGGCATTGTGTACGACCCGATCGAGACACTCAGCTACGTCGCGGCCCGGACTAGCCGGATCACGCTGGGCACGAGCGTGCTCGACGCCCTCTTCCAGAGCCCGATCATCCTCGCGCGCAGGCTTGCCACGCTCGACCAGCTAAGCGACGGCCGACTCTTCGTCGGAATCGGCCAGGGCTGGATGGAGCAGGAATTCGAGGCTGCGGGTGTCTCGATGAAGCGGCGCGGCGCTGGGTTCGAGGAACACATCATGGCCATGCGCGCCGTCTGGGGCCCGGACCCGGTGAGCTTCGAGGGCCGCTTCTACCGCATCCCCGAAGCCGACATCGGCCCGAAACCGGTCCGGCTGGGTGGCCCACGACTCCTAGCGGGCGCCGGATCGTCTGCCGCTATCGAACGCGCCGGACGGATCGGCGTCGGGCTCACCCTGGTGATCTTCGACTGGGACACGATCCGCGAGGCCGTCGAGACATTCCGCGCGGCGGCCAATGCCGCTGGGCATGACCCTGACACGCTGCCGATCATGCTGCAGGTGAACGGCAACGTCACCGTCGAGCCGCTGGACGAGCGGGGACCGTTGCTCGGCTCGCCCGACCAGGTAGCAGCCGACCTCGGCCAAGCCGCGGAGCTGGGCATCGAGCATGTCTACTGGAACTCCAATGACGACCCGCTCAGCCAGCTTCCGCTCCTCGCACAGCTGCGTCGCGGCTGAGCGGTCAACCCAGGTCAGCCCTCACGCTGTCGAAGGCAAGAGGTGCTTCAATGCCTTTCCGAGGACGGCGGCGCGCTCCGCCGACGACTCGATCTGCTCGATGCCGAATCCGAACAGAACCGAGTCCTCCGTGGACACAGCGCTG
>DASVEX010000002.1:0-41918 GCA_036380335.1 Propionibacteriaceae bacterium | reverse complement strand
CTCAACAATGGTCACCGTGATCGTGTTCGGCCAGCTGCGTGAGACGGTAGCCGTCTCAATTGACGGCACGGTGGTCAGCCGCTCGGCAATCGCATCCAGGTCCTGACGGGCCAACGGCACGCTAAGGGGCACCTGCGCCGTGAGACTGACTTGGACCGGCGTGAGGTTGCGAGCGCCGACGACATTGACCCGTTTGGTGACGAAGGCTGCCGAGTAATAGACGACCCAGAGGCCGCCGGCCAACAGCGCAACGATGACAGCAATGACGATGAGAGCCAGGACTTTGCGGCGCCACGACCGGCGCGATTTCTTTTTCCTTTTCTTCCTATTCTTGCTGGTGCTTGTCGTACGAGCTCGTCGAGTGGCCGTCGCGGTCGCGGTCATCGCGGCACCCCGGCAAGTCGCTGGATCTCCGCGACGATCTTGGGCGCGACCTTGGTGACGTCCCCGCAGCCAACAGTGATCACCAGATCGCCGGGACGAGCGATCCTGGCGACGGTTGGTGCCGCCTCGTCCCAGATGGGTTCGTAGGTCACATTCGCGGTGCCCGGAGCGACGGCATTGGCCACCATGGCGCCATCGATGCCAGGAATGGGATCTTCGCGGTCGCCGCAGACATCCATCACGACGGCTTCGTCCGCTTGTTCCAGCGCGTGCCCGAGCTCCCGCCAGAAGTCTCGAGTGCGGGTATAGAGGTGAGGTTGGAAGCAGACCACGACGCGACCGTCCCCGACACCGGTACGAGCCGCGATCAACGTGTTCAGCACTTCGGTCGGGTGATGGGCGTAGTCGTCGTAGACCCGGATGTCCTGGGGAGCCCCGATCAACTGGAACCGTCGGTACGTGCCTTGGTAGGTGGATAGCTCGCGGCGTACGTCGACCTCAGAAGCGCCGAGCCACATTGCCACCGCGTACGCCGCCGCCGCGTTGAGGACGTTGTAGTGTCCGGGCACCGAAAGCTCGACCGGGCCCGCGTCATCATCCCGGCGAAGCTCGAAACGTGAGCCAGTGCCTGCCAGGTTCGCGCCGACGATTCGCACGTCGGCGTCCTGTGAGGTCCCGAAGGTCATGATCTCCGGTCCCGGCAACCCGGCGGCCATGCGCTGCCGGACCCGCTCGATGAGGACAACGGCACCTGGATCATCGGCGCTGGTCACCAGCAGTCGTACCGAATCTGCGGTCGCAAAGCGCAGGAAACCGTCGGCGTAGTTGTCCGCACTCCCCCAATTGCTGAGGTGATCGGGATCAATGTTGGTAACGACGGCGACCTCGCGCGGATACTGCAAAAAGGACCCGTCACTCTCGTCGGCTTCGACGACCATGATGTCCCCGCTGCCGTGATGGCCACCGGTAGTGGTGCCGGTGAGTGCACCGCCGATCACGAAAGACGGATCCAATCCGCACCCGCTCAGCACATGGGCGATCATCGCTGTGGTGGTGGTCTTGCCGTGGGTTCCGGCTACGGCAATGCCGCGCCGCCCCAACATCAGCGAGCCGAGCGCGGCGCTGCGATGCAGCACACGCAGGCCGCGGCGCCGAGCCTCGGCCAACTCCGGGTTGTCCTCCCGGATCGCCGAGGATGCGACGACCGTGCTCGCATCACCAAGCTGGTCTGCCCGGTGGCCAACGTAGACGCGCGCCCCCTGAGCCTCCAGCGACCGCAGATATTTGGAGTCCTGCCTGTCGCTGCCGCTAACCGGGATGCCCTGAGCCAACATCACTGAGGCGATTCCGTTCATGCCGGAGCCGCCAATGGCGATGAAATGCACCGCGCCTAGCTCCTCCAGGCGCGGCAGCTGGATCGGCGTGAGCAAACCCATCAGCGCATCACCTCCAAAACTCGCGACGCCAACACGGTAGCTGCGTCCAGGCGCGCAACGCTGGCGAGCGCTTGACTCATTCCGGTGAGCCGGTCGGGATGCGCAAAAAGGACCGGAATCTCCTGGGCCACCCAGGTCGACGTGCAGTCGCGGTCGGCGAGCATCATTCCGCCGCCGACGTTGATAACGAGTTCGGCATTGAGCGCTTGCTCGCCGTTTCCGTGGGGGTAGGGGACGAATACGGCAGGGAGTCCGACGGCCGCAGTCTCCAGCACCGTATTGGCACCGCTGCGCGCCAGCATCAGATCGGCCGCAGCATAGGCCCGCTCCATCTGCGCCACGTACGCTACGGGCTGGTAAACGGCACCGCTGCCCTGATCGACGCTCCGCTCGATGCCTGGCACGAGATTCTTCGGTCCGAGCACGTGCAGTACCTGGATCCCGCTGCCGAGCAACTCCGGCCACGCGCCCGCCACCGCGGTATTGATGCGCAGTGCGCCTTGCGAACCGCCGCTGACCAGCAACGTGGGCAGCTCGGGGTCAAGCTCAAAGCTCATCCGCGCCTCGCGCCGCAGCGCGGCTCGGTCAAGATCGGTGATGCCGCGCCGCATCGGCAGCCCGATGCACCGAGCGTGCGGCAGGGAGGTCTGCGGAAAGGAGGTGTAAACCTCCCTGGTGAGTCGGGCGGCAAGCTTGTTGGCCAGGCCCGGCAGCACGTTCTGCTCGTGGATAACCACCGGAAGGCCGAGTCGGCGAGCGGCGAGGTAGGCCGGGGTGGAAACGTAGCCACCAAAGCCCAGCACGACATCAGCCTCGACCCGGCGCAGGAGTTGAGCGGTCGCCCTCACCGCCTGGAGGAGCCGAGGCCCCAGCAAAGCAAAATCCTTCCCGACTCGGCGGGGCATCGGTACGGGAGGTATCAGTTCCAGCTGCAACCCGGCGGCTGGAACGACGGAGGTCTCCAGGCCTCGTGCGGTACCGAGCGCCGTCACCGTGACTCCGTCGCCGAGGCGGCGCAGCTCGAGACCAGTTGCGATCAACGGCGAGGTGTGGCCGGCAGTTCCGCCACCGGCGAGAACCACCGAGCCGGAACCGGACGTGGTCATGACTCGGTACGGCCGTGGCTGGTACGCGACCCGACGACGGCGGTCATCCGCCGCGTTGGCCGCATCGCCTTCTTCGCCAGCAGCTTCCGTGCCTCGGGTTCTCGGCGCGCGCAGGCGAGCAGTACCCCGACCGCGAACAGATTGGCGACCAATGCCGAGCCACCGTAGGACAGCAACGGCAACGGCACCCCCGCGATCGGAAGCAGCCGCAGTACCACAGCCAAGTTGATCAACGCCTGCACCATGAACCACGTCGTGATGCCGCCCGCCGTATAGCGTACGAAGAGATCGTCGGTGCGGGTGGCGATCCGAATGCCGGCATAGCCCAGGATGCCGATCATGGCGAGGACGACCAGGCTGCCGAACAGGCCGAACTCCTCACCGAGTACGGCGAAGATGAAGTCGGTGTGTGCCTCAGGCAGGCTCCCCCACTTCTGCCGGCTGGCACCCAGACCAACACCCCACCAGCCGCCGGAGGCAATGGCGAACATGCCGGCGTTGGCCTGGTGATTGGCACCATCGATATCGAGGCTCGGGTCCAGAAAGGCGGCCAGGCGACGCATCCGCACCGATGATGTGACGAAGATCCCGATCACACCGAGCACACCAGCCGATGCCAGAGCCGTAAGCACCCGCAGTGGAGCACCAACGATCCACAGCATGCCGGCAGCGATGGCTGCCATCACCACCGCAGTACCGGCGTCGCCCTGAAACAGCACGAGTAACACCAGAATGCCGCTCGCCGCAAGGAACGGCACGAGCAAGTGCTTCGGCTGGTCGAGCAACCGGTACTTCCGGGCCAGCACATCTGCTCCCCAAACGATCATGGCAAGCTTCGCGAACTCGGCTGGCTGGATGGAAAAGAGCGAGGAACCGAGATAGAGCCAGTTGCGATTGCCGTTCACCGAGATACCAAGCGGCGTATAGGTCAAGATCAACAAGATGGTGGCACCGGCGAGGCCGAACCAGCTCAACAGCCGAAGCGTCGACAGTGGCAGCTGCATGATCGTCAATGCGCCCAGCACCCCGACGGAAAGGAAGATCACCTGCCGCTTGACATAGAAGTAGGAATCGCCGTGGCTGAGATAGGCGTTCACGCTCGATGCCGAGAGCACCATCATGACGCCGACAATGAGCAGCAACGCAACTGAACCGAGTACCAAGTGATAGCTGGTCAATGGCCGGTCCAGCACCGAGCGGAGCCAGCGGAGCAGCTCGAGTGCAGACATGGGGCGCCGCACAGACTGGCCCTGCGGAGTCAGGGTCGCCACTGACGTCTACTCCTCTGCGAGCGCGCGCACCGCGGCAGCGAAAGCATCTCCGCGTGCGGCGTAATCGGTGAACATGTCCAAGCTGGCGCACCCCGGGGCAAGCAGGACAGCATCACCAGGTCTGGCCAGGGAAGCGGCCGCCGCAACGGCTTGTGCCATTGCTCTAGTGTCGACCGACTCGATGACTTGGGTGGGGACCTCCGGTGCGTGTCGAGCGAGGGCTTCGGCGATGATGTCGCGGTCGGTCCCGAGTAGCACCGCGCCACGCAGTCTCTGACGATGAGCGGTGATCAACTCGTCGAAGGTCGTGCCCTTGGCCTGGCCGCCCGCGATCCACACCACCGAGTCGAAGGCGCGCAGCGACGCATCGGCCGCGTGCGGGTTGGTGGCCTTGGAATCATCGACCCAGGCGATTCCGTCCCGTTCCAGGACCGTCTGGATCTTGTGTGGTCCAACTCTCACCGATCGCAATCCGTCGCGTACCGCCGTCCCCGGCACACCGTAGGAGCGCGCCAGCGCAGCGGCGGCGAGTGCGTTGGCCACGTTGTGCGGTGCAGCCGGAGTGACATCGCTGACCTTTGCGAGCTCGAGCGCTGAGTCCTGACGTTGTGCGACGAAGGCCCGATCGACCAACAGATCGTCAACGATGCCGAGCATTGAGACAGCGGGTATACCCAGCGTGAAACCGATAGCTCGGGCACCCTCCACGACCTCGGCCTCCTCGACCATCCGCTCGGTGACCGGGTCAGCGACGTTGTAGACACAGCTGATCTCGACACCGGAGTAGATCCTGGCCTTGGCGTCGCGGTACGCCGCGTACGAGCCATGCCACTCCAGGTGATCGGGTTGGACGTTGAGGACTGCGGCCGAATGCAGGGACAGTGAGTTGGACCAGTGCAGCTGATGGCTCGACAGCTCCACGGCGAGAACGTCGTAGGGTTGCGGGTCCAGCACGATCTCCATGATCGGGCGGCCGATGTTGCCGACCGCTGCCGTCTGCAGGCCGGCCGCCGCGAGGATCGACTCCAGCATCTGGGTGGTCGTCGTCTTGCCGTTGGTGCCCGTTATGCCGAGCCACGGGATGATCTTGTCCGGGCGGCTGAGCCGCCAAGCCAACTCGACTTCGCTCCAGAGCGGCAGCTGCCGCTCGGCCGCCTGACGGAGCAGCGGCGCGGTGGCAGGCCAGCCGGTAGTGATCACAAGATCAGCATCGTTGGGCAGAGTCGCAGTAGCGCCGGGACCCAGGCGTACGGTGCCGCCGAGCACCTCCAGCAGCTTGCCCTTGTCGGATCTACGCTCATCGAGCTGGTCGTCCAGAACCGTGACACGGGCACCGAACTGCAGCAGCCCGTCGGCGGCTGCGAAACCCGAAACGCCGATGCCGGCGACTACGACATGCGCCTGCGGCCAGGGTGAGCGACCATCGGCGGCGGCCAACCACGACGGGCTCACGTGCCTGCCACCCATTCTGCGTAGAAGATGCCCAGGCCGGCGGCGACGAACAGCCCGGCGATGATCCAGAAGCGCATCACGATCGTCACCTGTTGCCAGTTCAGCAGTTCGAAGTGGTGGTGGATGGGCGACATCTTGAACAATCGTTTACCGCGGGTCAACTTGAAGAAGCCGACCTGCAAGATCACCGACATGACCTCGATGACCAGCAGTCCGCCCAAGATCACGAGCAACAACTCGGTTCGGGTGAAGATAGCCATCCCGGCCAGCGCGCCGCCGAGAGAGAGTGACCCGGTGTCGCCCATGAAGATCTTGGCCGGTTCGGCATTCCACCACAGAAAGCCGAAGCACGCCCCGGCGAGCGCGACAGCGACCACCGCCAGATCGTACGGATCGCGTACCTCGTAACACTTCGGTCCGGCCGAGGCGGTATAGGCGCAGGACTGGTTGTACTGCCAGATGTTGACCAGGGTGTACGCGCCGAAGATCATCACGCAGGCGCCACAGGCGAGTCCGTCGAGCCCGTCGGTGAGGTTGACGCCGTTGCTTGCGGCCGCGATCAGCAGCATCACCCAGATGATCACCAGAATGAGCGGCAATCGGAGCCACTCGATGTCGCGCAGGAAGGAGATGGCGGGTGAAGCAGGCGTGATCCCCCGCTCGTCGGGGAATTGCAGCGACGCGACGGCAAACACAATCGCGACGACCGACTGGCCGGCGATCTTGGCCTTGCTCCGCAGTCCCAGCGAGCGCTGCTTGCTGATCTTGATGTAGTCGTCCAGAAAGCCGACCACGCCTAGCCCCGTGAAGAGGAACAGCACCAGCAGCGCCGACGCGGACGGGGCCGAAAAGATGATCAAATGACTGCCGAAGTACGCCAGCAGCACCGCGGCGATGATGACGAGCCCGCCCATGGTGGGGGTGCCCCGCTTCACGTGGTGTGAGGTCGGGCCGTCGTCGCGGATGAGCTGTCCGTAGCCCTTCCTCACCAGGATCAGGATGGCCAGCTTGGTGCCGAGCAACGTCGCGATCAGGGCGAGGCCGCCGGCAAGGACGATCGTCTTCACCCGGGATCCTCGAGCGGACGTGGGGCGACGGCGGAAAGGATGTCGTCGGCCACGGTGTCCAAGGCTAAGCCACGAGATGCCTTGACCAGGACGACGTCGCGAGGTCCAAGACCAGCTGTCAGCACCGCGACTGCTGCGGGCTTGTCGGCCACTGCCACCGCCGAGGTGGGCGGCAAACCAGCACCGATAGCGGCCTCGACGATGCGGTTCGCGTGCTCACCGATGGCAACCAGCTGCTCCACTCCGAGCTGCGCCGCGAACCGGCCGATCGCCTCATGCTCCTCAGCTGCGGTATCGCCGAGCTCGAGCATGTCCCCCAGCACA
This sequence comes from Propionibacteriaceae bacterium, assembly GCA_036380335.1. GTDB lineage: Bacteria > Actinomycetota > Actinomycetes > Propionibacteriales > Propionibacteriaceae > Microlunatus. The sequence continues at coordinate 34,878 of DASVEX010000002.1, read as the reverse complement.
GCCCAGGTGCGTCGACCGCGTCGACCGAGCTCAACAAGGGTCGACAGCGCGGCGCGCATCGAGTCGGGATTGGCGTTGTACGAATCGTTGATCACCGTGACGCCGTCCGAGCGGTCATGGAGCTCCATACGCCAACGCGAGCGCGGCGCGGCGGTTGCGAGTCCGTCCGCAATCTGGTCGAGCTCGAGCCCTAGGGCCAGCGCGGCGGCGGCCGCCGCGACCGCGTTCGCGACCTGGTGCCGCCCCGTCAGTCCCAGCCGCACTTCAGCTTGCTGTTCCGATTCGCCGTCCTGCCGTTGATAGAGGGTGAAGGAGTATCGCCCGTACGCGTCACCGCTCAATCCCGAAGCCCACACCCCTTCGTTGAGTTGCTGGCCCGCGGACCACGGCAGCACCCGCGCCCTGGTACGACGCCGCATTCCCCAGACCAGTGGATCGTCGCGATTGAGAACGGCCCAGCCGTCCGCGGGCAGGCACTCGACCAACTCACCTTTCGCCTGAGCGATTGCGGCCTGCCCGCCGAACTCTCCGACATGAGCTTGGCCGACATTCAGCACCAGGCCGACTCGCGGCGGCGCGATCTCACAGAGATAGGCGATGTGGCCAATGCCACGGGCGCCCATCTCCACGACCAGATATCTGGTGTACGCATCGACACGGCCGACCGTGAGGGGCACGCCGAGTTCATTGTTGAGATTGCCTGCGGGCGCGACTGTAGGGCCCGCCTGCTCGAGGAGCTGCCCCAGCAGATCCTTGGTCGACGTCTTGCCGACCGAACCGGTGATGCCGACGACCTGAAGACCAGCAGCGCTCGACCGGTCGAGGAGGTAGCGCGACAGCCGGCCGAGCGCCGCCAGCGGATCTGCCACGACAACACAGAGCGCCCCCGCAACGGGACGTCTGCTGAGCGACGCAGCCGCGCCGGCAGCATCCGCAGCAGCGACATAGTCATGGCCATCGACCCGCTCACCCGTCAATGCGACGAAAAGAGCGCCGGGAATCACCGTACGAGAGTCAGCGGTCAGCGCGGTGACCACGGCAGCCTTGTCGCCGGGACCCACGAGCGGCGCACTAAGTGCCATGGCGATCTCGTCGACCGTCGCAGGGATCACGGCGTCGTACCCTGCTGACCGGGGCGCCGACCCAGCTCCGGATGCAGCACGGCCCACTCCTCGGCGGCCACGTCCGGATCGCTGAACGGCAGGACCGTGCCAGCCACCTCCTGACCGAGCTCATGACCTTTGCCGAGAATCGCGACCACGTCACTGGACGACGCGATCTGCAGCGCCAGGCGGATCGCGGAGCGCCGATCGCCGCCGTCAATCACCTCAGTCGCGAGACCCTGCTTCCGGACTGCCAGCTGCGCCCCCGTGATCAACTCCGCCCGGATCGCGCCAGGGTCTTCGGAGCGCGGGTTGTCGTCGGTGGCAATCACCACGTCGGCGAATCGAGCCGCAGCCTCTCCCATTGGTCCGCGCTTGTGCGGATCACGATCTCCGCCGCAGCCCAGCACGACGATGCGGCGCTGGGTGCCCACCGCCTGCAGTGCAGCGGCGATCGCCTGCGGCGTATGGGCGAAGTCCACATAGACCCGCGGTGCACCCGGGCCGAGTTCGACGCGCTGCATCCGGCCCGCGACATGTGCCTGCCCCAAACCGACCGTCGCGCGTTCCAGATCGCCGCCGATCGCATCCACCATGGCCAAGGCTGTCAAGGCGTTGCGAATATTGAAGTCACCAGGCAGATTGAGCCTGAAGTTCAGGATGCGGCCTCGGAGGTCGGCGCGCACCGCTGTCCGACCATCCGGCTGCACCTCGTACGCCAATGCCCGACAGGCCGCATCGCCGTCGAGGCTCACTGTGCTGAGCTCCATGCCCGAGTGCCGACCGATGCGTTGCACCAACTCGCGACCACGCGGATCATCGACATTGATCACCGCGTGTTTGGTCCGCTCCGGGGTGAACAGCGAGGCCTTGGCTTCGAAGTAGGACTCGATGTCACGGTGGAAATCCAGATGATCTCTACCCAGGTTGGTGAAAGCCGCGACATCGAAGCTGATCGCTTCGGCACGACCAAGTACCAGCGCGTGGGAGGAAACCTCCATGACGACGGTTTTGGCTCCCTCCTCGAGAAGAAAAGCCAGCAGACCCTGAAGGTCGGTCGACTCGGGCGTGGTCACTGTGGTCGGGACGCAGTCCAATGCCACGCCGTTGAGCCGGAAGCCGACGGTCCCGACCAGCCCCGTGCTCACGCCCCCGGCGCGCAGCGCGGCCTCCAAGAGAAACGTCGTCGTTGTCTTGCCGTTCGTGCCGGTGACCGCGCACATGGTAAGAGCATCCGCCGGCCGGCCGTAGATGGTGGCGGCGACTGCTGCCATTGCCTGTCGAGGATGGTCGACGACGACGACTGGAAGCAACACCTCCTGAGCCAGCTGACTGCCGGCCGTGTCGGTGAGAATGGCGACGGCTCCTGCTGCGGCAGCCTGCGGGGCGAACTCCGCGCCGTGATGATGTGCACCAGACAATGCGACGTACAAGTCGCCGGGACGTACCAGCCGGGAGTCGATGGTGATGCCACTGATAAGCGGATCGCTTGCCGCGGCGCGGACCCCGAGCAGCTCGGCCAGACCGATCTGGTGTCTGGTGCGCGGCCGAATCACGCCCCCCCGTAGAGCAATAGACACCTTGGTGACGTTATCGAGTCGTCGGCCGGCGCGGACCAATACCCGGTACCAAACTGCCTCCCGCTCGCTTCACCACTGGGTAGGCAGCGGTTTGTGCGGCTTGGCATCAGGTGCCACCGAGTAGCGCGGCAGCGCCATGTTCATGATGTCGCGGTACGCCGGTGCTGCGGTGATCGATCCGGTATCGCCTGCCCTCGGGTTGCTGATCACGACGTAGGTCAGGATCTGTGGGTCATCGAGAGGCGCAAAGCCCACGAATGATGTTACGTAGCCTCGATAGCAACCGCAGCTGGTATCGGCACGTTGTGCGGTGCCCGTCTTCCCGCCGCTGGTGTATCGGTCGAGCTTCAAATTCCGTTGCCCATTAGTGCTGTCGATGACCGCCTGCATCAGTTCGCGTACCTGCGCCGAGCTCTTTTCCGAGATGACTCGCCGCGGTGGCGTACGCGGCACCGCCACCTCCCGACCCTCGGCGTCGGTGGCGGTCTTGATCACTGTCGGCGGATTGTAGATTCCGCCGTTCACGATCCCAGCGACGGCGGCGGCCTGCTGGATGCCTGTGACAGCAATCGCCTGCCCGAACGCGACACGATCGCGCTGGCCATCGAGCATATCCGCCTTGGGCATGATGCCGCCGGACTCCCCAGGCAGCTCAATGCTGGTGGTGTGCCCGAGGCCAAAGCTCACCAAATAGTCATGAAGCGTCTGTTTGTTGAGCTGACGAGTAAGCAAGACCGTGCCGATGTTGGAGGAATCCGCGATGACACCTCGCATGGTGTAGTGCAGCACCCCGTGGGAGAAGAAGTCCTTGATCGAATTGCCACCCGACCTAATACGGCTGGGAATCACGACTCGGGTATTCGGAGTCGCCGTACCAGAGTCGATCAATGCCGCAGCGGTGAGGACTTTCTCCACGCTGCCGGGCTCGTACGGAGCGGAGATGGCGCGGTTGCCCCGGTCTGCGGAGTTGGCGGCCTGTGGTCGGGATGAGTCGTAGGTCGGTGCGTTCGCCAGCGCGATGACCTGACCAGTTTTGACATCCAAGACGATGGCGAAGCCCGAGTCGGCGCGCGTTCTGGCAACCTGCTCAGCCAGTCGCCGCTCGGCCGCCCATTGCACCTCCGAGTCCAGGGTCAATTGATAGCTCAGACCATTCCGCGCTGGGGTGATCGAGCTCCTGCCGAGCGGGATTCTGCTGCCGTTGGGCGCGCTCTCGTAGGTCTCCTTGCCTTCCACCCCGGCCAACTGCGCGTTGAAGGTGCGCTCCAGCCCGGCCAGGCCCTCACCATCTGCGCCGACAAACCCGACGACGGAGGCACCGACCGCTCCGTTTGGATAGGTACGGATCGGATCGCTCTCTCGGAAGATGCCGCGCAGACGGCGGCTCGACAAGTCGGCGGCCAGCGCGCTGTAGGTCAGCGCTGGCACCTTCTTCTTGATGTAGACGAACCGGGTACCCGTCTTAGTCAGCAACGGCATGAGCTCTTCGACCGACATGCCCAGGTGCGCCACAAGCACGTCGGCGATCTCTGACGCCTGAAGGGCAGTGAGCTTCGGATCAGCCGTTACGGCCACCGCCGGCTGAGTCGAGGCAAGGACTAGCCCGTTGCGATCGGTGATCTGTCCGCGCGCGGGCAGCAGCGGCAGCGTACGGGTCAGAGCGTCGACACTGTACGACGAGGAATCGAAGCCCTGAAGCTGCAGCAGCCGGCCCGCGCACAGCGACAACGCCATTGCGACGATGATCAACAGTGTGTGCAGCCGGCGGTGGGCCGACGCGAGTGGCAGCCGCAAAGGTGGCCGTCGCCGAACCGGCCGAACTGGTGGAGCTTGCCGAACGCGAGCCGGCGGGGTGACAGTCGTGCCGTCACGCAGCATCTGGCTGCGCAGCGGACGAGCCGTGTGGAGACCATGCGGCTCTTTGATCACGGCCTCTTGGCCTTCTGCTGCTCTCCCTTGGCGGACATTGCCGCGGCCTTCTGCTGCTTGAGCTTGGCTGCCTTTGCCGCCGCTTTCTGCTGTTCCAGCTTGGCCGCTTTTGCCGCTGCCCTTGCCTCGACACGAGCACGTTTGGCAGCCCGCTCAGCCGCGACTTCGGCAGGCGTTTTGACAATGAAGGCGGGCACCTCGTCGCCCTGTACTGGCGTGGGCTTGCCGACCACCTTGCCGCTCGGCATTACCAGAAACGCCGGATACGGGTTCGGGCGCATTCCCAGTGCGGATGCTCTGCGCGCCAGCTCCTGCGGAGCGGCCAGCGCGTCAAGCTGGTTTTCAAGATCAGCCTGGGCGTACGCGAGTTCGCTCGCCTGGCGGTTGAGGGTACGCGACTGGAACGCCTGGCCCTGCAGCGTTGTGTTGAGCATGAGCAAGCCGGCCATACCGATCCCGAAGATGCCGATCAACACCAGCAGGAACGGGAATCGCGCCAAGCGCGCCGCAGGTTTGGCCACGGCGTGCAGCGGCGAAGAGATCGTCCCGATCTCCTCACGCCGACCCATGATCGGCGCCCAGAGTGCGCTCATCCGGCCACCGGCAGCTCTGCGATGCGTTCTGCGGCACGGAGCCGTGCGGATGCGGCACGCGGATTACGGGCGATTTCGGCGGCACTGGGTCGCATCGCCCCACGGGTTAGCAGCCGCAATTGCGGCCGCAGCTCGGCCGGAACGACGGGCAGGTCACGCGGCGCGCGATCTCTCGAGGCAGCGGTGAGAATCTGTTTGACCAAGCGATCTTCGAGCGAGTGGTAGGCCAGAACGACGATCCGGCCGTGCAATGCGAGCGCCGCGATGGCTTCTGGCAGCACCGATTCCAGCGCGCGCAGCTCGCCATTTACCTCGATCCGCAGCGCCTGAAAGGTCCTCTTGGCAGGGTGGCCTCCCGACTTGCGGGAGGCTGCTGGGACGGCGTCGTGGAGCAACCGAACCAGTCGTGCCGAGCTGCGGAAAGGCTCGCGCTCACGCTCGGCGACGATCCGCCCGGCGATTCGATCGGCAAAGCGCTCCTCGCCGTAGCTACGTAGGATTCGCGCGAGGTCGGACTTGGAATAGGTATTGAGCACCTGCGCCGCCGTGAGCTCCTGCGGTCCCATTCGCATGTCCAGTGGCGCGTCCTGGGCGTAGGCAAACCCCCGTTCGGGATTGTCGATCTGCAGCGAGGACACACCAAGATCAAGCAAGATCCCCTGGACTTTAGGTTGGGCGAGCCGCGCGAGCACCTCTGGGAGCTGATCGAAGACGGCCTCGACAAGCGTCACCCGGTTGGAGAACTCGACCAACCGCTGCCGCGCGAGAGCCAATGCCTGTTGATCACGGTCCAACCCGATCAGCCGGGCCTGAGGGCATGCCGCAAGCAACGCGTACGCATGGCCAGCGAGACCGAGTGTGCAGTCGAGGAGAACGCAGTCGTCTGTGGCCGCCGGATCAGTCAGAGGAGCTTCCAGCGCAGGGGTCAGCAATGCAACGACTTCCGCCAGCATGACGGGTACGTGCAGCTCGGCCTGGGCACTCATGCGACCCCCCTTTCGTGAGCTGCTCGTGTAGAGGGGTTTCAACCCGAGATCCGCGGGGAGTCCTACCTGGCACCGGGGAAGTTGTGCCAGGGAGTCGAACCTGCGGGTTGAAGCCTCTCTACACGCGCCGTCATGCTTGTGATGTTGTGCTCCTCAGCCTCCGGGGAAGAGGGTCTGGTTCAGTTCGGCAAACGCCGGTTCCTTCTCAGCGGAGTATTGATCCCACGCGACCGGATTCCAGACCTCCACCCGATCGATCGCCCCCACCACGACGCAGTCCTTGTCCAGGCCTGCGTACGACCTCAAATCAGGCGGGATCGTGATCCGGCCCTGCCGATCCGGTGTCTCGTCCGAGGCTCCCGAGGCGAGGATCCGCTGGTAGTCCCGAACACCTTGCTGGCTGGAGGAGGCGCTCCTTACGGTTTTAGTCATGTCGACGAACGAGCTGATCGGCCAAATCGCGAGGCATCGCTCTTGGAATTTCGCGATCACCAAACCGTCAGCCAGTTCGTCGCGGAACTTGGCCGGAAGGATCAGGCGACCTTTGTCGTCGAGCTTCGGAGTGTGGGTGCCGAGAAACACGGACCACCCTCCTTACCCCACCCATTGACCACCTTGCTCCACTTTGCGCCACTGTACTCCACTTTCCCCCACATCGCACACCACAATGCCGCGTCTGTTGATCTCGGGCGTGTTGGCTGTGGTGTTCGGACTGGTCGAGAACACGTAGGGTTTGGACATGTCCTTGGGCTATGAGAAGGCCGCCGAGGTCGCGCAGCGTCCCGAAGTGGCCTACTCACTCAGTGACGTGGTCCAGGTCATGGGCCAGGTACGGCACGCGATGGAAAGCGTCATCGAGGGAAAACGCAGCTCGATCGACCTCGCACTTGTCGTGTTGCTGGCCGAGGGTCACCTGCTGGTCGAGGACGTGCCGGGGGTCGGCAAGACCATGCTCGCCAAAGCACTGGGCCGTTCGATCGCCTGCTCGGTACGTCGGGTGCAGTTCACGCCGGACCTGTTGCCCTCAGACATCACGGGTGTCTCGGTGTTCAACCAGGAGACGCGCGACTTCGAGTTCAAGCCGGGCGGCATCTTTGCGAACATCGTGGTCGGTGACGAGATCAACCGCGCCTCACCCAAGACGCAATCGGCGCTGCTGGAGTCCATGGAAGAACGTCAGGTCAGCGTGGACGGGACGACCTATCTGTTGGAACCTCCGTTCATGGTGGTTGCGACGCAGAACCCCATTGAGATGGAGGGCACCTATCCGTTGCCGGAGGCGCAGCGGGATCGGTTCATGGCCCGCATCCAGATGGGTTATCCGACTCCCAACTCCGAGCTGGACATGCTGGACTCACATGGCTCCTCCGATCCGCTCGCGGAGCTACAGCCCGTGACCGACGGTGCGACCATCCGCGGATTGATCGACGCGGTCAAGAGGGTCTATGTCAGTGCGGCCGTCAAGCACTACATCGTCCAGGTGGTGAATGCCACGCGAAACTCCCGCGATCTGCGGCTCGGTGCCTCACCCCGTGCGACGCTGCAACTGTTGCGTGCGAGCCGCGCCTTTGCCGCGCTGACGGGCCGCGACTATGTCACACCCGACGATGTCGCAGCCCTTGGCGTATCAGTGCTCGCCCACCGGGTGCTGCCATCCACCGATGCCCAACTGGCCCGGCGTACGGTGAACGATGTCATTGCCCAGGCCATCTCGTCTGTGCACATTCCTGACCGGAGATAGCACATCGTGTCGCGTCCGTGGCGGCTGCTCACCCATCGAGGCCGGTTCTTCGTCGTGATCGGCATCGTCGTGGTGCTGGTGGCGATGGCCGCCGGCCAACGCGATGTCATGCGGCTGGGCTTGTTGCTGGTCGCCTTACCGGTCATTGCCGCCATTCTGGTTTCCCGCGCGCGGCTGCGGATGTCGTGTGAACGCTCCATCGAGCCGGCACAGGTGCCGCTGGGTTCACCGATGAAGGGCCACATCGCCCTCGCCCAGGATGGCCGGCTGGCGGCGGGCATTCTGCTGTTGGAGGACTCGGTGCCCCGTGAGCTGGGCAGTCGGCCACGTTTCTTGGTGGATCGGGCGGATGTGCGCTGGCGCCGGGTCATCGAGTATCCGTTGCTGGGACGGGTACGCGGCCGCTTCTCCACTGGCCCGCTGACGGTTCGAACGGTGGACCCATTCGGTCTTGTGCAGCTTGATCGACAGTTCGTCGCCACCAGCGAAGTGATGGTGACCCCCCGTATCGTGCCGCTTCCGACTATCCGGACAGCGGGTGGCGGCGGCAGTACCGGCGACGCTCGACCGCATCGGGTTGGCATCGTGGGTCAGGACGACGCGCTGGTCCGGGAGTACCGGCAAGGTGACGACGTACGGCGGATCCACTGGCGCAGCACCGCCCGCTGGGGCGATCTCATGGTCCGTCGCGAGGAGCAGGCCTGGGACCCCAGCGCAAGCATCGTGCTCGATTCGCGAGCAAGTGCCCATGATGGTCGCGGCATGCAGAGCTCCCTGGAATGGGCGATCTCGGCAGCGGCATCGATCGGCATTCACTTCCTCGACGATGGCTTCGCCATCGAGATCTACGAGGCCGATGGACCATTGCACATCAGCGGAACAATGGGCCAGCACAGCTCGGCATCACAGGAACTCGTGATCAGCCGGCTGACCGATCTCAAGGCGCGGCCGACGACCACCATCCACTACGCCGTCGAGTCTGCCGCCGTTGACCGGCCCGGTCAGCTGGCCATCGCGATCATGGGTCGGATGAGCGCGCAAGATGCAAACTCCCTGCTGCGGGTACGCCGCAATCGCGCGCAAGGCCTGGCAATCCTCCTGGACGTCGACAGTTACACCGACGAACCTGGCAGCGAACGGCAGCGAACACAGCACGAGCTGGCTGGTCAGATTTTGCGTGACAATCAGTGGCGGGTCATCGATGTGCCGCGTGGTATGGGTGTGGCTGAGGCGTGGTCAGCCCTCGAACAGCTCAATACGGCGGTCTGACGTGCGCGCCTCCGACCGCAGCAGCATCGCCGTCATGATCTCGGTGATGCTGGCCTGTCTGACCGTGACGCCGCTGACTCAGGACGCCAGCTTCGTCGCCTTCAGCTGGATCTTGATCATCGCCATTGGCGCCGCCAGCATGGGACTACGACGTGCGGGGTTGGCCAGCAGTGCAGTGCTTGCCGCCCAGCTCGTGATCTTGCTGGTGTACTCCTTCGGTCTCGGACTCACTCTCAGCTCCGCCGCGAGTGCGGTTGGTACGCCGAGGTTCGAGCGCTATGCCGCCCTCTGGGCAGCGGGTATCGAGCACATGCGCACCCAAGCTTCGCCCATGGAGCCCGACAACGGCGTGAAGTTGATCTTCGTGACCGTGATCGGAATGATCCTGATCATGACCGATCTGCTGGTCTCGGGGATCGGTCGTCCGGCTTGGGCCATCGCACCGCCGGCCACCCTGTTTCTGGTGCCGGCACTCGGCTTGGGCACTGACACCGGAATATTGAGCTTCTTTTTCATCGCAGTCGGCTATCTGGCGATCTTGGTCGCCGAGGGACTGAACAGCACGGCCCGTTGGACGCGCGGCCTTTCTCGGGACACGGCGGAAGGTTTCGGCACCGCGACACCGGTGGTCTGGCGCGCCGCCGGCTATCTCGCTGCTCCGGCCATCATCGCGACCATCGTCCTCGGGTTTATCTTGCCCACCTTGTCCTTGCCAGGCATCGGTTTCGGCAGTGGTCCCGGTGGCAACGGTCCCCTGCAGCTCACCGATCCGACTCTTGATCTGCGCCGCAATCTCAATCAGCCCGAGGATCGCCCCGTCATCGAATATCGAACGACCGGTTCCGGCGGGGTCTATCTGCGCCTGGCGTCACTGCCCCAATTCAACGCGAACGGCTGGAGCAACGTGTCAGTCCAGCTAAATAGGGGACAAACACTGCCAGCCATCCCCGGCGTGAGCGTCGAGTCCAACAACAAGCGTCGTACCACGATCAGGGTGCTGGACTTCGCCTCGCAATACTTACCTCTGCCGTACGCACCCCGAACCTTCGACGCGCAAGGAGACTGGCGATACGACGCTAACTCTTTAGTCGTGATTGATGCCGAGCAACGGGCCCAAGAACTGCGGCGGATGAGTTACTCCGTCGAGAGTGTGGACATCACGCCCAACCTCAGCGACCTGAGCAAAGCTGTCGCCGGCACGCCCGCCGACGCCGCGGTGACAGCAGCGGTGCCGCCCGACCTGCCCGACTCCCTGGTCCAATTGGCCAATCGGATTACGGCGAAGGCAGACACCGCGGCAGAGAAGGCAGCCGCGATTCAGGCGTACCTCCGCAGCAGCCAATTCACCTACAGCACCGAGCCACTCCCCGGCAGCGGCTATGAGGCCATGCAGAACTTCCTGCTGCGCGATCACAAGGGCTACTGCGAGCAATTCGCATCCGCCATGGCGATGATGGCTCGGGTAGTCGGCATCCCGTCCCGGGTGTCGGTCGGTTTCCTGCCGGGTGAACAGGACGAGGATGGCTGGAAGGTCTCCATCCGTGACATGCACGCCTGGCCAGAGTTGTATTTCGCCAATTACGGCTGGGTGCGCTTCGAACCGACGCCGGCCAGTGTGACCGGGACTGCGCCGGCCTGGACGGTGCAGGATTCGGGCTCCTCGGGCGATGATCCATCGGCCAACCCGTCGTCGGAGTCGAACGACAACCAGGCAGCGCCAGGCGATGAGCAGTCGATCGAGCCGAGCATGCAACCGGATGCACCCGGGCAGGCGGCCGGTGCGGGTTGGGAGCGGACTCTGATCTGGGCTGGCGTCTCGCTGGTCCTGCTGCTAGTTCTGGCTGCGCCGGCAACCATCCGGCTGCGTCGTCGTAGCAACCGGCTGAACGGGAGCGGGCCGGCCGAGCAGCAGGTGGAGGCTGCGTGGGCCGAGATCAGGGACACCGTGTTGGACTACGGGGGCTCCTGGCCGGAAGGTTCGCCACGGGCGATTGGCCATGAGGTCGCGGGGCGGCTGGATCAGCGGGAATCCGAGTCGATGAGCCGGGTTGCCACGCTGGTAGAGAGATCGCGCTACGCGCGAAGCTTTGCCGATCGTGGTGCGGTGGGTGAACTACCGACGATGACGTCTGAGATTAGACACGGAGTAGCCGCGCCATCTGATTGGCGGCGGAAGTTCGTTGCGCTTGTACTGCCGCGGTCTCTCTTCCGCCGCAAGCTCAAAGAGCCCTAGAGACCCTCGTCGCGGCGGCGCCGCCAGCGCTCCTCCATCTTGTCCATGAAGCCTTGCCCATCGTGGGCTCGGGAACCCTGTGAGGTCTTCGCCCGGTCACTGCCGTTACCGGCGTCTGCGCTGCCGCCAACGTGCTGCCAGGAGTAGATAGCCGTAACCGCTGCCGCAACCATGATCACGAAGCCGAGCACGCTCAAGAACGGATTGATCGAGATACCTGCGATGAGGAGACCCAGGCCGGCAAAGAACCCGACGCCGGCAAGTGCCGCACGGCGCCGATGAACTCGCCGCGAGCTGGTTCCACGCAGCGCGTTGACCAGCTTCGGATCCTCGGCCGCAAGAGCGGCTTCCATCTGCTCGAGAAGCCGTTGCTCCTCATCTGAGAGGGCCACTGGCCACCTCCCAAAGGTCTCGTCGTACGCGTGCCGTCATGATACGCCTCTCACCCGAAGGAGTAGATTCCATCCGGTTTGGATACCTGAATACCCCCTGACGCGTGCCATGCACTCATAGCTAGCTGGGCGATGTGGCTCCAGTTTAGGTGGCGGTCGGGGATCTGGGAAACACCCAAAAGTCTCAATTGGCGTCTCATCGGCCACTCAGAAGCGGCGCGTCAACACGGCGCGCTGAACCGCCATCGGCCCAAACTTTCCGACCGCCGCATCGATGGCAAGATCGGCTTCTCGCCAGCCTCGCTCAGGGTCGGTCAGCTGTGGCTGGATATAGGCACGGTGCCGATCGACGAGGTGTTCCATGCGAACTCCGACACGCCGGATCCGCGCCCGCCCAAGGCCGAGCCTTTCGTACAGCTGCACTGCGTGCGCATAGATCTCATCGGTGACATCGGTTGGCGTCGGCACGGTCATGGACCGGGTCAACTCGGTGAAATCGGCGAACCGTACAGAGATCGTGATCGTGCGGCCTAGCATGCGCTGCTTTCGCATCCGGCGAGCGGTCCGATCCGCCATCCGGAGTAGTTCGCGGCGTACGGTGTCGGGATCGTCGGTGTCATGACCGAACGTCTGCTGCGAACCGACACTGTGCTCCGGCTCCAGCGGCGTGACCCGGCGCCTATCCCGTCCCCAGGCGAGTTCGCTAAGCATGCCGCTCGCATGCGGGCCAAAGGCAGGACGCAAGGCGGATCGTGGGGTGTGGGCAAGGTCGCCGACGGTAAAGACGCCAAGCCGGTGCAGCTTCTGGGCAGTCGCGTTTCCCACCCCCCACATCGCCTCCACAGGCAAGGGGTGCAGGAACGCCACCACTCCGTCGGGCGGCACGTCGATCAGTCCGTCCGGCTTCGCAGCTCGCGATGCGACTTTGGCGACGAACTTGGTCGGACCGATACCCACCGAGCAGGTGATCTGTTGTTCGTCGGACACCACGGCTCGCACGTACTCGCCGATCTGCGTGGCATCGCCGAACATCCGCACCGCGCCGGTGAGATCGAGAAAGGCCTCGTCGATCGACGCCGATTCGACTACCGCGCTGACCGACCGAAACACCGCCACGATCGACTTCGAGACCGCCGTATAGCTGTCGAAATCAGGCGCCAAGAATGTCGCACGGGGCGCGAGACGCCGCGCCTCGGTCGAGGACATGCCGGACCGTACGCCGCGCGCCCTGGCCTCGTACGTCGCCGAAAGCACCACACCACGAGGCGACCCGCCGACTATCACAGCCGTACCGCGCAGCTCCGGCCGCCGGCGCAACTCGACTGAGGCATAGAAGGCGTCCATGTCAACGTGCATCACAATGCGTGCGGACATGACCCGAAGACTCCTATCGAATCTGTGTTCGATATCAGCCTAGCATTCGTGCGTCTGAGACGGGCTGTGACGCGCTACGCCGGTGTCGGCTCTGTGATACGCAAGACGATCCGCCCTCGCCCACGTCGTCTGACTACTCGCTCGGCCGACAAGACCAGCCGAAACATCAGCCCGTACTTGGCGACCATGGCGTCGTTCAAATCCCGAATCGACCGCTCGTCCTCCCGGATCTCAGCGATCCCAGCGACCGGCTGCACGCCCGCGGCGACCTTGCCGAGACGGCTGCACGGCCGCAGCTCCACCCGGGACGTATGCCGCAACCGCTTGACCTTGCCGGTGCTCAGCTGGGTGGTGACGAGCAGCCCAGCGCCGTCAGGAGCGACCCAAACAGGTGTGGAGACCGGCTCACCGCTGCGCCGGAAGGTCGTCAAGGAGATGAACTGTTCGCACCCCAATCGTTCGAAAGCCATGCTCACGTGGCGAACGTACCGGCCGGATCCAGACCCGATTATCGAGACAGCTCAGTTACGCGGAACGACAATCACCGGTAGTCGCGCATGCCCGAGGAGCCGTGATGAGACGCCGCCGAGGAGTACCCGACGCGCCGGGCCGTAACCACGCGAGCCGCAGACCAAAACATCTGCGTCTTCCGGTCGCAGGTCGCCCAAGGCGTCGACCACCGGTCCGCCGAGTAATCGCGTGGTCGGCGTCAACCCTTCTGGCAAGATGCGGCTTGCTTCCTCCAGCGCAGCCGCAAAAGAGTCTCGTTCCTCGTCCCGATAGATGCTTGGCTCACCCAGCGCCGGCGTGACTCTGGTGTCCGGCATCACAGTGACCAATTGCAGTTCAGCTTGCAGTTCAAGGGCCATACCCGCCGCAGCAGCTAGGGCCGCACGACCGTCCTCGGTGTCGATGTAGGCCACAGCCACCCGCTTTATTGGTCCGACGGAAGAGGCTTCATAGTCCCAGGGCACGAGGCCGACCGGACCCGGCGCCCCGTGCAACAGCCGTTCGGCCGTATTGCCCGGTGCCGTACGCCGTACGCCGCGCGTCTTACGCGAACCGAGGATCACGATCGAGTCATGCCCCGCCGCCTCCTGCACATCGTGCAGGCCATGGGATGCCGAATCGGACGGAACGGCTACGAACTCAGCATCGACCGTGTTGAGCAGGCGGCGCGCCTCGTCCAAGATTTCATTGGCCTCCTCGTGGTTGTAGGCGACCCATTCGGCATCGACGCGACCCATGCCGATCGGTGCCGGGCCGGGGTAGACGGTGACGACTTTCAGCGGCCGCCCGCTTGCCTGACTCCACAACTTGGCAAACATGAGCACATCCGGGCCGGCCGGACCCTTGTACGCCGCGATCAACGGCGATGATGCGCTCACGAGGACTCCAACGCGGCCTTGTTCTGGGCAGCCTCGAGCCTCGCCCGCGAGTGCCGGCGGGAATAAGCGAAGTAGATGATCAGCCCGACGATCAGCCAGATCAAGAAACGCAGCCAAGTCACTCCGGGCAGCTGTGCCATCAGATAAAGGCAGAAGGCGATGCCGATGATCGGGAAGACCGGTGAGAACGGCACCCTGAAGGGTCGCTCCATGTCCGGCCGCGTACGGCGCAGCACAATGACGCCGATATTGACCAGGACGAACGCGAAGAGCGTTCCGATATTGACCAGCTCGACGATGGCTCCGAGTGGTACGAACGCGGCAAGGAGGGAGATCAGGATCCCGAAGCCGATGGTCAGCCTGGCCGGAGTGCCGAACCGCGGGTGTACATGCGCCAGCCGCCGCGGGAAGAGTCCATCACGGCACATGGCGAAGAAGATTCGGGTCTGGCCGTACATGATCACCAGCACGACACTGGTGATGGCGATCAGCGCGCCGAGGGCCAGTACGCCGCCGGCCCAGGCGATGCCTGCGCCCTCTCGAAGCCCCGCGGCGAGCGGGGCGTCGCTGCCCGTCAGCGTGTCGATCGGAGCCACGCCGACGGCTGCGATGGCCACAACGACATACAGCACCGTAGAGATCAGCAGCGAGCCGATCACCGCGATAGGCAGGTCACGACCTGGGTTCTTGGACTCCTCCGACCCGGTCGAGACTGCATCGAAGCCGATATAGGCGAAGAAGATCACCCCGGCTGCAGCTGTGACGCCTGCGGCTCCCTTGGGCGCGAACGGGACGAAGTTCCCGCTGTGGAATGCGGTAAAGGCCACAATGATGAAGAAGATCAAGATGGCTAGCTTGATCACGACCATGACCGCGTTGACCGTGGCACTCTCGCGGGTTCCTAGGGTCAGCAACACGGTGATCACTGCGACGATGAACACCGCGGTGATATTGAACACACCGCCCTCAGACGGCGACTTGGATATCGCCAGCGGTAGCTCGAAGCCGAAAGCTGCTTGCAGGAACTCGTTGACGTTGCCGCCCCAGCCGACCGCCACGCCGGCGACCGAGACGCCATACTCCAAGATCAAGTCCCAGCCGATGATAAAGGCGACGAGCTCACCTAACGTGGCGTAGGAGAAGGTATAGGCGCTGCCTGAGACGGGCACACTTGACGACAGTTCCGCATAGGAGAGGGCCGAGAAGGCGCAGGTTACCGCTGCCAGAATGAAGGAGATGACCAGCGCGGGACCAGCGACGGCTGCGCCCTTGCCGATCACCACGAAGATCCCAGTGCCGATGATCGCCCCAACGCCCAGCGCGGTCAGACCGAAGGCCCCGATGGACTTCTTGAGCTCCTCACCCTGACTGTGAGTCTCCTCCAGCAACGCGGTGACGTCTCTGGTAACGAATAGGTCCTTCAGCTGCATGGCTAGCCTCCCAACATTCACGCCGCACGCTGCGAGCCACTATGGTCCAGTTGCTGCGGCCGCGTCGATAGTCCGCTCCCTCATCGCGCTGAATCCGACTGCCCGCTCGACGAGTCGCAGGAACGCCTCGACATCTCTGACCAAATCGTCCGCCTCGCGGGCACTGACGATTGATGTGGCCCCCGCACGAATCGCATCTCGCTTGGCTTCCGTGGTTGCGAAGAACGCTGCCCACTCGGCAAGCTCCGGAGCGACCTCGGCGAGCATTCGCCAGGCATTGCGCGGCTTGCCGCTCGGCCGCGCCCTAGCGGGAGCCGCACGATGGGTGAGCACGATCGCGACGACGCGTAAAGCGGTCAGGTGGGCTGCGAGGTAGCGATCGCTGGGGCGTTGGGCCAGCTCCGCTTCGGCGAGTGAGCTGCGGGCCCGCCGTAGATCAGCAGTACTTGCCATGGCACTCGGTCTCTCGGGCACAGTTAGTCCTCAGTCGGGTCGTAGGGGGGTCGATGTTTCACAACCAAGTTATTTAGAACGCCTGTTCGAACAGGTCTTTTACGCTACACCTGCGGACCGACAATTCGTCAAGTGAAGGTCCGCCGCTCAAGCCGTAGACAGTCCGCGACTCCTCGAGCTGCAGCAAACCCGAAAGGACCCCATGCCGCACCCCAATCAGCCGTTCCTGCACGACCTGATCATCGTTCTCGCCGCCCCCACCCAGATGCTCTCCCAACGCACCGGCGAGATAACGACATCTCCCGATCGGCAGACCGTCCAAGGGGTAATCCACGCCGACGTACGGGTGCTGAGTCACCTCGCCGTCGCGGTGAACGAAGACGCTGGAGAACATCTGGCCACCATCCGCCAGGACGCCAATCAGGCACAGTTCACCTTCTTGCTGCCAATCGTCGGCGATGACGCTTTGACCGCCGATCCACAGCTGCGGCTTGACCAATTTCGCCGCATCGAGCCCGGCCAGCTGACCGAGACACTCATGATCAGCTCACAACTCGGGCGCGCAATCGACGTCGCCGTCGAGGTCGAACTGAGTTGTGATTTCGCGCGCCTGAATGTGATCAAGATGGGCCAGCCGACGAGGGCCCGAGCCATTCCCGAACCATCCGGTGATCATCTTGCCTGGGTGGACGGGGACATCGCGGTCTCCCTCGACGCTGAAGGCGCCGACCTCAAGTTTTCCGAAGATCGCTGCCGACTCACCCTGCAGTGGCACCTCAGCGTACCGGCACACGGCGAGGTGAGTGTGCGGTGGCAGCTTGGCATGCAGGACACCCGCGAAATCGTCCTGCCAGCGACGTTGCCCATCTCGGTTCCGAACCTGGCCAGCACGTCCGACCGAGTCGACCATCGGTTGTGGCCGTGGCTTACCTCCTCACTTGAGGATCTGAGGGCGTTGTGGATGGCAACTCGCGATGCATCTCAGGATGGCTTCTTTGCCGCTGGCGCACCGTGGTATTTCGCGCTCTTCGGACGAGACAGCATCTGGACAGCGCGGATGCTCCTCCCGCTCAGTACTGAACCGGCGAGGCGTACGCTGCGCACCCTGGCCCGCCGCCAGGGCCGCCGGGTAGATGTCGAGGCTGCCGAAGAGCCGGGCAAGATCTTGCATGAACAGCGGCGCGATACCCACGGCTTCGGTGCAATGTCGCTGCCGCCGGTCTACTACGGCACGATCGACGCGACGCCGCTGTGGATCTGCCTGCTGCACGATGCCTGGCGGGCGGGTGTTCCGAGCGCTGAGGTGATCGAGTTGCTGCCGGCACTTGAGCAGGCGCTGGAATGGATGATCGAGTACGGCGACCCCGATGGCGACGGCTTTTTGGAGTATCAGGACCGGAGCGGGCACGGCCTGATCAACCAAGGCTGGAAGGACTCGGCCGACGGAATCCGATTTCGTGATGGCCGTATTGCCGAGGGACCGGTCGCGCTCTGCGAGGTGCAGGGCTATGCGTACGAGGCGGCGACGGCAGGCGCCACGATGCTCGAGGCATTCGGCCGCCCGGGTGCCGACCGGTACAGGTCCTGGAGCCGGGCTCTGGCCACTCGGTTCCAAGCTCGCTTTTGGTGTGGGCAGGGTGAAAGTCGCTATCCAGCGCTCGCCCTGGATGGTGCGAAACAGCAGGTCGACAGCCTCAGCAGCAATATTGGCCACCTGCTCGGGACGGGGATGTTGAACGCTGAGGAGGAACTGCTGATCGCTCGGCGGGTCTCGAGCCCGGCTCTGGATTCCGGCCTTGGACTGCGCACCATGGCGGCAACCGATGCCGGCTATGCACCGCTGAGCTATCACTGCGGATCGGTGTGGCCGCACGACACCGCGATCGTCATCGCCGGGCTGGTACGCGCCGGTCTGGCTGATTACGCCACCGGGCTGATCGAAGGCCTGCTGCGCGCCTCGGTTGCCTTCGAGCAACGGCTGCCAGAGCTGTGGAGCGGCGAAGGCCGACCGGTTCCCTACCCGGCTGCGTGCCGACCTCAGGCCTGGTCGGCCGCGTCCGCGGTGGTCGTTGCCAGCGCGCTCGATGTCCTGAAGATCTAGGGCCATAGGATCCACGACATGCCCGACAACTCCCTTAAGACTGCGCTCGTCACCGGCGCATCATCCGGTATCGGCGAGGCAACGGCCCTGCAGCTGTCCGAACTCGGCTATACCGTTTACGCCGCCGCCCGACGGGTCGAGCGGATGTCCGATCTGGCTGATCGCGGAATCCGCACCACGTCAGTCGATGTCACCGACGACCCGTCCATGGTGGCGCTGGTGCAGAGAATCATTGCCGACACCGGACGTATCGACGTGCTGGTCAACAACGCCGGCTATGGCTTGTATGGCGCATTGGAGGACACGCCGATCGAGGAGGCGCGGCGTCAGTTCGAGGTCAACGTTTTCGGCCTGGCCCGTCTCACTCAGCTCGTGCTTCCTCACATGCGGGCGCAACGCGACGGCTACATCGTCAACATCTCCTCGATGGGCGGCAAGATTTGGGAACCGCTGGGCAGCTGGTATCACGCGAGCAAGTTCGCCGTCGAAGGGCTCAGCGATAGCCTGCGGGTCGAGGTCGCGGAGTTCGGCATCAAGGTCGTGATCATCCAGCCGGGAAGTATCCGCAGCGAGTGGTCAGGCATCGCAGCCGACAAGCTGGAAGCCACTTCGGCGAACACCCCGTACGCCGCGCAGGCCAAACTGGTCGGAGGCGGGCTGCGCTCGGTTGATCAAATGCGGATGGCATCCGGACCCGAAGTGGTCGCCGAGGCCGTTGCCAAAGCTGTCCAGAGCCCCAAGCCGCGTACCCGATACGTCGTCGGAGGCGGAGCTCGGGGCATCCTGCTGGCCGAGGCGATCCTGCCCGATCGCGGCTTCGACCGCTTCATCCAGATGGGTTACCGGCTCGCCGCACGAGTTTGATTCCTCCACTCGCCTAACTCCCCCAACCCATATTGAAGACTTCGAAGGTGGCAGCCATCGGAACTCCAAAGCGGGTTCCGGCCTGTCGCGCGCCGCTCTCCAGGAACTCGGCGGGATCGAAGAAGTCCCATCCGAGCCCCTCGATGTAGGCCTTGTGCGCGGCCAACGAGGCGACGCCCCGCTGGAATGTCTGGGTCGTCTCCACCGCATGCTTGCCCTCCGGGGAGAAAGCAGCCCACACCTCCCGTACGCCGTCCCAGCGCTCCAGCCCTTCGGCGATCTGCTCGTGGAACACCCACCGGTTGGCGGCATCTCGAACGGCGTCCAAGGTGGCTCGGCCGGTCGCGATGTGGTCGGCCTGGTTGAGATTGAGACCACCCCAGGTGTCGCGAAAGTTGTTGGTGATCACGATCTCCGGCCGATGGAGGCGAACTGCCGCACAGATCACGCCACGCAGTCCGACTCCGTACTCGAGTACTCCGTCGGCTAGCCCGAGAAAGTCCACGGTGTCGACGCCGACGATCCGCGCCGACTCCAGCTGCTCGGCCTCGCGGACACCGCGCGCCTCTTCCGGTTCCATGCCATCGATCCCAGCCTCGCCGCTGGTCACCATGGCGTACACCACGGTCTTTCCTTGATCAGTCCAGCGAGCCACCGCTGCCGCGGTGCCGAACTCAAGATCATCCGGATGGGCAACGACACACAGTGCGGTGGACCACGACTCATCAACCGGTTCCAAATCTGGCATGCGGCTTAGCCTATGGCTGCGAGCGTCGGCAATCGCGCGCCGCCGCACGGAGGAGAAGCGAGCGGAGGCGTTCTTTCCTCTGCGAGCGACGACGACGACGGCGGATCCACAGCGCGATGCGCGAGCAGCCTTTATTGGGGCCTGCGAGCGTCGGCAAATCGCGCGCCGCCGCACGCAGGAGAAGCGAGCGAAGGCGTTCTTTCCTGTGCGAGCGACGACGGCGGATCCAAAGCGCCGATGCGCGAGCAGCCTTTAAAAGGGCTGCAACGGATTTCAAAGGTGCATGCGCGAGCAGCCCGTAGAAGGCGCCCGTACGCTCCTGTCATGGAACTGCCGAATCGGGCTAAGAGCTGATGCCCGATCCGGTGATCGTGATCGGCGGCGGCCTGGCGGGTCTCGCCGCCGCTGCCCGCGTCGCCAAGGCCGGTCACCTGGTTGAGCTTTATGAACGATCCGACACGCTGG
The DNA here is from genome assembly GCA_036380335.1 of Propionibacteriaceae bacterium. GTDB lineage: Bacteria > Actinomycetota > Actinomycetes > Propionibacteriales > Propionibacteriaceae > Microlunatus. Next base: position 14,229 of record DASVEX010000002.1, on the reverse strand, counting down.
GTGGCGCTTGGACCCCCTATCGGCTGCTGAGCGGTCACCTCGTCGACGATGCGCCACCGATCATTGGTTTCCCGGCTCCGTGGCGCGACCTCTTTCGTAAGAGCGGACGGCCGTTGGAAGCGGAACTGGCCAGGATGGGCTACGCCCTGCTACCCGCCGAGCCGCCGAACATGATCTTCGCCGACGGCGCCGAACTCACCCTGCCGACCGACCGCGGCGGGCAGTACACGACCCTCGCCGATGCCTACGGTCGCCAGGTCGCCGAGCGCTGGGAGCAGCTGCTTGATCGCCTCGGCGAGGTATGGCAAACGCTCCGCGGACTCGGGGTGGAAGCCGAGCTGCGCGACCGCCGCCAACTCGACCGAGCCACCAGAGGATCCCTGTTCGGGCGGAAAGCGACGCTCGCCGGCATCGCCACCTCGATTGATCACCCGCATCTCGAAGCCCTGATCCGGAGCGTGGCTTACCGGTCCGGCTCGGTGCCCGAATGCACTCCAGCGTTCGCAGCCGTCGAGCTCTACCTCAGTCGCACGTTCGGGCGCTGGCAGATCCAACCTGTCGACCTCGATTCCTCACTCGAGGCGGGCCGATCCTCAGTTCTCGTCGAAGCGCTGGCAGCACGCTTGACGCTGCGCAAGGTGCATGTCCACATCGGCTGTTCCGTCGTCGGTGTCACGATCAGAAATGGCCGGGTCGTGGCGGTCACCAGCAGCGACGGACATCGGAAAGCCGCTGCGGTGATTGCATCCTGCGACCCGTGGCAAACGGTCAACACATTGCTGCCGCCAACCGCGGCCCGGGCGACCCGACGGGGACTAGGCCAGCTAGGTCCGGCAGCTGCTCCGACCATCACTCACGAAAAAACGCCAGCACCAGCGGCACCAGTCATGGAGAACGTTGCGCTTAACGAGGCTGGCGTACCAACCGTGAGCTACCGACGCCAGGTAGCTGGCGTCGGAATCCGCAGCGTCCATGACTTCAATCGGACGCTCCCCCGGGCCTCCTACGGGGTGGCCTGGGACGGCTTCTCCAGCTGGCTACGCCGACCTCTGGTGACGACAGAGATTCCAGGTCTGTACGCGGCAGGGCCCTTCTCACCCGCCGGTCCGAGCCCATCCCATGTGGTGCTCTCCGCGGCTCTCGCGGCGTACGCCTGCCACGACTACCTGCGTATCACTGCTTGAGTGGTGGTGCTTTCGCGGCGACAACTTTGGGGACCCAGGCAACGTCCGTATACTTAGATGTTTGTTTCCCTGAGTGAGGATCATCCTTCTTGACACACGCGCAGAGCGACACGGGTTCCGACGGCGTGGCAAACAGACCTCCAGCTGCAAGCACGATTGAGCGCGAGCTGGCCGTCGAGCAGGCACATGTTGATCTCGTGTACGCGCGGCTCGCCGAGGCAACCCGATCCGCTCAGCGGGTGGCCCGGGCCGGCCGCTCCCTCTACCAATCAGACCGCACCTCCTTCGTACGCGAGGAAGACGGCACCGGGCTCTACGAGCGCGACGTCTTCGCGTTCCAGGCTGCGCGGCGACTGGCGGTACTCGCTGCTGAGCAAGAAGGTCTGGTCTTCGGCCGACTGGACCGCAGCGACGGTGAGATCCGCTATGTCGGCCGGATCGGCGTACGTGATGCCGAGTACGAGCCGTTGGTGATCGACTGGCGTGCACCGGCAGCCGAGCCGTTCTACCGCGCGACTCCCAGCAACCCGATGCAGGTGATCCGCCGCCGTGTGTTGCATTGCCGCGGCGACCGGGTCGTCGGCATTGAAGACGACCTGCTGGACGGCGAGAGCGCCGATGGAGCGTTGCCGGTGATCGGCGAAGGGTCGCTGCTGGCGGCATTGAGCCGGGCCCGAGATCACACCATGCGCGACATCGTCGCCACCATCCAGGCCGAGCAGGATGAGGCGATCCGCGCGCCGTACCAAGGTTTCACGATGATCTCCGGCGGACCTGGGACCGGAAAGACCGTTGTCGCTCTGCATCGCGCGGCGTACCTCCTTTACTCCAATCGGCGCCGCTTCGAGTCCGGCGGAGTGCTGGTTGTCGGGCCAAGCCGTGTCTTCATGAACTACATCGCCCGGGTACTGCCGTCCCTGGGTGAGGATTCGGTCACCTTGCGCCCGATCGGCGCGGTCGCGTCTGATGTCGTCCGCATCACTGGTGATCGAGCTGATAACCCGGCGACAGCCGCCATCAAGGGCAGCCTGCGCATGGTCAGGCTGCTGCGTCGCCTGGTGCATGAGCCGCCGCAAGAGGTGCCGCTCGAACTGCGAATCACCGTCCAGGGGGACGTAGTGGTTCTCCCCGCCGACACGTTGGCGCGGACTCGATCTCAGGTGCTTGCCCACCACAAGCTCAACACTGGCCGGGAGGCAGCCGCGAAGGAACTGCTGAGCGCCCTGTGGCGCAACTCGCGGTGGTCCGACACAGTCGACCCGGCCGATGATGATCATGAGCGTGCGGAGTTCTATGAGCGGGTTTCCGACCTTGCCACCTTCAAGATGTTCTTGAACGCGTGGTGGCCGACACTCAGCGCACCGGAAGCACTGACACGCCTGGCCGATGTCGAGCTGCTCCGGCGAATCGCGCGGTCGATCTTGTCGGATGAGGAGTGCGAGTTACTCAGCGCGAGCTATCGAGACGCTCCGGACTGGACTGCCGCGGACGGTGCACTGCTGGATGAGCTGGTGCAGCTGCTCGGACCTATGCCCGTTGCAGAGGAGCAGGTGGTGTCCGGCCTCCCCGATCTTGACTCCGAGATTCCGGAGGTTTTCACCACCGCCGACCTGCTCTCCCCGGCGGCACCGCAGACCGATCCGTTCGAGCTGGCCCACGAGACCTACGCGCACCTACTCATCGACGAAGCGCAAGATGTCAGCCCCATGCAATGGCGGATGCTGCGCCGGCGCGGCGCAAGCGCCAGCTGGACCATTGTCGGCGATCCTGCCCAGAGCTCCTGGACCGACAGCAAGGAAGCCGATCGCGCGATCGAGGAGATCGTCGGCACAGCCCCGGTACGGCACTTCCGGATGAGCACGAACTATCGCAGCCCATCGGAGGTCTTCGATCTGGCCGCCAAGGTCGTCGTCGACGACTTCCCCGACGCCGATCTGCCTGCAGCGGTGCGCTCCACCGGCCACCAGCCTCGGCTCTTGGTGCCGGCAGACGTAGTACCGCAGGATCCGACGATTCCCACGGCCATGATCAACATCGTGAGCTCGCTGCTCGCCGAGGTGGAAGGGACGGTTGGCGTGATCTGTCCCCCGGCCACCAAAGCTGAGCTCGCCGACGAGCTCGAGCAGGCCCAATTGGCTGGAACGGAGCGGCTTGCGGTGGTCACACCACTGCAGTCGAAGGGCCTGGAGTACGATGCGGTGCTCGTGATCACTCCCGATGACATCGTGGCGGAGTCACCGGGCGGTGTCCGGGCACTCTACGTCGCGCTCACCCGGCCGACGCAGCGGCTGGTCACGCTCGACGCCGCTCCTGATGCAAGTTGGCGTAAATCTCTCGAGTAGCCCTGGAACGGTTCTGGGTAAAGAAATGCAGTCCGGGCGCGCCCCGGCTCAACAGCTCTTCGGACAGCTCAGTGCCGATCTTGATCCCGACCCGCCGGACTTGATCATCATTGTCTGCGACCTCGTTGATCCGCTCTGTTACGGGCGGGGGTAGCGCGGCACCGGACAGCTCGGCGAACCTGTTCACCTGGCGCACATTGGTGATCGGCATGATCCCCGGAATGATCGGGATCTCGCAGCCGAGCGTCCGTATCCGGGCTACCAATGCGAAGTAGTCGTCAGCGGTGAAGAACAGCTGAGTGATCGCGAAACTTGCGCCGGCCTGCGCCTTGGCCACAAGCACCTGCGCATCAAGATCAAAATCGTGCCGCTCGGGATGCGCGTCGGGAAACGCTGCCACGCCGATGCAGAACTCCCCCAGCTCATGGACCATCCCCACCAGCTCGGTCGCGTTGTTCAGCCCATCTGGATGGGACTCCCACTGCACCCGCGGACCGCCGGGCATGTCGCCGCGGATGGCGAGCACATGATGGATACCGGCGGCCGCGTACGAACCAATCACCCGGCGCAATTGATCACGACTCTGGCTGGCGCAGGTGAGATGCGCCATCGACCTGAGCGTGGTGTGCAGGGCGATTGCTTCCGTGGCCTTGATCGTGCGATCCCTGGTCGAGCCGCTGGCGCCGTAGGTCACCGAGACGAAATCGGGCCCGAGTGACTCCAGTTCACGCACCGTCTGCCAGAGCTGGCGCTGTTGGATCTCGTCCTTGGGCGGGAAGAACTCGAAGGAGAACAGCGGTCGATCGCCAGCCTCCAGCAGGTCCGCGATGCTCGGCGTACGCGGGCGCCAAAGACGATCGCGGCCCGGCATGCGAACACCCTAAGGACGCGCTCACAGCTGGAGTTCGTAGGCTCAGCATGTGGTCAACAAACCGCTGATAACCAGCGCTGACGCCGTACTGGATCCTCAGGCGCCGCTGGGCCAGGCGTTCCGGGATGCGGTGTCGGCACAGATCACCGCCTTCCTGACCGAGCAATCATCGGTGCTCGATTCGATGGGGCCCGAGCTGGTGCCGGTGCATCTGATGGCCGGCCAAATGCTGTGCGGCGGCAAACGGATGCGGCCCGCATTCTGCGTATGGGGCTACGTCGCTGCTGCCGGGATGCCAACCGACTTCGAACTCAAGCCACTGCTGGCCGCCGCGGGGAGCCTTGACGTCCTGCACGTTAGTGCCCTGGTGCATGACGACCTGATGGATTCCTCCGACCTGCGCCGCGGCCGTCCGGCAGCCCATCGACAGTTCGAGGCACTGCATGCCAACGCGGGCTGGCTTGGTGACTCGGCCGCGTTCGGCAAAGCTGGCGCGATCCTGCTCGGCGACCTGCTGGTGATGTGGTCGGCCCAGATGTTGCATGGCGCCGGCGTCGACCAGTCTGCTCTGGAGCGAACGTTGCCGATCGTCGAGGCGATGCGTACCGAGGTGACCTGCGGGCAATATCTCGACATGGTGGCGCAAGCTCACCCGCTGCGCCAACGCGCTCCGGCCATCGGGTCGCTGCGCCCGACTATCGAGCTCGCCTTGGACGACGCCAGCCGGGTGGTGGAGTACAAGGCAGCGCGCTACACGGTGCAGCGGCCGTGTCAGATCGGCGCCGCACTGGGCGGTGGCAACGACGAGCTGTACTTTGCGCTCGGCGCGTACGGTTCACCGCTCGGTCGCGCCTTCCAGTTCCGCGATGACCTGCTCGGGGTCTTCGGCGACCCTCAGATCACGGGCAAGCCCGCCGGAGATGATCTTCGTGAGGGCAAGCGCACGGTGCTGGTTGCACACGCGTACGCCCACGCCAGCGACGCGGGTCAGAAGTTGTTGCTGCAGCGCCTCGGCGATCCAGGCCTTGACGAAACGGGGATTGGTGAGCTGCAGCAGGTGATCACCGAATCGGGTGCCCGGGAAGCGGTGGAATCGATGATCAACGACAACCATGAGCGAGCGCTGAAGGCCTTGCACGATACGGAGATGACGGACGACGGCCGCGCCGGCTTGACGGCGCTGGCCGAAGCCGCAGTACGGCGCGAATTCTGATCACTACCAGCTGCGAGCGTCACCTGATTCAGCGCGAGCAGCTCAAAATCAGGCTGCGAGCGTCACCTGATTCAGCGCGAGCAGCTCTCAAATTCAGTGTGGTTTTCCAGGTGCCGAGAGCGCCTGGAACACGTACCGCTCCATCGCCGGGTCGGACTTCCACGCGGCGCGAAGCCTGCTGCTCAGTCGATCCGCCGCTGCCTGCGGATCGGCGGCTTGGGTAACCGCCCGCACCACACAGACGCGCCGGGCCCCGGCCGCAATGACGTCCTCGATGTTGTCCATCGAGATCCCGCCGATCGCGAACCATGGTTTGGAAGAAATAGCAGCGACCGGCGCCTTCCTGGCGGCGTATCGAATCAAGTCGAGGCCCACCGGGTCGTAATCAGGCTTGGTGGAAGTCGCGTATACGGGTCCGACGCAGAAGTAGTCGACGCCCGCGTCCTTGATCGCTCTGTCCGCCTGCCGCCGCGCATGTGTGGATCTGCCGAGCAATGCCCACGGGTGCAGGTATCTGCGTGCCTTCGCTGACGGGCCATCGGCCTGCCCCAGATGCAACATGTCGGCCTGGAAACGGCCGGCTATCTCTGCGGAATCGTTGACGCAGACGATCGCCTGGTACGGGGTCGCCGCCTGCCGGGCGATCTCGAGGGCCGCGAGTTCTGCCTCAGGTTTCATGTTTTTCTGCCGGATTTGCACAATGTCGACGCCACCGGCGAACGCGGCCTGGAGGAAGCTACCAAGATCGCCTTGCTTCTCCCGAGCGTCTGTGCACAGGTAGAGCCGGGCAAGCCTGAGGCGGGCTTCCAGGCCCATCAGCGCGGTCACGAGGCCACGATAGTGGGCATTGCCCAGGGACTCCCGAGCTTGACCCCGCATCGTTTCCCCGAGGCGCCGGCGATTCTCGGCACAACGCCACGAGTGTCGGCCAATGTGGCAATTTGGGCACTCACATATGACCTTGTGCAGCCGAAGCGGGCCGTCCAGAGGCTCCGGCCCCTCAGGTTTCAGCCGCCTCGCGCGAACTGTGGCTCTTGGCGGTCCTCTTCGGAGCCGATCAAACGCGCGAAGTCAATCGACTGAGTTGGCGCTATCTGCGTGTCAGCGTGCCACTCGGCAAGGAATTGACGCTCGCCGAGGTCACGTGCCTCGTGATCAAGAATGTCGAGGAGATATTCCTGCAAGGATTCGCCGCGTGCCCTGGCCTCGGCTGACAGGGCGCGACGGGTCGGCTCCGAAACGCCGTGAATCTGCAAAGCAACCACGGATGCATCCTGCCAGTCAGCCTCAGCTGGCAGCGGTTATCTCAGGTTCGGGCGTCTCGAGGCCGCGATGTTCGCGCCGCCGATCTGCAGGAGAAGCCGACGAAGACGGCGAGCCATTCGACAGAGCTAGCTCTGCGCCGCTAGCCGCGCGGCGAACTCGCGGAACCGCGAGGCCGCATCGCGTGATATCGACTTCCCATGCCCGAACACTGCCGCCTCGAAAGTGAGCTCCGCGAGCCGCGCGACGCTCGCTGACTCGGCCTCGCGGTCCTCAGTGATCATCCGCGGCGAACGGCGCGGCCGTCCGTTACGCCCACCACTGGCAGCGTCGCCGGCGAAGAGCACACCATTGCCACGATCGAGCAGAAAGGACATGTGCCCGCGGGTGTGGCCCGGAGTATGGAACGCCATGAAATCCGGCACGGAGAGCGGGCCGTCACCGGTCAGCGTCTCGTCCACGGGGACCCGCTCCGGCGACGGCATGACCGCTGCCACGATCCGCATGAAGCGATTGGCCGATGGGTTTTCCGCGCCGGAGATGACTGGTGCATCGACGGAATGAGCAACGATGCGTGCTCCGGATCGACGACGTAGCTCGGCGACGCTGCCGACGTGGTCGAGATGCCAGTGCGTCAGCAAGATGGTGTGCACATCGCCAATATGGTGTCGAGCAGCCTCGACGGCATTCGCCACATTGTCGGCCCGTCCGGGCATCCCGGTGTCGATCAAGACGACTCCGTCGTCGACGACCACGGCATAGGCATTCACATATCCGATGGGGATCTCAAGGACACCGTCCACCGCTTCGCGCATGTGGCTATTGTGACGGGCGGTCCGCCGTACAGCCGGACCAGCCGCGTCAGGCCGGCGATCGAGCAGCCAGCTCCTGACGGACCAGCGGAGCGACCTCCGTGCCGAAGAGCTCAATCGAGCGCATCGTCAGTGCATGATCAACATGGGCCGTATGCAACTCGAAACGATCAATGCGCATCAGCTCGTGCAATCGGATGATCTTCTCGGCCACGGCCTCGGGGGTGCCGAAGAACAGTGCGCCATCTGGGGCGATCAGCTCCTCGACGGCGGCGTCCGACATTGGTGGCCAGCCTCGCTCCCGGCCGATCTTGGCAAACGTACGGCGATAAGCGGGAAGGAACTCCGCGCGCGCCGCGCGCTCGTCACTAAATACGTAACCATGGCTGTGCACCGCGAGTGGCGTACCTGGGTCGTGTTCTCCGTACTCCAAGGCCTTGCGGTAAAGCTCGACGTGCGGAGTGAAGGCCGACAGTCGGCCACCGATGATCGCGAGCGCCATAGGTAGGCCAAGGGTGCCGGCCCGGACGACCGAATTCGGTGTACCTCCGACGGCGATCCAGATGGGTAGCGGGCGCCCTTCCTGGCGGGGATAGATCGTCGCATTGTCCAGAGCCGGCCGGAACTTGCCGTGCCATGTCAGAGGCTGCGCGTCGCGTATGGCCAGCAGAAGATCAAGCTTCTCGGCGAACAGCTCGTCGTAGTCGGACAGGGAATAGCCGAACAATGGAAAGGACTCCGTGAAGGAGCCGCGGCCGACCATCAGCTCGGCCCGACCATTCGACAGCAAGTCCAGGGTGACGAAATTCTGGAACGTCCGTACTGGATCAGCCGAGCTGAGCACGATTACAGCACTCGACAGCTTGAGCTTCTGGGTACTTCCCGCGATGGCAGCGAGAACAATCTCTGGAGCTGACGCCGCCATGTCGGGACGGTGGTGCTCACCGATGCCATACACATCCAGGCCCAGATCGTCGGCGAGCTTGGCCTCATCGACGACCTGCCGCAACCGCTCACCGGGTGAGACGCTGGAGTCGGTGATCTCGGCGAATGTGGTGAGTCCTAGTTCCATGACACCTCCAGAGGCATTGTCCACAGATTGCCTCGACCCACCCGACACTAAACTGTCCCGGTGAGTTCCCCGGGGACCTCCTCGACTGCCGACGTCGTGGTGATCGGTGGTGGTCTGATCGGTACATCGATCGGTTGGCGACTCCGCCAGGCAGGCCTCGACGTCGTCGTCGTGATCGGTGAGCGATCCGCAGCTGCATCGCAGGTCGCGGCCGGCATGTTGGCCCCGATCACCGAGACGACCTTCACCGAGCCCCGCCTGCTCCAGCTGAACCTCGCATCACTCAGCCGATATCCCGATTTCGTCACCGAGCTGGAGATGGCAAGCGATATGCCGGCCGGCCTCCGCCGTACGCCGAATCTTTCTCTGGCTTACGACGCCGATGATGCTGCCCGTCTCGCAACGTTCGCGGATTTTCTCGCCCGGGCCGGACATCCGGGCGAACGGCTGACCAGTCGGGAAAGTCGGCGCCATGAGCCGCTCCTCGCGCCCAACATTCGCACCGGGCTGTTGGTCGAGAGCGATTGGAGCTGTGACAACCGGCTGCTATGGCGCGCGGTGATCGAGGCCGGTCACCGGATCGGCGTCAGAGATGTGTCCGGATTCGTACACCGCGTGACCTCTTTCGAGGGTGGGGTCACTGGGGTACAGCTCGCCGACGGCAGCAGCATTGCGGCTGACCGCGTGGTGGTCGCGAACGGGGCGTGGGCACGGCAGATCGATGGGCTTCCTGATCTTCCCGTGCGGCCGGTCAAGGGTCAGATCCTCCGCCTCGACCCCGGGCGCCTGCCGGCACCGAGCTTGACCATTCGCGCGTACGTCCGCGGCGCTGAGATTTATCTGGTTCCCCGGGATAGCGGCCGGGAAGTGGTTCTAGGTGCGACCGTGGAGGAGCTCGGGTTTGATCGGCGGGTCACCGCGGGCGCGGTTTATGAGCTGCTCCGAGATGCCCGTAACGTGATGCCGATGACGGCTGAATACGCGCTCGCGGAGACCTCCGTCGGTTGGCGACCTGGCACTCCGGACAATGCGCCGATCTTGGGGCGCTGCGACATCGAGGGACTGGTGTTGGCTACGGGCCATTATCGCAACGGGGTGTTGCTGACCCCGATTACCGCCGAGATCATTTCGACCTTGATCATCAGCGGTGAGCTGGAGAGCGTCGCCGAGCCGTTCACTCTTGATCGTTTCGCTCCTGCGATTGGGCGAAGCCGATGATCATCTGGGTCAATGGGCAGCTGCGTGAGGTCGATCCGCCGGTGCGGCTGAGCGACGTCCTCGACCTAGGAGATGGTGCGGCCGCTCCGCGCGGCATGGCGGTTGCCGTGAATGGTGAGGTAATCCCGCGGAGCCAGCACGCGACGATCGAGCTAACGGAGGGAGCCACGGTAGAGATCGTGACGGCGGTGCAAGGTGGTTGATCTACGTGCAGTGACCGACTCGGCGATCAGCGACGCTGATCGGCTGATCATCGCTGGTAAGGAGTTCAGTTCGCGGTTGATCATGGGCACCGGCGGCGCGCCGAGCCTGGAAGTGATGGAGGCCGCGCTGCTAGCATCCGGCACCGAGCTGACCACGGTCGCGATGCGCCGTATCGAGGTGGCTGCTCCCGGGTCTCTGCTCGAAATCCTCGATCGTCATCAGATCGCCGTACTGCCCAATACCGCCGGCTGCTATACCAGCGCGGACGCGGTACTGACTGCCCAGCTGGCCCGGGAGGCACTGGGGACCAGCTGGATCAAGCTCGAGGTGATCGCCGATGAGATCACGCTGCTGCCGGATCCGATCGAGTTGCTGGATGCAGCCGAACGGCTTGTCGCCGACGGGTTCGTCGTACTCCCCTACACCAATGACGATCCGGTCTTGGCGCGGAAGCTGGCCAGTGCCGGCTGCGCGGCAGTGATGCCGCTCGGCGCGCCCATCGGCTCTGGGCTCGGCATCCGCAATCCGCACAACATCGAGCTGATCGTCGAACATGCCACGGTGCCCGTCGTCCTTGATGCTGGCATCGGTACCGCCTCTGAGGCGGCCCTCGCCATGGAGCTTGGTTGTGACGCCGTGCTGTTGGCATCTGCTGTTACCCGTGCCGAGGATCCGGTACGAATGGCCGAGGCGATGAAGTACGCCGTCCGAGCCGGTCGCCTGGCGCACGGCGCAGGGCGTATTCCGGTTCGCCGCTACGCTGAGGCATCCTCGACTCATGTCGGACGAATCGACTAGTGTCCTGCGCCAGGAATGTGGTGCCTATGTGCGTCGTCCACGTGGATGCCTGGCAAGGCCGACGAGGGAGGGATACCGGGTCGTATGTCGACCGAGGAGAACGCCACCAGGCGCCGCGTGGGCGGTGCACATAGCTGGCAGATTCCTGGCGCGGGGCACTAACCGTTAATGCACGACGAATCGACGGGTCGCGGCGCGCCTTGGTCCTGGCAGAACGCGGTGACTTCTAAACTCGGGCCCGAGGACAGCACGGCCACCTTCCCCACCGTGTATGGAGCAGACGTGACAATGACGACCGTTGGCGACCCATTGGTGGGTCGCGTTTTGGACGGTCGCTACGAGATCACCCAGCGTCTGGCGCGTGGTGGAATGGCCACCGTCTACCGGGCAGTCGACACCCGCCTGACGCGTACGGTCGCTGTCAAGGTCATGCATGTCGGGCTCGGTGACGAGGCTGAATTCGCGCGGAAGTTCGATCGCGAGGCGCGAGCGGCAGCCAGGCTGTCCCATCCGAATGTTGTCTCGGTTTTTGATCAAGGTCAGGACCTCGAAGGGCCGAACAGTCGCCCCTACATCGTGATGGAGTACGTGCCAGGACAGACACTGCGCGACGTACTCAATCGGGAAGCGCCGATGACTCCGAGCCGGGCGCTGGAGATCATGGAGCCGGTGCTGGTTGCCCTTGCCGTGGCCCACGACGCCGGGCTCGTGCACCGAGATGTGAAGCCTGAGAACGTGTTGATCAGCGACCGGGGGCGCATCAAGGTCGCCGACTTCGGGCTGGCTAAAGCCGTGTCGTCGCAGACCAACACGGCCACTCAGGGGCTGCTGATCGGCACCGTGTCCTACCTCCCTCCAGAGCTGGTGATGGCGGGCCGGGCGGACTCGCGATCAGATGTCTACAGCGCAGGTGTGGTGCTGTTCGAACTGCTGACCGGGCGCAAACCGCATACCGGCGACACACCCATCCAGATCGCGTACGCGCACGTGCACCGTGACGTGCCGCCACCCTCGACGGGCCCGACCGCTGGACGCATTCCGCCGTATGTCGATGCTCTGGTCACTCGCGCCACCGCTCGGGATGCGAATCTGCGCCAACCCGATGCACGAGTCTTGTTGTCGCAGGTACGGCGCGCTCGGCTGGCATTGGAGCGAGGTCTTCCCGACGATCCCGACCTGACGCGCGAGCTAACCAGCACCCCACGGCCGCCTGCAGACGGTCGGCCAAAGCCGCGCGAGCGCGCCGACTACGAGGTGACGCAGCACGTACCGGCACCGACGGTGAACGGCCGGGTGGCGTCTCCACCGTCGGCCGGGTCCCGCACGGTGATCGACGCGCCGCCGCCGGCAGTCGCCAGACCACTGCACGAACTGTCTCCCGAGCGGTTGGCTGCGGAGCGCGAACGCCGGGCCCGAAAGCGTCGCAGGGGCTGGCTGGCCTTCTTGCTGGTGGTCATGCTGTCGGCCTCGGCTGCGCTCGCCGGCTGGTATCTGACTGAGGGTCGGTTCACGACAGCGCCGGACCTTTCCTCGCTCAGCAGAGCTGAGGCCCAACAGATGGCGAGCAAGTCCGGCCTATCGGTCGACTTCTCCGACGCGTACAGCGAGACGATCGGCCGCGGCATGGTGATCTCCACGACTCCCCGACCTGGGTCCAAAGTGGAGCGGGGTAGCACTATCGAGGCTGCCCTGTCCCAGGGTCCGGAACGCTATTCCATGCCCGTTGTCGTTGGACTGACTCGATCTGCGGCTGAGGGCGCGATCGAGAAGGCGAAGCTCGCCGTTGGCAAGGTTGTCAATGGATTCAGTGAGAAAGTTGCCGCCGGTACGGTCCTCCGCGCCTCGGAGTCACCCGGCGCCCGTCTGAAGAAGGGCACCCGTATCGATCTGGTGGTGTCAGTCGGCCCGAAGCCTCTGCTGATCACCAACTACCAGGGAACTCCCTACGACTCCGCACTCGCCGCCCTCAGTGCCGCCGGTTTCCGGGTGGTCGAGCGAAGTGCGTACTCCAAGAAGGTCGCCAAGGACCTCGTGCTCCGCCAGGACCCACGCTCTGGTCGCGGCGAACCCGGCGACACCATCACCCTCACCCGATCACTCGGAGCCAAGATGGCGACGGTGCCTGACGTGCAGCGGATGGCACTTCCGGCGGCGAGGAAGCTGATGCGACAGGCCGGCTTCAAGACCAAGGTGCAGCCGGTCGGCGTTAAACGCAATGGAGTCGGTTACGTGATCTACAGCAACCCGGGTGTGCGTACCGAGGCACCGCGAGGGTCAACGGTCATCCTGTACGTGGTCTGACGGCCAGCTTCGCGGCTTTGCGGGCCGCGTCGCGTTCAAGCGCCACGCTTCTGCAACAGGTCGAACAGTTCGCGCAGCGTTCGAGCGAGGCCCTCAAGCCGTTCATTCTCAGTGCGATGCCACTCATTGTGCAGTGACACCTGCTCCGCAACTAGCAAAACCCCACATACATCGAAGCCCACGTACCGCCGGGAACCTCAGTCATATCTGTGAGCGATTCGGTGCGTTCAGATCGGTGTATGGGTGAGCCAGTAGACCTGGATCATCGCTCTAGGCTGGGGCGATGCCCGCTGCCAGGTCCCGTCCGGAGGTGCTGGCGTTTCTGGCGTTACTGGTGATGACTGCGGTATGGGGATCGACGTTCTTCTTGATCAAGGATGTGGTGACCCGTATCCCAGTCGCCGATCTGCTGACCATCCGGTTCGCCATCGCGAGTGTGGCACTTGCGGTGATTGCAGCGCCGCGGCTTCAGCTGACACGGGCCGTGGTGGGCTATGGCTCCCTGCTCGGGCTCTTATACGGCGCAGCCCAGATTCTGCAGACGGCAGGGCTGGCGCACACCACCGCCAGCGTTTCGGGCTTCGTTACCGGGTTGTACGTGGTGGCGACGCCCCTGTTGACGGCTGTCGTCCTGCGCCGCCGGGTTCCGCCACTGACCTGGCTGGCGGCGGTGCTGGCCACAATCGGGCTCGGCGTCTTGGCACTGCACGGGTTCTCGATCGGCTTCGGCGAGCTGCTGACGCTCATCGCGGCCGTGATCTACGCCGGTCACATCGTTGCCCTTGGGCGGTTCAGCACTCCCGAAACCACCCTCAGCCTCAGCCTGGTACAGCTGTCCATGATCACATTGGTGACAGCCGTGGCGGCGCTCTGGCCGACAGCAGGATCAGCTCCTGGCATCCAGCTGCCGGAGAGTCTGCACGACTGGCTTGTCGTGCTGTATCTCGCGTT
>DASVEX010000001.1:0-15494 GCA_036380335.1 Propionibacteriaceae bacterium | reverse complement strand
TTGAGCTTTCTGGCCCGCCGCGGGCTGGAGGTTCCAGACGACGTGCTGCAGCGCGACGTACGGCGACCCTGGGTGCTGCAGCCGGCGCTGATCCCGGTCTTCCAGTCCATCTACGACGCTGTCGACCGCGCTTTCGACCTCTACGAAGCCTGCGAATCGCTGGTCGATGTGGAGGACAACTTCCAGTTCTGGCGATTTCGTCATCTGCGGACTGTGCAGCGCACGATCGGCTTCAAGACCGGCACCGGCGGGTCATCTGGAGTGAGCTTTTTGCACAAGGCATTGGACTTGACCTTCTTTCCCGAGCTCTATGCGGTGCGAACCGAGATCGGCAGATGAGCGCGAGGTTTGCCGTTGACGATCTCTGGATCGGTCATCGCTACGGACCAACGGTCGTCGAGGAGGTGGCCGGTCGGCTGCAGCCTGTCGAATCCGGCCTTGCCGCCGTTCAGCGGGCTGGAGTACCGAGGCTTCCGGGGGCGGTCATGCCTGGCATCGTCGACCGGCATGTCCATCTTGGTCTGGTAGCTGCCGCCGCACTGGCCGACACAGCTGTCGTCGAGGTTCACGACCTCGGGTGGATACCGCAGGTAGCGCGTAACTGGAAGATCAACTCACCGACTGGCGGCATCGTCAAGATCGCTGGGCCGTTCCTGACCGCAGTTGGCGGCTACCCGACCGACCGGGGCTGGGCCCCGCCCGGATCGATACGAGAACTGGCCGGACCTGAGGACGGCGTACGTGCGGTCGAGGAGGCCGCCGCGTACGGGCACGACGTCATCAAACTGGTGTTGCACAGCGGTGCGCCGCTGCTCGATGACGCGACGCTCGTTGCCGTAGTACGCGCCGCACACCGGCATCAGCTGCCGGTCGGCGTCCATGCCGAGGGTGAAGATCAAGCCGGCCGCGCCTTCGAGGCCGGCGCCGACATCCTTGTCCACGTGCCATGGACTGAGCTACTGCCCGCTGATCTGATCGATGCGATGGCGCGCTCCATGATCTGGACGTCGACATTTGCGATTCACCCTGACGCCGACCGTGAGAGGGCGCTCGACAATGCTGGTCGGTTCATCCGGGCTGGGGGGCGGCTGCATTACGGCACCGACATGGGGAACGGCCCAACGCCGGTCGGGCCCCGATCGGAGGAGATCGGTGCTCTGGGCGAAGCTGGCCTCGCCGGTGACGCTCTCCTGCAAGCCATGACCACCAATCCAGGACGCGACGGTCTGCCTGTCCGATCTGCGGTGCACGCATTGCTTCCACTGCCGAACGACGCAGCCGAGACCATGGTCTGGATGAGTCAGGCCCGCCGGCTGATGGGCGTCATCGAAGAAAGAGCCATCGCATGACGGATGAACTCGCCGACCGGGCCGCAGCCCTCGACGCAGCCGACCAGCTCGCCGGCTTCCGCGATGAGTTCATCGGCTCAGACGATCCGGCAATCTGCGCCTACCTCGACGGCAACTCTTTAGGTCGTCCACTTCGGGCGACCCGTGACAGGATCGGCAGCTTTGTTGATCAGATCTGGGGGAAGCGGCTCATCCGCGCCTGGGACGAGGGCTGGATGGATGATCCGATACGCATCGGTGATGAGATCGGTCGCGTCGCGTTGGGCGCGACGTCCGGCCAGACTGTCGTTGGCGACTCAACGAGCGTGATGCTCTACAAGTGGATTCGGGCCGCGTTGGCAAGCCAGCCTGGGCGAGACGAGATCATCGTCGACATCGGCAACTTTCCTACCGATCGCTTTGTTGTGGAGGGGATTGCTGCTGAGCTGGGGTCGTACCTGCAGTGGTTGAGGGCGGAGCGGAGCGGCGGCATCACCGCCGATCAGGTGAGTGAAGTGGTCGGGTCGCGCACCGCGCTCGTCTTGCTCAGCGACGTGGCCTTTCGATCCGGCTATCTGGCCGACGTGCCCGCGATCACAGCGCTGGCTCATGATCATGGTGCGCTGGTGCTCTGGGATGTCTGTCATTCGGTCGGCGTGATCCCGCAGCAGCTCGATGACTGGCAAGTCGACCTGGCGGTCGGCTGCACGTACAAGTACCTCAATGGCGGGCCCGGCTCACCGGCTTTCGGTTACGTGCGCGCCGATCTCCTTCAGCGTCTCCGGCAGCCCATCCAAGGCTGGATGGGTTCGGCGAGTCCGTTTGCGATGGCGGAGCACTACACGCCCTCCGATGGCATCCGTCGCTTTCTCAGCGGAACTCCGTCGATCATCGGGATGCTTGCCATCCAAGACATGCTGGCGCTCATTGAACGAGCCGGAATTGCGGCGATTCGAGCCAAGTCAATTGCGCTGACCGAGTTCGCGATGGAGATCTCCGACCAGGTCCTAGACCCGCTCGGGGTACATATCGGCTCGCCTCGGGACCCGGCGCGGCGGGGGAGTCACATCACGCTGGAGCATCCTGAGTTTCGCGTGGCGACAGCTCGGCTCTGGGAGCGGGGCGTGATTCCGGACTTCCGTCCGCCCGACGGACTGCGGATCGGGCTCTCGCCGTTGAGCACCAGCTTCGCCGAGGTGTATCGGGGTCTGCTGGCCGTGCGGGAGGTGTTGTCGCGTGATGTGCCCTGAGCCCTTCGACAAGCTCAGGACGGCGCCTGTCGAAGGGCACGCGCTTCGACAGGCTCAGCGCACATCTGTTTCCGATGATGGGGAATCCCGCTCCGGTAGCGCCACCTCGCTGCTTCGCACGATTGTCGGGTGCTATCTGCGTCAGTGTGGTGGCTGGATCGCCGCCTCGGCGTTGACCGAGCTGATGGCGACGGTGGGGGTCAGCCAGACGCGGACCCGGACAGCCATACTTCGGGTGCGTAGCAAGAGCCTGCTCGATCCCGAGGTGCGGGATGGCAGGGCCGGTTGCGCGCTGGGACAAACCGCCATTCTGGCCCTGGAGCGGGGCGACCGTCGCATCTACACAGCGCGTCAGATGGACCCATCGGACCGCTGGTGCCTGATTTCGTATTCGATCCCGGAAAGCCAACGGCAGCTGCGGCATCAGCTACGCCGTCGGCTGGCAGGAATCGGCTGCGGCACAGTCTCGGCCGCGCTCTGGATCTGCCCGGAGTATCTCGCTGCAGAGGTGGAGGAGATCCTTGCCGATCTCGGCGTACGCACGTCGGCCGCCATCTTTTTGGCTAATGAGACTCGGGTAGCCGGTGGCCTCGAGAGCGCCGTCGGGCAATGGTGGGACCTGCCGGCCATCGCCGCACGACATCAGAGTTTCCTGTCTGCCTACGGATCTGTGGCGGCCTCCGACCTCACTCCCCGCCAGGCGTTTGAGGCCTGGATCGGCTGCGTCGACGCCTGGCGCGTCATCCCGTACGTCGACCCCGGCTTGCCCGCGGCGTGGCTTCCTGCCGACTGGCCGGGCAACCTGACCGTTCGCCTTTTCGCCGATCTTCGGGAACGACTGGAAGATCTCAGTGGCCGCTATGTCCGCCAGGTGACGAGTCGATCTTGATGCGCCCTGAGCTCGTCGAAGGGCGCGCTTCGACGAGCTCAGCGCGCATGGTCATGTGCGCCCTAGACTCCTCCGGTGCGAATTGTCTTCGGCGGCACTCCGGATGTCGCGATCCCATCCCTGGACGCGCTGGTCAAGTCCCGCCATGAGGTCCTCGCCGTGGTCACTCGCCCGGATGCCCCCAGTGGCCGGGGCAAGAAGCATTCCGCAAGTCCTGTCGCGCTGCGGGCCGGCGAGCTGGGCATCGAGCTTCTCAAGCCGCAGCGGCCGCGCGATGAAGGGTTCGTCGACCGGCTCACCGAGCTGGCCCCGGATTGCTGTCCCGTCGTCGCGTACGGGGCGTTGCTTCCGCAGCGTGTACTCGACATTCCGCGTCATGGTTGGGTCAACCTGCACTTCTCGGTGCTGCCGGCCTGGCGAGGGGCAGCGCCTGTGCAGCGCGCCATTCTGGCGGGTGATCAAAGCACCGGCGCGACCACCTTCCGGATCGTGCTCGAGCTCGATGCGGGACCGATCTTCGCTTCGGTCACCGAGCCGATCCGCCCGGACGATACGGCTGGCGACCTGTTACACCGCCTCTCGCTCAGCGGTGCCCAACTGCTCGTCGACACCGTCGACGGGATCGAGGACGGCACGCTTACCCCGTCCCCACAGCCGGAGACTGATGCTCAGGTGAGCTACGCGTCCAAGATCACCGTGCAGGATGCTGAGATCGATTGGCGCCAATCGGCCGATGTCATCCATCGGCTGATTCGTGGCTGCTTTCCGGCACCCGGGGCGTGGACCACCTTCGACGACGATCGGTTCAAGATCAACTCAGCGCAGCTCTCCAGCCTCGTTCTCTCGCCCGGCGCACTGGAGATCACGAAGCGTTCCGTGCATGTCGGCACCGGGACTCGAGCCCTGGAACTTGGTGAGGTGCAAGCCCAAGGGAAGAAGCCGATGGCCGCCGCCGACTGGGCGCGCGGCGTTGCCTTCGATGCCGAGCCGCAACTCGGTGCCCGCCTGATTGAGCTTGAGTGAGCAGTCCCGACACCGCGCGCAGTCAGAGACGTCGCCGTCCCGATCGGGCCCGACGGGCTGCCTTCGACGCGCTAAGGGCCGTAAACGGCGACGGGGCCTATGCCAACCTCGTGCTGCCCGCGCTGCTTCGGGAGCGTCGGCTGACCGGTCGCGACGCGGCCTTCGCCACCGAGCTGCTGGCCGGGACCTGTCGCTGGCAGGGTAGTTACGACACGATCATCGTGGCAGCGGCCGGCCGACCGCTCAAGGAGTTTCAACCCGCCGTCGTGGACCTGCTGCGACTCGGCGCGCATCAGATCCTCGCCATGCGGGTTCCCACGCCGGCCGCGGTCGCCGCAGGCGTTGATCTGGCCGCCGCCACGGTCGGCGAGCGGGTCACCGGGCTGGTCAATGCTGTGCTACGCCGTATCGCCGAACGGAGCCTGGACGAGTGGCTGGACCAGCTCTCGGAAGGGCTCGATGATCATGATCGGCTGGCATTGCAGACCGCACATCCGCGCTGGATCGTTGACGCGTACGCCGAACTGCTGGAGCCGCCGGAGCTCGAGCAGGCGCTGGCCGCCAACAATCACAGTCCGGCTATCAGCCTGGCTGTCCGTCCAGGTCTCGCCGAGGTGGACGACCTGGCACGCGCCGGAGCGGAGCCCAGCGGCTACTCGCCCTTTGGCGCCCGCTGGCGTGGCGATCCTGCCGACCTTGCGCTCGTCCGGGATGGCCGAGTTGGTGTGCAGGACGAGGGATCCCAGCTGGTGACCTGGGCGCTCACCAGGGTGGCTGGTCCACCGGGCTGGTGGCTGGACCTCTGCGCCGGGCCCGGCGGCAAATCCGCGCTGCTGGCGGGTCTGACGCGTCTGGATGGCAGCAAACTGCTGGCAGCGGATGTGGCGCCGCACCGGGCGATGCTGGTCACTGCTGCGCTACGCGCCTATGCCGGCGACGGATCGATACCGACAGTTGTGGTCGCCGACGGTACCCGGCCCGCTTGGCGCTCCGCCTCGTTTGCCCGCGTGCTGGCCGATGTGCCGTGTACCGGGCTGGGTGCACTCCGGCGCCGGACGGAGTCCCGCTGGCGGCGCGGACCGGCGGACGTGGAGCAACTGCACCCGCTGCAACTGGCACTACTGGCCTCCGCCATTGACAGCGCCGCTCCAGGCGGCATCGTCGGCTACATGACCTGCTCGCCACATCGCCGCGAAACCAGTGACGTGCTGAGCGAAGTCCTCGCCGTACGCAGTGACGTCGAGGTGATTCCGGCTACCCAGTTGCTGCCCGAGGTTCCGGATGCTGCTCTTGGCCCGTATCTGCAGCTGTGGCCGCATCGACACGGTACCGACGCCATGTTCGCGGCCTACCTCCGCAAGACGCGTGCTTGATTGCCTCGCTCGCCAAGCTCGCTCGGCGCGGATAACACTAGAGTCGGCATCGTGGCCCCGAGAATCATGCCGAGCATCCTGTCGGCCGACTTCGCGAATCTGCAGACGGCGATTGAAAGTGTGCCGAGCTCGGACGCGATCCATGTTGACGTGATGGACAACCATTTCGTGCCGAACCTGACGCTCGGGCTCCCTGTCGTCGAATCGATCCGCAAGATTACCGACAAGATCTTGGACATTCATCTGATGATCGAGCAGCCCGACCGCTGGGCGCCGGCGTACGCGGAAGCTGGAGCGGAATCGGTCACCTTTCACGTGGAGGCCGCGGCGGCGCCGGTGCGGCTGGCTCGTGAGCTACGCAAGCTGGGGGCCCGGGCCGCCTTGGCGCTCAAACCCGCCACGCCGATCGAGCCGTACGAAGACCTGCTGCCGGAGCTCGACATGGTGCTGATCATGACCGTTGAGCCGGGCTTCGGCGGTCAGAGCTTCCTCGACATGTGCCTTCCCAAGATCACCCGGACGCGGGCGATACTGGACAAGCTTGGTGGTGATATCTGGCTGCAGATCGACGGCGGCGTCTCGGCCAAGACGATCGAACGCTGCGCGGCGGCGGGCGTCGACTCTTTCGTGGCCGGATCATCGGTATTCGGCGCTGAGGATCCCGACGCCGCAGTGGCCAAGCTGCGCGAACTCGCTGTTGCAGCTACCTAACCCTTGCGGCGGCGTAGGTAGCGCTCGAATTCGGCGGCGATGGCATCACCGCTGGCCTCGGGCAGCTCGGTGGCATCCTGCATCTGCTCCAGCGACGCGACGTACTCGGCGACCTCGGAGTCTTCGGCAGCCAGCTCGTCAACGCCCCGCTCCCAGGCCCTAGCGAGCTCGGTCAGTTCACCAAGATCAAGAGAGGTGTCGAGTACTCGCTCCAGCTGGGAGAGCAGCGCCAATGTGGCCTTCGGGCACGGCGGGTGCGAGACGTAGTGCGGGATAGCCGACCACAGTGTGAGAACGTCCACCCCACCGCGGCTCAGGACGTCGCCGAGTACGCCGATGATGCCGGTTGGACCTTCATAGCTCGATGGCGCGAGTCCGAGCTGCTTCATCAACTCCCGGTTCTGGGTCGATACCGAGACCGGGATCGGGCGGGTGTGCGGGGTGTCGGCAAGCAGGGCACCGAGCAGATGCACCCGGGTCACGTTCGCGGAGCTCAGCGCTGATGCGATCAAGGTACTGAACTGTCGCCACCGCAGATTGGGCTCCAGGCCTTGGACCAAGATCAAGTCGCGACCGTCCGGCAGCTCGGCGATCTTCAATTCCGTGGTGGGCCAGGTGATCTCGCGCTCATCGTCCTCGGTGAGCTCCACGCGGGGGCGGTTGACTTGGAAGTCATAGAACTCGTCAGGGTCCAGTGCGTAGACCGATTCGGCCTGGTATGTCTCGGCAAGATGTTCGACGGCTCCGGTCGCCGCGTTTCCCGCGTCGTTCCAGCCCCCGAAAGCCATCACCACCACCGGGTCGACCAGATCGCGCAGGTCTCGACCGGCCGAGCTGGGGGAGTCGGGCATGGGTTTTACTGTAGCCGTCGCGGCGCTGACGGACTCGCGCTCCACATCGTGGTAGTTCAGTGCCGAGCCGGCCCGAGGCGATTATTCTCGCGAGATGCCCGATGGCCTGACGCCAGACCTGCGAACAACCTTGTCACAACGTGTTGTGATCGCCGACGGGGCAATGGGCACGATGCTGCAGGGTTATGACTTGACCCTGCAGGACTTCGATCAGCTGGAAGGCTGCAACGAGATCCTGAACGTCACCCGTCCAGATATCGTCCGGGCGATTCACGACGCGTACTTCAACGTCGGCGTCGATGCAGTCGAGACCAACTCGTTCGGCACCAATCTCTCCGCGCTCGGGGAATACGGCATTGCGCACCGCATCTCCGAGTTGGCTGAGGCCGCAGCGCGGATTGCCCGCGAGTCCGCTGACGCGTACAGCACACCGGAGCGGCCACGCTGGGTGCTCGGCAGCGTCGGCCCGGGCACCAAGCTGCCAACGCTCGGCCATATTTCCTACGCCCAATTGCGCGACGCCTATCAGCAGCAAGTCGAAGGTCTCCTTGCTGGCGGCGTCGACGCCGTGCTCATCGAAACCTCCCAAGATCTGCTACAAACCAAGGCCGCCACGCTGGGTGCCAAACGGGCGCTGGCGTACGCCGGGCGCGATCTTCCGGTGATCGTGCACGTGACGGTCGAGACCACGGGCACCATGCTGCTCGGATCCGAGATCGGTGCCGCGCTCACCTCACTCGAGCCGCTCGGCATCGACTTGATCGGGCTGAACTGTGCGACCGGCCCATCGGAGATGAGCGAGCATCTGCGACATCTCTCCCGGTACGCGACGGTCGGGGTCAGCTGCATGCCGAATGCCGGTCTGCCGCAACTGACTGCCAAAGGGGCGGTTTATCCGCTGCAGCCGGTCGAGCTGGCAGACGCGCTCGAGCAGTTCGTCGGCGAGTTCGGACTCGGATTGGTGGGTGGTTGCTGCGGCACCGGACCAGAGCACCTCCGGCAGGTGGTCAAACGCCTCGAAGGCCGGCAGGCGGCGGATCGCTCGACTAGCCATATCGCAGCCGCTGCTTCGTTGTACGCCGAGGTGCCGTTCCGGCAGGACATCAGCTACCTCTCCATCGGAGAGCGGACCAACGCCAACGGGTCGAAGGCGTTCCGCGATGCCCTGCTGGCCGAGCGCTGGGATGACTGCGTCGACATCGCCCGGTCCCAGATCCGCGACGGCGCCCACATGCTCGATCTCAATGTCGACTATGTCGGCCGAGACGGCGTCGCCGACATGCGGAACGTTGCCTTCCGGCTGGCGACCGCATCGACCCTGCCCATCGTGCTGGACTCCACCGAGCCGGCGGTGCTGCAAGCAGGCCTGGAATGTCTCGGCGGCCGCGCGGTGATCAACTCCGCCAACTACGAAGACGGCGACGGGCCCGAATCTCGATTCAGCCGGGTGATGAGCCTCGTCGCGGAGCACGGCGCTGCGGTGATCGTGCTCACCATTGACGAGGAAGGCCAGGCGCGGACCGCAGAGTGGAAGGTACGCGTCGCGCAGCGGGCGATCACCGACATCACGGAGAACTTCGGGCTGCGCCAGAGCGACATCATTCTCGACTGCCTGACCTTCCCGATTGCCACCGGACAAGAGGAAACCCGCCGGGACGGCATCGAGACGATCGATGCCATCCGCGAAGTGAAGCGGCTCTTCCCCGATGTCCAGACGACGCTGGGCCTGTCCAATGTCTCCTTCGGTCTGAACCCCGCGGCACGCGTGGTGCTCAATTCGGTGTTTCTCAACGAATGCATCCAAGCCGGCCTGGACTCCGCCATCGTGCATGCCGCCAAGATCATCCCGATGGCCCGGATCCCCGACGAGCAACGGGAAGTGGCGCTCGACATGGTCTACGACCGGCGGCGGCCGGCCACCGACACTGAGCCTGCTTACGACCCGCTGCAACACTTCCTGGAGCTTTTCGAAGGTGTGACGACAGCCGACGCCAGAGCTGAGCGCGCCGCGGAGCTCCTCACGCTTCCCGTCGGGGAACGACTGCAGCGTCGCATCATCGACGGGGAAGCCAAAGGTCTCACAGACGACCTTGACGCAGCGCTGGCTACGGGTATGCCGGCGATGGAGATCATCAACACCGACCTGCTGGCCGGCATGCGGGTAGTCGGCGAGCTCTTCGGATCGGGCCAGATGCAGCTGCCCTTTGTGCTGCAGTCGGCTGAGGTGATGAAGACCGCGGTCGCGTACCTGGAGCCACATCTGGAGAAGACCGACGCCCGCGGCAAGGGCACCATCGTGCTCGCCACAGTCAAGGGTGATGTGCACGACATCGGCAAGAACTTGGTCGACATCATCTTGACCAACAACGGATACACCGTGGTGAATTTGGGCATCAAGCAGCCGATCGGTGCGATTATCGACGCCGCCCAGGAGCATCACGCTGATGTCATCGGCATGTCGGGTCTGCTGGTCAAGTCCACGGTCGTCATGAAGGAGAACCTCGAAGAGCTCAATCGCCGGGGGATTGCGACCGCATACCCGGTGTTTCTCGGCGGGGCGGCGCTCACCCGGGCATACGTCGAGCAAGATCTTCGCGAGGTCTTTGCCGGCGAGGTCCGGTACGCCCGGGACGCGTTCGAAGGACTGCGACTGATGGATGCCCTGATGGCGGTGAAACGCGGCGAAGAGGGAGCCGCGCTGCCGGCGCCGCGCGAACGCCGGGTCAAGGCCCGCGGGTCAACCCTTGTCGAAGATCGCGTGGAGACCGAGCTGCCCCGCCGCTCCGATGTCGCGATCGACATCGACGTCCCGACTCCGCCGTTCTGGGGCGACCGGATCGTCAAGGGCATCTCGCTAGCCGATGTGACTGGCTATCTCGACGAACGGGCCACCTTCATGGGCCAATGGGGGTTACGAGGTTCTAGGAACGGGCCATCGTACGAGGAGCTGGTAGAAACCGAGGGCTGGCCGCGGCTGCGGCTGTGGCTGGACCGGATCCAGACCGATGCGATCGCGGAGTTCGCGGTGATCTATGGATATTGGCCGTGCTACAGCGAGGGCAACGACCTTGTCGTACTGCGTCCCGGATCCGAAGTCACCGACCCAGGAGCCGAGCTGCACCGCTACACCTTCCCGCGGCAGACGCGGGGACGCTACCTGTGCTTGGCGGACTTCTTCCGCGATCGCGATCTGGCGGCACTCAAGGGACCCGACGTCGTGGCATTCCACCTTGTCACGATGGGATCGCAGGTCGCGAAGGTGACCGCCAGTCTGTTCGAGCACAACGCCTACCGGGACTATCTGGAGTTGCACGGGCTCAGCGTGCAGTTGACCGAAGCGCTGGCCGAGCTGTGGCACGCCCGAATTCGCGCGGATTTCGGCTTTGCCCGCGCCGACGGTCCGATGGAGGAGATGATCCGTGACCAGGCCTACCGCGGCTCGCGGTACTCCTTTGGCTATCCCGCCTGTCCGGAGCTGGACGATCGCCGCAAGCTCGTGGCATTGCTCCGTCCGGAGCGAATCGGAGTGGAGCTGTCCGAGGAGCTACAGCTGCATCCTGAGCAGTCCACCGACGCCATGATCGTGCACCATCCCGAGGCGAAGTACTTCAACGCCCGGTAGAGCGGTAGCCAACCGTAGATTTGCGCGTCTGGCTGCGGCTGGAAGAATGGCCGCGCCATGAGCGACACCACAATTTCCACCCTGGCGGCCGCGCTGTGGGACTTCGACGGCACGCTGGCCGATACGGAGCCACTGTGGGTTGCTGCAGAGTACGACCTGATCGACAAGCTCGGCGGCACGTGGTCCCAAGAGCATGCCGAGCAGCTGGTCGGCAACTCGCTGCTGGATTCAGGGTCGTACATCCTCAATGCCATTGGCCGAGTTGATCTGAGCCCGGCGTGGGTGGTTGACCAGCTTCTGACAGCGGTCGTCGGCCATGTCAAGAGCAATCCACTTGTCTGGCGTCCTGGAGCGATCGAGTTGCTCAAGTCGTGTTCCGAGGCGGGTGTTCCGTGCGCCTTGGTGTCGGCGTCGTATCGGGTGCTGCTGGACGCAGCGCTCAGCCAGCTTCCGGAGGGCACCTTCCAGGTGACGGTCGCCGGTGACGAGGTAAGCCGTGGCAAGCCGCATCCGGAGCCGTACGAGAAGGCGTGCACGGCTCTCGGGGTATCACCACGACACTGCGTGGTTTTCGAGGATTCCGAGACGGGCTGCCGCTCCGGCAACGCGGCAGGGGCGCTCGTCGTTGCCATACCCCACCGAGTAGAAATTCCGCGGGCTCCCCGGCGATTCCATGTGCGTTCTCTCGCGGAATTGGACGTGACCACCCTGGCGCGAGTGCTGGAGCAGTTCGATGGCGACTAACCCTCTGCGAGCGTCGGCATTGCGCGAGCAGCGAAAGGAGCGCCTGACCCGCTGTGTACTGATGGCAGTCGCTCTGCTTTTGCTCCTCGCTGGTTGCCGAACCCCAGGAGAACGGCCCGTTCCCACCCCGACTGCAAGCTCGACCCCACGACCGTTCACGGTGATGTCGACCGACCAGATCCGAGTCACCGACCCGGCGGCGATCACCGACGCCGCCTCAACGGTGCTCGCGCTGAACGTGTTCCAGCGGCTGATGACGGCCGATCCGGGCGGCTCGGTGCTCAAGCCCGACGCGGCCCGGGATTGCCTGTTCACCTCGGCAACCATTTACACCTGCACCCTCAACGACGATCTGGCGTTTCACAACGGCCATCCGCTGACGTCCAGCGACGTGAAGTTCAGCATCGAGCGCGCTGCTCGTCTCAAGGTCCCCGGTTCCTCAGCCGCCGCGCTCTCGTCGTTCCGCAGAATCCAGACGCCAGACACCAAGACCGTACGGTTCGTGTTGAGCAGGCCGGATACCCAGTTCGGCTGGGCACTCGCTTCTCCCGCAGCGTCGATCGTTGATGAGGAGGTCTATGACGCGGACCGGGTGCAAGATCCGAATGATCCGATCATCGGCTCCGGGCCGTTCCTGGTGACCAAATACACCGGAAGTCAGCTTCAGCTCAACAAGTACGACGCGTACGTGGGCCGCAACCCCGCGCGCCTCCCCGCGCTGGTCTACCGCAGCGTCGCCGACTCCCCGACCATCGAGGACGCCATGAGTCGGGGCGCGGTCGATGTGGTCTGGAGGGGTCTCGACACGGCGGCCGTCACCAGGTTCAGCCAACAAGTACGGCAGAATCCCGATCGCCAGACCCTCAACGGCTTTACCGAAACCGTGCTGGGCGGCGCCCGGGTCCTGCAGCTCGAGTGGTCGCCGAGCTCGAGGATGCGGTCGGACAAGGATCTGCGGCAAGCCATCGCGGTGGCCCTGCAAGGAGATCGCACCTCCGATTCCCTCGTTCCTACCGGCGTCGAGGGACACACGGCCGCATTTCCCCTCGGTGGGAAGGCCAAGCCCAAGGTCACCTGGAAGAGCCGCATCAACCTCACGCTGGGCTACGACTCGACCATGCCCAACGGCCAAGACCTCGCTGCTCAGATCCGCTCGCGACTGGAGAACACCGGCGGTCTCAGCGTCCAGCTCAGGCCAGGTGATCTGAACGCGGATCTAAATCTGGTTGACCGGAAGGCGTGGACATCAACCGCGCTCGCCTGGCTGCAGCCCTATCTGGATGCGCCGCTGCCCACCGTTGATTCGACGGTCAGCAGCATCGAGAACGAATTTCGCGCGACCACCGACGCTGCCACCGCAGACCGGTTGCTGGCCCTGCTGCAGAAGCAGGCGGCCGTCGATCTGATCATGCTGCCGTTCAGCCAGTCCGATGAGCATCTCTACATACGCCGAGGCGTGGAGATGTCAGGCGGCTCGTTCGGCCCTGGCTGGCAGCTGGGATTCTTCGGTATCAGCAATGCCTGACCACCTCGAGCTCTCCGGCGTTCGGCGCGGCCCGTTTGAGGTGGGGGAGCGGATCTCCCTGACCGATCCGAAAGGACGTCGGCATTCAATCGTGCTGGCCACCGGCGGCCTGTTCCATACCACCAAGGGTTCGGTCAGCCACGACGACCTCATCGCGCAGCCTGAAGGCATGGTGGTCAACACGACCGGCGGCATGCCGTTTCTGGCCATGAGGCCGCTATTACACGAATTCACCGTCAGCATGCCGCGCGGCGCCGCCGTTGTTTATCCCAAGGATGCGGCGCAGATCTTGATGAGTGCCGACATTTTTCCCGGCGCGCGAGTCCTGGAGGCAGGCGCCGGTTCAGGTGCATTGACCTGTAGCTTGCTTCGCAGCATCGGTCCGAGTGGCACCCTGACCTCCTATGAGCGGCGCGAGGATTTTGCCAACTTTGCCCGCCGGAACGTGGCGAACTTCTTCGCCGCGACGCCCACCAACTGGGAGCTGCGGGTCGGCGATCTGGTTGGCTCGATCACCGATGAGCCCGTCGATCGGGTCGTGTTGGACATGCTCGCGCCATGGGAATGCGTGGCCGCGCTGGCCAAGGTGATCGTGCCTGGTGGGGTGTTCTGCGCGTATGTGACAACGACGACCCAGCTTGCGCAGACTGTGGAGACGCTGCGAGTCCACGGCGGCTTTACCGAGCCAGAGGCGACGGAATCGCTGGTCCGGGCCTGGCACGTGGAGGGACTTGCCGTGCGGCCGCGGCATGACATGGTGGGCCACACGGGATTCGTGATCACTGCACGGCGAATGGCACCAGGCTTCACAGCACCGTTACGCAAACGTCGCCCAGCGCCCGGCGCGTACGGAGATGATTACAAGGGACCGCACAACCTGCCCGGGTAGTGTCTTGACAGGAGGTGTGTCATGGCCGGATCTATTCGTGATCGCGGGGCGTATGAGGACCGCGAATCCTTGATAGCTCAAATTGGTGCGCTCAAAGACGAGCTCGACAGGCTCCGGGACCGGGTCACGTCCCATCCCCATGACATCGCCATGCTGGAGCGTCGGCTGGCTGATGCTCGTTCCGATGCGAGAACTGCGGCTGCCAACAATGAGCGTCTCGCAGCGACGCTGCGTGAGGCGCGGGATCAGATCGTGTCTTTGAAGAGCGAAGTCGACCGGCTGGCCCAGCCCCCGGCGACCTTCGCAGTTTTTCTTGCCGGGCATGAGGACAGCACTGCGGACATCTACACCTCCGGCCGCAAGATGCGGGTCAGCGTGAGCCCCGATGTTGATCTTGAAGCATTGACCCCCGGCAAGGAGGTCATGATCAACGAGGCGATGAACGTGGTGAAAGTCCTCGAGTTCGATGAGGTCGGCGAAGTCGTACTGCTCAAGGAGATGCTCGAGGACGGTGACCGCGCGTTGGTGATCGGCCACGGCGATGAGGAAAGCGTCGTCCGCCTTGCGTA
Organism: Propionibacteriaceae bacterium; assembly: GCA_036380335.1. Lineage (GTDB taxonomy): Bacteria > Actinomycetota > Actinomycetes > Propionibacteriales > Propionibacteriaceae > Microlunatus. Next base: position 720 of record DASVEX010000001.1, on the reverse strand, counting down.
CCGTCTTCATGATCAACACCTGCGCTCCGGAGACTCGTTGTTGATCGATCGTCGGGTGCATTTCGCGTACGAGCGGATTCCCAAGCTGGACGTCGAAGAGCTGGTGCTGGAAGAGGTGCCTGACATCGACTACACCGTGATCGGCGGCCTGGGTAACCAGATCGAGGCGATCCGCGACGCCGTGGAGCTGCCGTTCCTGCACAAGGAGCTCTTCGACGAGCACGAGCTCAAGGCACCCAAGGGCATCTTGCTCTATGGACCTCCGGGCTGTGGCAAGACCTTGATCGCCAAGGCGGTCGCCAACTCACTGGCGAAGAAGGTCAGCGAGCGGACAGGTGAGGAAGGACGCAGCTTTTTCCTTAATATCAAGGGTCCTGAGCTGTTGAACAAGTACGTCGGCGAGACTGAACGACACATTCGGCTGGTGTTCCAGCGGGCTCGCGACAAGGCAACGGACGGCATGCCGGTGATCGTTTTCTTCGACGAGATGGACTCGCTGTTCCGGACCCGAGGCTCCGGTGTCTCCTCCGATGTGGAGAACACCATCGTGCCGCAGCTGCTGAGTGAGATCGACGGCGTGGAGGGCCTCGATAACGTGATCATCATCGGCGCCTCCACCCGTGAGGACATGATCGATCCGGCGATCTTGCGACCTGGACGCCTTGATGTGAAGATCAAGATCGAGCGGCCCGACGCGGAAGCGGCACGTGAGATCTTCAG